>CANQVZ010000043.1 GCA_947627425.1 uncultured Clostridia bacterium | reverse complement strand
GGAGGGGGACCATTTCAAACAAAGCTTGCTTTGTGCCGAAATGGTGGTAGGGTGCAAGACTTGCTTGCAAGTCTTGCGGCTTGTTATTAATTTTTTGTATTTTATCGACACGCAGAGGGGATGTTCATCATGACATCCCCTATTTTTAAAGTCGGAGGAGTAGTATATGTTTAAGCTGTTAAAAAAATATTGGATATTTGTGCTTCTTGCTCCTCTCTTTATGATAGGCGAGGTAGCAATGGACCTTGTTCAGCCCAAGATGATGCAGGTCATAGTTGACGACGGCGTTCTGGGACTCAATAACGGCGGCGCGGGCAACATGGAGCTTGTCATATCCATGGGACTTAAAATGATATTCGTAGTCATACTTGGCGGTATGTCGGGAGTGCTTTCGGGCGTGTTTGCCAATATGTTCAGTCAGAACTGGGCAAACGCCATAAGGAAGGCTTGCTTCAGGCGTGTTATGGAGTTTTCGTTCGAGCAGACGGATAAATTTTCAACGGGCTCTCTTGTTACCAGAATAACAAACGATGTTACGCAGCTCCAGAATCTTGCCACGCAGAGCGTGAGAGGCTTTGTCCGCACCACGATGCTTTTCTTCGGAGGTATATTCTGCGTGTGGACGCTCGATCTTCGCTTCGGCGAGGTGCTTTTTTGTACTCTTCCCGTGGTCATAATAGGAGTGCTTTTCTTTATTTCAAAGGCAAATCCGTTCTTTGACACCCTCCAGAGAAAGCTAGACAATGTAAACAATGTGGTGCAGGAAAATGTTGCAGGCGCAAGAGTTGTGAAGGCATATGTAAAGGAGGATTTTGAAATAAACCGCTTCGGCAATGCCAACGATGAGCTTGTGAACACACAGTTAAGAGTGCTCAGACTTTTTGCTTTTATGACGCCCCTTGCAAACATTATTTTGAACATGGCGCTTGTTGTCATCATAAAAATAGGCGCAATAGAGGTGCAGGCGGGCAATGCCACACCTGGCGCAATAATGGCTGCCGTTACATATCTTTCGCGCATAATGCACTCCGTCATTATGCTTGCCATGATATTCCAGACCGTTTCAAGAGGTACAGCCTCGGGCAAACGACTTAACGAAATACTTAGGGAGGCTCCCGTCATAAAGGACGGAAGCTCCGCCGTTAAAAGCGATGTAAAGGGCAGGATAGAGTTCAGAAACGTGTCCTTTGCCTATCCCGGAGGAAACGGCGAGCTTGTGCTCGACAATATAAACATGACCATAGAGCCGGGCGAGACCTTCGGCATACTTGGCGCAACGGGCAGCGGAAAGTCCACGCTTATAAATCTCATACCCCGTTTTTACGATGCAACGGAGGGCAGCGTGCTCGTTGACAACATTGATGTAAGGGATTACGCTCTTAATGAGCTGAGGAATAAAATAGCGGTCGCCTTGCAGAAAAGCGAGCTTTTCAACACCACAATAGGCGAAAATATAATGTGGGGCAAGGAAAACGCCTCCGCCGATGAAATAATGGCTGCTGCGGAGGACGCGCAGGCTATGGAGTTCATAGCCGACAAGTCGGAGGGACTCGACACTGCCGTTGCGGAAAAGGGCATGAGCCTTTCGGGCGGACAAAAGCAGAGAGTGGCTATAGCCAGAGCGCTTTTGAAAAATGCCGAGATACTCATATTTGACGACTCCACGAGCGCCCTCGATCTCAAGACCGAGGCAAAGCTCTATAAGGTGCTCAACACAAAGTATGACAGCACCACAAAGATAATAATAGCTCAGCGTATAGCCTCCGTAAAGGGCGCCGACAGGATAGCCGTTATAGACAACGGCAGCATAGTGGACTGCGGCAGCCATGAAAAGCTTATGGAAAGCTGCGAGATATACAGGGACATATACGAGTCCCAGCTTAAGGGCGGAGGTGACGCACAATGAGCGGTATTGACAACAAACCCAAGGTAAATATGAAAATACCGGGCATGAGAGGCGGACCCCGCAACTATCTCACGGAAAAGCCCGCAGATACGGGAAAGACCGTTAAAAGCCTGCTGAAATATTTTTCGGACGAATTCAGACTTGTGCTCCTGCTTTTGTTTGTGGTGGTAGTCGTTGTGCTCAGCACGGTTTCCGCTCCGGGTCTCCAGAGCAAGGCGATAGACACCATAGCGGCGGGCAGATATTCGGACATAGGCGGCGTACTCATAGCTATGGCGGGCATATATGTACTTTTAAGCCTTTCCACGCTTTTTCAGAATATATTGAGCGCGGAGCTCAGCCAAAGGATAGTGCGCAAGCTTAGGAGCGACCTTTTTGAAAAAATAGTCAACCTTCCCATAAAATATATAGATAATCACCCACACGGCGACATAATGAGCCGTATGACAAACGATGTGGAAAACATATCAAACACCGTTTCGCAGTCGCTCGGCGCCCTTGTTTCGGGCGTGCTCACCATTGCGGGCACAGTCTTTATGATGGTGTATTTCTGCCCATCCTTGGCGCTTTTGTCCTGCACAACGGTCATACTCACCGTAGTTGTCACAAAGGTGCTTTCGGGCATAATGCGCAGGTTTTTCTTAAAAAGGCAGATACTTCTGGGTGAGCTCAACTCTATAGTCGAGGAAAAGGTCACGGGCTATAAGACAGTCGTTGCCTACAACAGACAGGAGGAGGTCATAGCGCAGTTTGAGGAAAGCTCCGACAAGCTTACCTTCACGGGCATAGCCGCGGAGACTCTCGGCGGCTCTATGGGTCCCATAATGAATGTCATAAACAACATAGGCTTTGTTATAATAGCGGCGTTCGGCGGACTTTTTGCGCTAAAGGGCATTATTTCCATAGGCGTTGTTTCGGCGTTCATAGTCTATGCCAAGCAGTTCGGCAGACCCATAAACGAGATAGCGCAGGTATACGGTCAGATACAGACCGCCATAGCGGGCGCGGAGAGAATATTTGCGCTCATGGAAGAGCAGAGCGAGGACAAATCCGGCACCCACGATATGAATGAAACAAAGGGCGTCATAACCTTTAAGGATGTCAATTTCTCCTATCACGAGGGTAAGCAGGTGCTCTTTGATTTTGATTTGGAGGTGTTCGCAGGGCATAAGGTAGCTCTTGTAGGCGCCACGGGCAGCGGAAAAACTACCGTTGTAAATCTACTCATGCGTTTTTATGACATAGATAGCGGAGAAATACTCATAGACGGCGTGAACATTAAGGATATTGCGCTTGACGAGCTCAGACGGAGCACAGCCATAGTTTTGCAGGACACCGTGCTTTTCTCCGACACCATAATGAATAACCTGAGATATTCCAACGAAAACGCCACGGATGAGGACATAATAAAGGCTTCCAGGCTGAGCAATTGCTTCAATATGATAAGGCGCTTCCCCAAGAAGTATGACACTATGCTCACGGCTGCGGGACAAAATCTCTCTCAGGGACAAAGACAGCTTTTGTCCATATGCCGAGCCTTTGTTGCCGATCCCAAAATACTCATACTCGACGAGGCTACATCGAGCGTAGATACCCGTACCGAAAAGAATATACAAAACGCAATGGTGAACCTCATGAAGGAGAGAACGAGCCTTATAATAGCTCACCGCCTCTCCACCATACAGGACGCCGACCTCATAGTCGTTATGGACAAGGGCAGGATAGCCGAAACGGGCAGCCACGAGGAGCTTATAAAAAAGAAAGGCAAATATTACGAGCTTTACATGACGCAGTTCGAGGGCAATGCGATTTAATCAAATTCTAATGAAAATTGGCTTGACTTAGAGTTTACTCCAGATATTATTATAGATAGGGTAAAGTATTTATAGTAATTATGGAGGTGCGGGAGATGACAATAGCAGAGGTAGCAAAGAGATACGGCATTTCAGCCGATACCTTGAGATATTATGAGAAGATAGGGCTTATTCCCCGTATCGGCAGGAACAAGAGCGGTATAAGGGATTACACCGAGGATGACTGCCACTGGATAGAGTTTATAAGGTGCATGAGAGGCGCGGGACTTCCAATAGAAGCGCTTACAAGGTACATAGCACTCTTCCAGCAGGGCGAGGAAACTGCCGAGGAAAGAAAGCTCATACTCATTGACGAGAAGGAAAAGCTTGAAAAGCGTATATCCGAGCTTAATGATACGCTCGACAGGCTCAATTTCAAGATAGCACAGTACAATAAGCCTAAATTATAAAAAAATAAAAAAAACACTTGAAATTTGTTTTCGGCTGTGATATAATTTGCTTGTTATGTGACGCAGGGATGCCAAAATGTATCCCAATACAGAGAAAGAGGTGTTAATAATGAAGGACGGTATACATCCCGAATACTACCAGGCCACTGTAAAGTGCAACTGTGGTAATGAGTTTGTTATCGGCTCTACAAAGAAGGAGATAAGAGTGGAGGTTTGCTCCAAGTGTCATCCTTTCTACACAGGAAGCCAGAAGATGCTTCTTGATGCAGGCGGCAGAGTTGATAAGTTCAATAAGAAATATAACAGAAAGTAATTTTAAGCCCCGTTTAGCGGGGCTTTTTGCGTGTCGATAAAATCGACACGCTTGAAAGAAATGCTTGCATTTCTTTCAGTTTGGCTAAGGAAGGAACCAGCCGTGTTTTCTGAATTTTGGTGAATAAATCACCAAAATTACAGAAAAGTTCCTGTCCTCGGAGGAAGTGAATTCCTCCTGCGGATTTTAGTCTGCGGCGCTTTTTGATCATGCACACTACGAAAGCCAGCCTTTGGCTGTCCGCATAAGTTTTTGCGGTGCAATGGGGGAGCCGAGAGGCAGCGGATAACCCCAAATTCTTGGCTCCCCCTACGGGGGAGCTGGCAGGCTTTAGCCTGACTGAAGGGGGGGGAAGAGGAGCAAGGGAAGTGCAAAATTTCTTACCCTACACAAAGAAGGCGTTGCCTCACCCTATATTATTCCTTTCGTTCAGCTGGCAGAATACTTGGTCTACGGCTTCGGCTTCATCGCCTATCACAAGCAGCACGCAGTCGTCTATTGTGCGCATTATGTGGTTTTTTATCTTTTCGGATTCGTTTTCGTTATCCTTCCACGCCTCCGTTCTTGCATTCAGTTCGTTTGATATTGCCTTTTCAATGCTTTCCACATCGCTTTGCTCCGACGCCCTTGCAATTATCACCTCGTCCGCCTTGTCCTCGCTTTGAGAATAATATACATAGCCCTCTTTTATAGCCGTGGGGTCTATGCCGTACTGCGCGGCAGTCTTGCGGTCGGTAAGGTCTGCCGTGGCTGCATTTTCAAACTCCGCTATCACCTTTATCTGCTCCGTTATATCGCTTAAGGGTATGTCCTTTGCTTCGGGCTTGCTGCAGCCTGCGAGCATACCGAGCGCCAATAATATAAAACATATCTTTTTCACTTTTTTCACCTCTTTTTTAGCTTTTCCCCGATTTATAAAATTATGACAGATAAATAACGGACGCTTGACTTAAAACTTAACATTCTTCTTGCTAAAACATATATAATGAAGTATAATAAATGTAGGTATTTCACGAAAAAAAGGAAACAGATAACATGGAAAATAATACAACGGGCGAAAATAAAAACTTAAAATTCACTCATCTGCACGTGCATACTGAATACAGCCTTCTGGACGGCTCAGCCAAGATAAAGGAGCTTGTCAAAAGGTGCGCGGAGCTGGGCATGGACTCTCTTGCCATAACCGACCACGGCGTAATGTACGGATGTATAGATTTTTATAAGGCTTGCAAGGAACAGGGTATAAAGCCCGTTCTGGGCTGCGAGGTGTATATTGCAAACGGCTCGCGCTTTGTAAAGGAAGTAAACGACGACAATTTCTACTACCACCTTGTGCTTCTGGCAAAGGACAACGAGGGCTTTTCAAACCTCACAAAGCTGGTCTCATACGGCTTTACGGAGGGCTTTTACAAAAAGCCGAGAATAGACTTTGAGCTTCTCAAAAAATATCACAAGGGGCTTATTGCCCTTAGCGCCTGTCTTGCGGGTCCCGTTGCGAGGAACATACTGCGCGTGGGCTATGACAGGGCGAAGGAGGTCGCTTTAAAATACAGAGAGCTTTTCGGCGAGGACTTCTATCTGGAGCTTCAGGACCACGGCATGGCGGAGCAGAAGCAGGTCAACCAAGCCATATTGCGAATACACGGCGAAACGGGCATACCCCTTGTTGTAACAAACGATTCGCACTATATAAATGCGGAGGATGCGGAGGCGCACGACCTCCTTTTGTGCATACAGACGGGCGCTACCATTAACACTCCCAACAGGATGCGCTATGAGGGCGGACAGTTTTATTTAAAGTCGCCCGAGGAGATGTATTCGCTTTTCCCCTATGCCCGCGAGGCCTGCGAAAACACCTCGCGCATAGCGGATATGTGCAATGTAAGCATTGAATTCAACAAATATAAGCTCCCGCGCTTTGATGTGCCCGAGGGCTACACGGCGTATGAATATCTCAGAAAGCTTTGCGAAAACGGAGTTATAGAGCGCTACGGCAGTATGACGCCGGAGCTTAAGGAAAGGCTCGACTATGAGCTTGACACAATACGCTCAATGGGCTTTGTGGACTATTTCCTCATTGTGTGGGACTTCATAAAATACGCCAAGGACCACGGCATTGCGGTAGGTCCCGGCAGAGGCTCGGCGGCAGGCTCCATAGTTTCGTACAGTCTCAGGATAACGGATATAGACCCATTGAGGTTCAATCTGTTCTTTGAAAGATTTTTGAACCCCGAGAGAGTTACAATGCCCGATATAGATATAGACTTCTGCTATGAAAGACGGCAGGAGGTAATAGACTATGTTATAGAAAAATACGGCTCGGAACAGGTGTCGCAGATAATCACCTTCGGTACCTTGGCGGCAAGAAACGCCATAAGAGATGTTACGAGGGTGCTGGATCTTCCGTATGCCGAGGGCGACAGAATAGCCAAGATGATACCCGATGACCTGCACATAACAATAGAGGATGCTCTCGTGCGTAACCCCGTGCTTAAGGCAGCCTACGATGGCGAACCGCAGGTAAAGAGAATAATAGACATGAGCATGAAGCTGGAGGGGCTTCCCCGCCACACCTCCACCCACGCCGCAGGCGTCATAATATCGGATAAGCCCGTTGTGGAATATGTGCCGCTCAACCTTAACGTGCGCGACGGTTCCATAACAACGCAGTATGTCATGACCACCTGCGAGGAGCTGGGACTTCTCAAAATGGACTTTCTGGGGCTTCGTACCCTCACGGTCATACAGAACGCCTTTGACGAGGTGAACAAAAAATACGGCACGTCTTATAACGGCGACAATATAGACTATAACGACAAGGAGGTCTACGCCCTCATAGCCTCGGGCAGGACGAGCGGACTTTTTCAGCTTGAAAGCGCGGGCATGATATCCTTCATGAAGGAGCTCAAGCCCGACAGCCTGGAGGACATAATAGCGGGCATATCGCTTTACAGACCCGGTCCCATGGACTTCATACCGCAGTATGTGAAGGGCAAGAACGACAGACATAATGTCACCTACAAGCATCCGCTTCTGGAGCCAATATTGAAGGAGACCTACGGCTGTATAGTCTATCAGGAACAGGTAATGCAGATAGTTCGCGAGCTTGCGGGCTATTCCATGGGCGGCAGCGACCAGGTGCGCCGAGCCATGTCCAAGAAAAAAGCCGACGTAATGGCTAAGGAAAGAGTGAAGTTTGTAAACGGCAGCGTTGAGGAGGGTATTCCCGGCTGTGTGTCAAAGGGCATATCCCCTGAGCTTGCAAATGAGATATTCGACGAGATGACGGACTTTGCAAAGTACGCCTTCAATAAATCCCATGCCGCCGCATACGCCGTGGTGGCATATCAGACGGCTTGGCTCAAGTGCCATTATCCTTTGGAATTCATGGCTGCGCTTCTCACAAGCGTTGCGGGCAACACCAGAAAGGTGATAGACTATATAGGCAACTGCCGTCAGATGGGTATAGCCGTGCTCCCGCCTGATATAAACAGGTGCTACGGGCATTTTTCCACCTGCGACGAGGGCATATTGTACTGTCTTTCGGCTATAAAGTCCATAGGTCAGCAGGCTATAGAGGATATAGTGATAGAGAGGGAGAAAAACGGTAAATTTGTTTCCCTTACGGACTTTATAAACAGAATGCATGAAAAGGTAAATACAAAGGTGATAGAAAACCTTATAATGGCAGGCGCCTTTGACTGCCTCGGCGGAAAAAGGTCGCAGTATATGAATGTTTATACCATGCTCTACGAGGGCGCAAGGAACAACGCCAAGAACAACATTGCGGGGCAGATAGACCTTTTCGGCATGGATAACGACACGCCATCGGAGGTGAGCAGCAGGGATGTTCTGCCCGATATAGATGAATTTCCCGACAACTATAAGCTTGCCACGGAGAGAAAAATACTCGGTATGTATGTAAGCGGCAATCCCCTTGACAAATATTGGGACAGGCTCAAAAAGCTTATAACAAGGACGCTCCAGGAGTTTCCCGTCGAGAAGGAGGACTTCAGCGATCCCACCAAGGTGAAGGATAAGGAGCTAGTGACCGTTGCGGGCTTTATATCCGAGGTGAACGTACACTACACCAAGTCCAACAAGGTCATGGCTTTCCTCACGCTTGAGGACATAACGGGCGCTGTGGATGTGGTGGTGTTCCCGCAGGGCTATACGGACGCAGCCTATCTTCTGGAGGAGGAAAATATAATTATACTAAAGGGCAGAGCGGGCATAGACTTCGATCAGCCTCCCAAGATAATAGCGGAGGAAATACGCACGGTCGAGGACCTCTGGATAAGGATACCCGCGGACTCCGACCAAACGCCCGAAAGCCTTAAGACGCTTTTAAACGCCTTCAAGGGCAAAACAAGGGTGAGGATAGTCGATGAAAAGACGGGCAGAAGGCTTGTCAGCTCCTCCGAGGACTGCGTGAGGATAGATGATGTACTTATAATAAAGCTCAGAGAGGCTCTGGGCGGTGAAAATGTGGTTGTAAAATAAATATATTACGGAGGATATTTTTATGAAAAAATTTATTGCGCTTTTTATGGCAACAATAATGACGACTGCGCAGGTCATGGCGGCTGCCGTGAGCGTAGAGCTTGACGGCGAGAAGGTGGAGTTTTCCGCACAGCAGCCCATCATACAGGACGGCAGAACGCTTATACCGCTAAGGGGAGTTTTTGAAAAGCTCGGCTACAGTGTGGAATGGAAGGCGGACACCAAGACCGCCGTGCTCTCAAAGGGCGGAGGCTTGGTCGAGGTAACCGCGGGAGAGGGCACTATGCTCGTAGACAAGGACGAGGTATTCACTCTCGATGTTCCCGCGCAGATAATAAATGGCTCCATGATGCTTCCCTTAAGAGCCATAGGCGAGGCAAGCGGGCTTGAAGTGAATTGGGACAGCGCTACAAAGACAGTGAGTATTTCCACGGGAGAAAAGGAGCAGAGCGCCGCGCCCGTCAGCGCCATGCCCGAAGAGGATCTTAAAAAGATAAAGGCTGCCGTAAAGACGCAGTATGATGATTTTGCCATAAATTATATTTTATCCTGCTATAAAGATGAATTAGCCTACAGTGTATATCAGCTGATGGGAATAATGGCGTTTTCACACTCCGAGGATGAATTTAAAAAACTCTTTGCTTCGGCTATAGAGATCGACAAAAAGTATAAGAACATAGTTCAGTCGCTGGAGTGCGGTGAAGAATGTAAGGTTTTAAAGGATAAAATGTTGGAAATTCTGGATGACGATTTGAAATACAGCGATGTTGTGCAGAAAGAAATAGAAAAGAATGGGCTCGAAGTTCTGGACAGCGATGAACAAGCCAAAATGAGCTCGGAGCAAATGAAAAAGGCGACAAAAATGCAGGAAAGCTTCTTGGAAGAAGCGCAGAAAATAGAGGACAACTACATAGATGTGCTGAACGATGAGCGCTATAATGACGACCCCACGGACAGCAAGCTCACACCGGAGAAGAAGGCTGAAAAGGAAAAATACTTAAATGCCATTTTGCCTGCGGTGAATGATTCTCTTAAGTTTATAGCCGATTCGGACGAAATGTCCGAGGACTATGCGCAGTATAAAAAGGCTGCCGATACCATAAGGGCAAAGGTCGATTCCTTAGAAGCTCCCGTATTCTGTACTGCTGACAGGGAGGCTATACTTATTGCATGCGATTGTCTTGAGGACGCTTCGGAGGCTGTTAAGGCAGGCGCTGTTTCACAGGATGCATATGAAGCCGAAAGTATTAAGCTTGCCTATTCGATAATATTTGCCGACTTTTCTTTATACGGTGTTTTTGTGGATGATTACAAGTCTATACTTGACGGCTCCGATATTGAAATTGACGAAGACATACTCGACAACATAGAAAAGGTTTGATATAAGCGGTAAAGGAGGTATATTATGGTAAGAGCGGCAATAATAGGACTGGGCGTACAGGGCAGAAAATATGCCCAAATAATATATTCGGGCGCAGTGCCCAACATGAGCCTTGTGTCTGTAACGGCGCGTTCGGAGGAGAGCGTGAAGTGGGCGGAGGAAAATATAAAGGGCGTAAAGATATATCCCGACTATGACTCCCTTTTTGAAAACTATGTGGAGTTTGACGCCGTTATAATCACTACGCCCCATAAGCTTCACCCCGAGATAGCCATGCTTGCCTTTGACAAGAACAAGGCTGTGCTCTGCGAGAAGCCCTCGGGCGTAAACATAAAAGAGGTGGAAAAGATGAACAAGCTCTCGAAGGGCATACCCTTCGCCATGATGTTCAACAACAGAATACAGCCCCTCTACAAGTGGATAATGGACACCATATCAAACGGCACCATAGGCGAGATAAGGCGGGCTTATTTCAAGTGCACCAAGTTTTTCAGAACACAGTTTTATCACAATTCCTCGGGCTGGAGAAGCACCTGGGAGGGCGAGGGCGGCGGCGCTCTTATTAATCAGGGACAGCACCCTCTCGACCTTTGGCAGTGGTTTTTCGGTATGCCCGACAAGGTGATAGCCAACATGGGCTACGGCAAATATAATCCCTTCGATGTGGACGACGAGGCAACCCTTCTTATGAAATACAAGGATATGTCGGGCGTTTTCATCATCTCCACGGGCGAGCCCATGAGCAAGGACGTTATAGAGATAGTCGGCACGGAGGGCAGAATACTTGTCGAGGACAACGATGTGAGCCTCTGGACATATGAAAATGTGTACGACTATATAAATAAAGCAAGGGTAACGAACGACAGCGCCATAAAGGGCAGCGTCGAAAAGCTCTATTTTGCGCCCTTACAGGATCCTTATACTCCCATGCTCCAGAATTTTGCGGACTATGTGGAGGGCAGCGCAGCGCCCATATGCAGGGGTGTGGACGGCATAAACGCCCTTAAGCTGGCGCAGATGGCTTATAAATATTGAGGGGCATTTTAATATAATGCGAGGTCAGAGTGATGAAAACTATAATTTTTGCTACAACAAATGCCGATAAAATGCGCGAGATACGCTCCAAGCTCCCCGAATACGACTTCAAGAGCATGGCGGAGGCGGGCATTGACATCGACATAGACGAAACGGGCGCGACTTTTGAGGAAAACGCAGCCATAAAAGCCGAAACAATAATGAAAATTTGCAATCAAACTGTGGTCGCAGACGATTCGGGGCTTGAGATAGACTATCTTGATAAGGCGCCGGGCGTTATGTCCGCAAGGTATCTGGGGCATGACACCTCCTATGACTATAAGAACGCCAAGATATTGGAACAGCTGGAGGGCGTGCCAGATGAAAAGAGGACTGCGCGCTTTGTGTGCGCCATGGCTGTGGCTTCTCCGGGCAGAGAGACCGTCACCGTGAGAGGCACTATAGAGGGAATTATAGCGCACAAAATATCGGGGAACAACGGCTTCGGCTACGACCCCATATTTTATGTGCCCGAGCTTGAAAAGACAACAGCCGAGCTTTCTCTGGAGGAAAAAAACAAAATAAGCCACAGAGGCAAGGCGCTTGAAAAAATAAAGACGATATTAGAGGAAATGCAATGAAAATACTTGTTTTAAGCGATACGCACGGAAACCTGAGCAGGGTGTATTCCGTTCTCAACTCCGTAGGCTCTATGCTTGACGCCGTTATACACTGCGGGGACTATGTGGAGGATGTGTATACTCTCAAAAATAAATATCCCGATTTCAGATATTATTATGTCAAGGGCAACTGCGACTACGGCTCGAGCGAGCCTGCCGATGAGACCTTCGTTTTGGGAGGCAAGAGGTTTTTTATTACCCACGGCGACAAATATTCCGTGCATTGGAATACGGACAGAATAAGCTACAAGGGCTCGGAGCTGGGAGCAGATATATGCATATTCGGGCATACGCATATTCCCCTTATTGAAAACTACAGGGGGATGTATATAATGAATCCCGGCAGTATATCCCGACCGCGAGGCAGCGCAGGCTGTACCTACGGCATTGTTAAGATAGAGGACGGACTTCTCACGCCCTCGATAGTGGAAATGTAAAGGAGCAGACACAATGGACATTATAAAGAGGCTGGCGGACGAATTTAAAATAAGACGGGAGCAGGCGGAAAACACCGTTAAGCTCATAGACGAGGGCTGTACCATTCCATTCATAGCGAGATACAGAAAGGAAATGACGGGCTCGCTTGATGATGTTGTGCTGAGGGAGCTTTTCGACAGGCTTTCTTATCTCAGAAATCTGGATGAAAAAAGGGAGCAGGTCAGAGCGCTCATAGACGAGCAGGAAAAGCTCACAGATGATATAAACGCAGCTCTTGACAAGGCGGAGACCCTGACCGAGATAGAGGACATTTACAGACCCTACAGACCCAAGAGGAGAACGAGGGCGACTATCGCCAAGGAAAAGGGACTTGAAAACCTTGCCTCGTTCATTATGCTTCAGCTTGCCTCCGAGCCTGTGGAAAACGAAGCCAAGAAGTATATAAACGCCGAAAAGGAGGTCAACACCGCAGAGGATGCCATAGAGGGCGCAAAGGACATTATCGCCGAGATGATATCGGACGATGCGGACTACAGAGCGCTCATAAGACGGCTTACCTATAAGGAGGGCATTATTGCCACGAAGGCAAGCGATGAGACCGCCGAAAGCGTTTATGAAATGTACTACGACTTTTCGGAGCCTGTCAGAAAAATGGCAGGACATAGAGTGCTTGCCATAAACAGGGGCGAGAAGGAAAAAATATTGAATGTTAAGCTCGAAGCGCCTGTAGATACCATACTTTCAAGGCTTGAAAACAAGATAATAAGGAAGAACGAATACACGGCGGATATTCTTAAGGCGGTCATTGAGGACAGCTACAAGCGTCTTATTGCGCCCGCCGTTGAAAGGGAGATAAGAAATGATTTAACGGAAAAGGCGGAAGAAAGCGCACTTAAGGTGTTCGGCGAGAACCTGAGACAGCTTCTTTTGCAGCCGCCCATAAAGGACAAGATCGTGCTTGCGCTCGACCCCGGCTATAGGACGGGCTGTAAGGTCGCCGTTGTGGACGGCACGGGCAAGGTGCTCGACACAGGCGTTATTTATCCCGTTCCGCCCCACAACAGGGTGGAGCAGGCAGAAAAGCTTCTCACTCATATGATAAAAAAGCACAATGTGGACATTATTGCCATAGGCAACGGCACGGCGTCGCGCGAAACAGAGATGTTTGCCGTGAACCTTATGAAAAAGCTTGACAGGGAGCTTTTCTATGTGATAGTGAACGAGGCGGGAGCCTCCGTTTATTCGGCTTCAAAGCTCGGCTCGCAGGAATTCCCCGACTTTGATGTGGCGTTAAGGAGCGCTGTCAGCCTGGGCAGAAGACTTCAGGACCCGCTTGCGGAGCTTGTAAAGATAGATCCCAAGAGCATAGGCGTGGGACAGTATCAGCACGATATGAACCAGAATCGTCTTAGCGAGGTTCTGGGCGGAGTAGTGGAAAGCTGTGTGAACAATGTAGGCGTAGACCTCAACACGGCGTCGCCCTCTCTGCTTTCATATGTGTCGGGCATAAACGGCACTATCGCCAAAAATATACTTGCTTACAGGGAGGAAAAGGGCAAATTCAAGTCCAGAAAAGAGCTTTTGAAGGTCGCAAAGCTCGGGCCCAAAGCCTTTGAGCAGTGCGCAGGCTTCCTGCGCATAACCGACGGCGAGCCTCTCGACAGTACGGGCGTCCACCCCGAAAGCTACGCTGTGGCGCAGGAGCTTATCAAAAGATGCGGTTTCACTGCCGAGGACATACAAAAGGGCGGTATAAAGGGCATTGGCAAGGCTGTGGGCAATATGGAAAAATTGGCTAAGGAGCTCAAGGTGGGCGTGCCGACATTGCAGGATATAGTAAAGGAGCTTGAAAAGCCCGGACGCGATCCCCGTGATGAGATGCCTCAGCCCGTGCTCAAGACCGATGTTCTCACAATGGAGGACTTAAAGGAAGGTATGCTTCTGAAGGGCACTGTCAGAAATGTCATTGACTTCGGCGTGTTTGTGGATATAGGCGTGCATCAGGACGGACTTGTGCATATTTCGCAGATATGCGACCGCTATATAAAGCACCCGCTCGAGGCTGTGAGCGTGGGCGATATAGTCGATGTCAGAGTGCTTGGCGTGGACGCCAAAAAGGGCAGGATATCGCTTACAATGAAGATTTGAAATAAAATATAAAAAATAAGGGAGGCTCGAACCTCCCTTAAAAAATAGTTTTATTTTTTACTTGAACTCAAAGGATAAGCACTCCGTTTCGCAGCAATCCTTTGCGCAGTTGCAGTCCTTACCGACTACGATATCCGAAAGTGTGCAGTATTCTGCGGTTTTGTCATGATACTTGCATGAATCTACTCTGCATTTGATCGAGCTGTTTACAGCCATGTTGATCACCTCCGATATTATTTTGTCCCGTGAAGCATATAATTATTCTTTGGGAGATGTTTTTTATGTTCAAAATTTTTGACTGCCATTGCGACACGCTCACTAAGGCAATGACAGAAAATACCAATTTATACATAAACTCTTTGCATATTGATATCAAGCGCCTCTGTGCCTTTGAAAAAGCCGTACAGAATTTTGCGATATGGCTTGACGAGCCGTTTCTTGAAAATGCTTTTGAAAATACGCTCAAAGCCATAGATTTTTATAATGAGCAGATGGAAAAATATAATACGGAAATTTCCGGAAATTTTAGCTCCTTTCTCTCCGTGGAGGGAGGAGAAGCAACGGAGGGCAGCATTGAAAAGCTCTGTATTCTTCATGAAAAGGGCATCAGGCTTATGACGCTAACATGGAATCATAAAAATGAAATAGGCTGCGGAGCGCTTTCGGGCTTTGACGAGGGACTGAGCGCCTTCGGCAAAAGCGTCGTTTCAAAAATGAACGCCCTCGGTATGCTCATAGATGTATCGCATCTCAACAAAAAGGGCTTTTATGATGTGGCAAAGCTCAGCGATAAACCGTTTATAGCCACACATTCAAACAGCCTTGCCATATGTGCTCATCCCAGAAATCTGGATGACGAACAGCTCAAGATTATGCGCGATATGGGCTGCGCAGTGGGCATAAATATTTATCCGCCCTTTGTGGATGGCAAAAACGGGAGCCTTGACAATATCATCAGGCATATAGACCATATAGCAGATATAATAGGCGAAAAAAATATAGGGCTTGGCTGTGACTTTGACGGCATAGCCGTCTGCCCCGAAGGAATAGAGGATATAAGCGGTATACATAAGCTCTATGAACGCATAGAGTCGGAATGGGGCAAAGCCTTCGCAGAGGATGTTTTTTATTATAATATGAGGGAATTTTTTGGAAATAGAGTTTAAAAATTATGACAAGCCGCCATCCCCCTTCAGTCGCTTTCAGCGACAGCTCCCCCAACGGGGGGGAGCCAAGAGGTATAGGTTAACCTCAAATTCTCGGCTCCCCCTTTAATCAGCACTTTCGACTTCGCCGAAAGTCGCACTTCGTGCGCCCAAGTGTATTTTGTAAACAAAATACAATGATAAATCTTTCGGTGCAATGGGGAGCTGTCATTTGAATCGGAAAGATTAATCCGACGATACGAAGTATCGCTTTCCCGAAGGGAAAGTTCTGATAGGCGTTAGCCTGACTGAGGGGGATTTAAACACACAAACTATACCTCCGCTGCCTTAAGCTTCACATCCCCCTGCTCGGCATACGCCTTTTTCACTGCCTTTGCGAGCTGATCTGCGCAGGATGTACCCTTCATACCGCAGGTGTTGCCCTCAAGCGTGCCGGCTATCTGCTCAACGCTCATGCCGTCCACAAGCTTTGAAATAGCCTTCAGGTTGCCGTTGCAGCCTCCCATGAACGCCACATTTGTTATTATATCTCCATCGATGTCAAAGCTTATCTTTTGGGCGCAGGTGCCCTTTGTTATGTAGTCATAGTGCATATTTATGCCTCCTTTTTCGGTTTGTGGTATATTTTTATTTTATACATTTCAATTCGCCCTGTCAATAGCCGTATTCAAAAAAATACGCCTCGGCGGATAAGGCTTTCTCAGATATCAAAGCGCGGCGGACGCGTCATTTTTTTGCTTTTATTTATTTGATTTT
>CANQVZ010000042.1 GCA_947627425.1 uncultured Clostridia bacterium | reverse complement strand
CAATGTGCTGCCTTGCCGCTGTCCTCTGCGACAGCTTATTCAGTATATCACATCTTTTTGCCTATGTCAAGAACTTTATTTGATTTTTTTTGTGAATTTTTTATATTTTTTATATATAGGGCAAAAAAATATATTTTTTATATAAATTGGTTGCTCTCATCAGAGTAATGATAGCCTATGGAAGCAAGCTTAGAGCATATGTCCTCGCGCGAAGCATCAAGCGAAAGGCAAAGCTCGTCAAGGCTTTCGTAGTTATCTCTCAGCTGTGTGTTTATATAGCTCAAAAGCATTATGTTGTCAACGGGCAGCATTATTTTTCTCCTTTTTTATGTTTTTCTTCCTTCAGAAGCTTTCTGATGTAGGCAAAGGTATAGCTCTCGCCGTGCTCCGAAAGCATAACAAGAAGTCTTTCCAGAAGCTCCGCCGTTTCGGGATGTATGCGGCGCACATCCTTCCTGTTGTTGTAATAATTGAGGGCATAGCTGTCATTGTACCTTTTGCCTCCGTATATCTTGCTTGCAGCCACTCTGTCGCAGAACATCTCTATAACATACTTAAGAGGCATTTTGACAGGCTCGTTTTGGTGTGTCCTTTTGGAATAGTCCGTCCAATATTCAAAATGGTGCCTGTTCCTGCCCTTGTGGTGCATCCACGCGAGAGAATAGCCGTAGATATCCCTCGCCTTTTCGTTGGGGCTTCTGTCGCCCTGATAAAAGCGCACGCCCTCTATGAACTCCGTGGGAGAATATTTGGAGAGATCGTGCAAAAGCCCGCGAAGAGGTATTCCCGCGCGAAAGCAATGGTAAATGACCTTGTGCCTGTGGCGTGTGATGGTTATGAAATGACCGAATAAATTGTGAAGCATAGTGTCACTCCTTATTTAAACAAAAAAGAGGGTTCTCAAAAGAGAACCCCCTATTTATTTGGAATAATATTTAATTACTGTGAATCAATATTACTCAGCTGCTGTAGTCTCCTCAGCTGTAGTTTCCTCAGCTGTAGTTTCCTCAGCTGCTGTTGTAGCCTCAGCACTGTCCTTTGTGTCAGCGCCTGCTAACTGCTCGTTGTAGATAGCTGTTCTTGTATCAGCGTTCCATGATACAGGTACACCAAGTGCCTGACCTAAAGCTCTGAAAGGTACGAACATTCTGCCATCAACGATCTCAGATACAACGCCGTTGTCCATTGTGATTGCTACACCGTCAACAGTCATTGTTGCGCTGCCAGCCTGGAACTGAATTATCTTCTGGCCAGAACCTGCTGCGTAGAAGATTGTTGCAGTCTTGCTGTTAGCATCCCAAGCGATCTTGCTTGTGTTATCAGCATCTGTAAGAGAATTCTGATCTACACCAAGTGCTAATGTAACGAATCTTAACGGAACCATAGTTGAGTTAGAAGCTGTCTGGATATAAGCTGCTACATCCATGTCATAGCTCTCGCCGTTCATCTTGATTGACTTCTCGCCGATTGTAACTTCTACAACACCGTCAAGAGTAGTTGTATCAGTAACGATCTGTAAGTAGTTCTTGAACTCGAAGCCCTCTTCCTCGAAGTAGTCGAAGTCTTCTGTAGTACCTTCGTTGTTGCTTATCTTATCAATGTTGCTGTCAGTAACTCTGATTGATGAAGCCTGATCTACATCTTCCTGATAGTTGTCAACGATAGCTTCGCCGCCAACGATGATGCTGTAGTTACCATAAGGTATAGATCTTGTAGTACCAACTGCGATACCAGTGATAGTGATTGTTGAAGGAGCTGAATATGACTCTGCGTCAACTGTGAATGAAATTCTGTTGCCGTTGTCGCGGTCGCTCTTTACTCTGAAGCTCTTGATCTCAACTTCGCCGTCGATCTTGTAGTCAAGGTCTGAATCGTCGAATGCTAAGTCAGCTGCATATGTGTCGTCAAGCTTGATCTCAACCTGCTCGCCATCAACGAGAGCACCTGCTGAATTCTCAACGATCTTGATGTCAGCAGTCTCAACTGCCTTGTAACCCATGTTTGACTTAGTTGTAGCTGCCTCTACAGTTACAGGAGTAACGAACTTAGCAACTACTAAATCGCTTAATGTGTCAGCGTCTAAACCAGCACCTGAAACAGATACTGCTACGTCGCCTGTGAACTCGATAGAAGCTGTTAAGTATAACTTCATGTCGATGTAAGCTGCTTCTCTGCCGTTAGGCTTTGCAGAATCGCTGCTGTTAAGAGCATTGAATCTTAAAGTAGTACCATCATCAGTGATGAAACCTTCTGTAAATAAGCTTGTAGAGTTAGTGAAGTTCCTCTTCTTAGTGATCTCGTAACCAACGATCTTAACACCCTCAGGAACTGAGAATTCAAGCTTTCTGCCTGTTAACCAAGTACCGGGTGAAGTCTCACCAAATTCGAACTCAGCTGTTACGAAGTCATCAGTATCAGCGTCTGTTGCGAAAGGAGTTCTACCTGAGTAGATAAGTGTAGGCTCTTCAAGTGCCTCTAATGTGAAGCCGTAGTCAGCTCTCTCAGCAACCTTGATTGTCTGAGTAGAGATACCCTTGTCGCCTGAAACTGTGATGTTAACATCACCGTAAGTGTCGTCATCCTTAGCTCTTACTCTAACACCCTCTAAAACGATAGTTGAAAGAGTAGTAGTATCGAATACCTTCTTACCGTCAACGATCTTGATAACGATAGTTCTGTCATCGCTCTTAACTGAAGTAGCGAATGTAGTAGCAACCTTAGCGTTAACGCCTGTTCTTGCCTTACCTGCGTTCTCGATCTCGTAGTTACCGTTTACTCTTACTTCGATTTCCTGAGAATCAAATGTACCAGCTAAATCTTCTCTGATAGTGATGTTGGGGATTTCGAAAGAATCGTCTGAGTAAGTCTTAACCTGAGATGCAACTACAGAAGCTGTAGTAGAACCGTCAGAATCAGTTACTGTAGCAACCTTTCTGTCGTTTACATCTGTGATAGATGTGCCGTTGCCGTCAACAGAAATTGTTAAGTCACCCTCGTCGCTGTCCTCAGTTGTAAGAGGAAGTGCGATCTTGTATGTGGGGTAACCAGCAGCTACATCAGAGTTGTTAACATTAACGAACTCACTGGGAAGCGGGAATAACTCGATCTCAGCCTCTTCCTCGTTAACGATCTCGATGTTGTAAGGAAGTGCATTTGAGTTAGCTGCCTTTACAGTTCTCTTAAGAACGTCCTCGGGGCTGCTGTTTGCTAACTGACCAACAAGTGTGTTCCAGTCTTCGCCTGACTTCTCTACATGATATGTGAAGAGGTCATAACCAAGTAATCTGTCATCAAACTTACCATTGTTAACTCTTAAGATGATCTTAGAACCTTCCTCAACCTCTGAAGAAGTAGGTCTGATATCTAAAGTGATAGGTGTTGCACTGGCCGGAGATGTGAAAGCATCTGATGCATAAGCTCCGTCAGAAACATCAACGTCAGCTCCTCTGACAACAACTTTGTCAGCCTGGAAGTTGAGGTTTGTTCTGCTGAGACTTGTGCTGGAATCAGCCATTGCATTCATTGGAAGCATAGCAACTGTCATTACTGCTGCCAATAATAAAGCAATTTTTCTTTTCATTGTTTTTTCCTCCTTATGAAAATTAAATGTGTAGAGGCTTAGCATAGTCGCCTCATTTACAAAAGTATTATAGCATTTCACATTTGAGTAGTCAACAAGTTTTTCAAAATGTAACATTACTGTAATATTTGATTTGTTGAGCCTAATGTGTCTTGCTTGAACTTAATATATCACCTTTGAGAATAAAAATCAAGGGGTTTGGAGCAACTGTAAATTGACTGTAATATTTGTGATAATTGAGTAATTGTTAAAAAAAATTATGAAATATTGCGAAATTTTTTTGAAAAACGGGGCGGGGTATATATATAGGAAGAAAGACATGCTTAGGTGAAGAAATATCCCCCCTCAGCCGCCCTGCGGGCGTCAGCTCCCCCAAAGGGGGCGCCGAGAATTTGATGTTACCCCTTACTCCTTGGCTCCCCTGAGGGGGAGCTGTCAGGCGGTAGCCTGACTGAGGGGGCAGAATGACTTTTTTAAAATAAAAAACAAATGTCACACTTTGTCATTTTGGCTATGGTAGCTTTTAATTGCAGCAGAAAGGGAGGTGAGAAAATGTTTGATCTGCGATTTCCCCGCGCGCATATGCCCGAAATAAAAAGGCGCATAAAGAAAGGGCGGGAAAGCATTATAAATGAAGAAGAATTTATACTGGGCGAAATAAGGCGCTTTGCTGCCTCGCCCGAAAGGCGGCGAATGCTCACGGGCAGGGCGTACTACAACGGCGCTCACGACATACTCTTAAGAAAGCGCAGCTGTATAGGCGAAAACGGAGAGATAAGAGAGCTTGAAAATCTGCCCAACAATATAATAGTAGATAATCAGTACAAAAAGCTTGTCACGCAGAAGGTCAACTATCTGCTCTCAAACCCCATAACGCTTGAGGGCGGACAGAGCTACACGGCGCTTTTGAGAAGGACCGTGGGCAGGGGCTTTGAAAAGCTTTTGCAGGAGGTGGCGACAAACAGCATAAACTGCGGTATAGGCTGGCTGTATGTGTACTACGGCGAAAAGGGCGAGCTCAAATTCAAAAGCATTGACCCCTGCGAGATCATACCCCTCTGGGCGGATGATGAGAACAGAACCCTGGAGGGC
The DNA here is from genome assembly GCA_947627425.1 of uncultured Clostridia bacterium. Lineage (GTDB taxonomy): Bacteria > Bacillota > Clostridia > Lachnospirales > CAG-274 > Gallispira. The sequence goes on along the minus strand of CANQVZ010000042.1, from coordinate 12,032 downwards.
GCCATAAGAGCATACGAGGCTGTGGAATATGACGGCAAGACAAAAAGGCTCATAAAAAAGGCGGAGGTATTCGATAAAAAGGGAATAAGGCGTTATGTAGCCGACAGAGGCAGGCTCATTCCCGACGGGAAGGATTGGAAAACTCCGTATTTCTACGCCAAAGGCAGGGCTCTGAACTGGGAAAGGATACCGCTCATACCCTTTGTGTACAACGGCGGCACGCCTCTTATAAGCAATGTAAAGTCGCTACAGGACGGACTTAACCTCATAATAAGCAACTTTATGAACGCCATGGAGGAGGACCCGCGAAACACCATACTTGTGCTTAAAAACTACGACGGTGAAAATCTGGGAGAGTTCAGAAACAACCTTGCGACCTACGGCGCCGTCAAGGTGAGGACGGTGGACGGCAGCGACGGAGGAGTGGACACCCTCAGCATAGAGGTGAACAGCGAAAACTACAAAAGCCTAATAGACATATTGAAAAAGGCGATAATAGAAAACGGCATGGGCTATGACGCAAAGAGCGACATACTCCGCGGCAGCCCCAATATGATGAACATATTGAGTATGTATTCCGATGCGGATATAGACGCTTCGGGCATGGAAAACGAGTTCAGAAATTCGCTCTATATGCTCATATGGTTCATAAACGCCCACCTTGAAAACACGGGAAAGGGCAGCTTTTCAAATGAGGATGTAGATATCATATTTAATAGGAACATACTCGTGAACGAAAGCGAGCTTATAGAGAACTGCGTGAGGTCGCTCGACATAATAAGCAGAGAAACAATAATATCAAAGCACCCCTGGACAAAGGACAGCAAGGAGGAGCTTAAGAGGATAAGGAAGGAGGAAGCGGAGAATGGAAAAGCCGCAGACGGAAATAAAGCTGAGTCCCGAAATAAAGGAGGAGATAACTCAGCGCTACACAAGGGAGATAAACAAGCTGAAGGAGAGCCACAAAAAGGAAATAAACCGCATAAGGCTTGAAAACGCCCTTGAAAAGGCAATAGCGCTTTCGGGCGCAAGGACGGTAAAGGCTGTGAGAGCCCTGCTCGACACCGATAAAGCCTCGCTTGACGAAAACGGCAGGCTTAACGGCATAGACGAGCAGCTAGAAGCCCTTAAAAAGGGAGAGGACACAAAATACCTCTTCAAGGACAGCGAGGAGCCCGTATTCAGAGGCGTGAGCATAGGCAAGAGCGAAAAAAAGGAGAAAAGCGTTGAGGACATGAGCTATGACGAGATATGCGCATACCTCAGCGGCGGGAAGGTATAAAAATAAAGCAATAAGGTGTAGAGGAGGGCGGGATGTATATATAAACGGTTTTTAATTAAGGAGGAACGATAAATGGCTAAATTTGACAGCAAAACTTTCAATCCACAGGCATTCGGCATATATGTGGACAAAATACCTCAGCTCAAGAAAAACGAGCTTGTAAAGAGCAGAGCGCTGAGGGGAAACAGCGAGATAAGGCACGCCTTCAGCGCGCAGTCGGGCACGGCATACGCCATACTCCCGATGTACGGACTTCTGGAGGGCGAGGCGCTCAACTACGACGGCAAGACGGACATTACGGCGTCCGAGACCAACACCTACGAAAGAGGCGTAGTGGTAGTGGGCAGAGCCAAGGCATGGCTCGAAACCGACTTCGCGGAGGACATAACGGGCGGCGCAGGCTTTATGGACAGCGTTGCGGCGCAGGTGGCGGAATATTTCGACAGCGTGGACCAGGACACTCTCCTTGCCATACTCGAGGGAATATTCTCAATGACGGGCAAGGAAAACCTCGAATTTGTAAACGGTCATACATATGACATAACGGAGGAGGAGGTGAGCACCATACAGCCCGAAACGCTCAACAAGGCTATACAGAAGGCAGGCGGCGACAACAAGAACAAGTTTACCATCGCCATAATGCACTCGGAGGTCGCAACGGCGCTTGAAAACCTCAATCTGCTTGCTTATCTCAAGCAGACGGACGCAAACGGTATTCAGAGAGATCTTACCCTTGCCAGCTGGAACGGCAGAACGGTGCTCGTGGACGATTCCATGCCCGTGAGCGAGGGCGGCGACGGCAAAAGCGTGTATACTACATATATCTTGGGCGAGGGCGCATTCGACTATGAGAACATAGGCGCAAAGGTGCCCTACGAAATGGGCAGAAATCCTGCCGTAAAGGGCGGTCAGGACACACTCTATGTAAGACAGAGAAAGTGCTTTGCGCCCTTCGGCATAAGCTATCTCAAGAAGGAGCAGGCGTCTCTTTCGCCTACAGACGAGGAGCTTAAAAACGGCTCAAACTGGAGCCTTGTGAACGACGGCGCAGAGGAGCCCAAGTACATAGACCACAAAGCCATTCCTATTGCAAGAATAAAGTCAAAGGGCATTTTATAAATGATAAATCCCGATGATGTTAAGCTCAGACTCAGCTGCCTGGGCTACACGGCTACGGATGAGGACAATGACTGCATAGACCTGTGCATAAACGAAACGGAGGAATACATATGCTGCTTCTGCAACATAGAGGCAGTGCCCTTCGAGCTGTACAACACGGCTGCGGATATGTGCTGCGGATCCTTCCTCAAGCTCAAAAGCTCCATAGGCGAACTGGACGGCTACGAACCCGGAGGCGCTCTGGAAAGCATAACGGAGGGCGATATCTCATTGAGCTACACCGGCACCATAAGCAGGGACGTACTCTTTGACGAGCTTTTGAACCGGCTTATGAACAAGGACGAAATATTAATTGGTTTCAGAAGATTGAAATGGTAAGGATAAAAAGAGATATCGAAAGCCTTTACACGGACAGCTGCGATATATACGAAAAAGAGGAATATACCGAAGGTAATGTGACCAAACACAGATATGTATTGAAATACAGCGATATAAAATGTCGGTTTTCCTACGAAACGGGGCTGTTCAGCAAGACGCGCTCGGGCGTGAGGACGGAGGACGCCGCCCGCCTTAAGCAAAATATAAAGCTATTTTTACCTACAGAGCTTCACATAAAGGCGGGAAGCAGGATAGACATAACTCATCTGGGAATGAAATATACCTATGTAAACAGCTCGCTGAGCGCAGTTTACAAGGGACATACCGAAATAATACTTGACAGCATTAAGGAGTGGGCATAGATGATAAACAAAATAATTGCGGCAATAGCCGAAAATATAAGCGCCTGCTTTAAGGATATAAGAATATACACGGAGGAGGTTGAGCAAGGCTTTAAAACGCCTTGCTTTTCCATAATAATGAGGGAGCTAAGCTCGGAAATATACAGGGGCAGGCGCAAAAGACTCAAAGCCGAAGCGGAGATACATTATTACAACGGCAGGATAAGAGAAGGCTACAACTCCATGACTGCGAAGCTTGTGACGGCGCTGGAGTATATATATACGGACGGCGAGCCTGTAAGACCTACAAAGATAAGGGCGGAGGCAAAGGAGGACAGCCTGTATATAACGCTGAGCTTCGACATTTTTTACACGGTGTGTGCGGAGGAGGACCCCGACATGATGGGCGAATACTCAGAAAACACAATAATAAACGACAACAAAATATAAAACGGAGGTCAGAATATGGCAGAAATAAAATTCAGCAAAAAACAGCTCGTATCCTCGGAGAGATTTGCGGCGTACAAGGACATAATAGCGGCGTTTCTGGAGGATGACAAGAGCTACGGCATAGCGGAGACGGAAAGGATCATAGAGGACTTTCTGCACTCCGGAAAGGAGGAGGAATAAATTATGCTCGGAGGAGGAACATTTACCGTGCAGAACAAGATACTGCCCGGCAGCTATATAAACGTTGTGTCTGCCGACACGGGAGCGGACATTTTCGGCGAAAGAGGCGTTACGGCAATAGCCATGAGCCTTGACTGGGGCGACGAAAACATGATAGAGCTTACAAGAGGGGACTTTATAAGCCATTCGGAGGAATATTTTTCAAGACCCTACACCGACAATTTTTTAAAGGACATAAGGGAGGCGTTTAAAAATTCGTCAAAGCTCCTTATATACAAGCTCAATCAGTCGAGCCAGAAAAAGGCGTCATGCACATACTGCACAGCCAAGAAATACGGCGCAAGAGGAAATTTCATAAGGCTTTACTCGGCAAAGAACGCCGACAATCCGTCGCTTTACGATGTGAAGCTCACCATAAACGACGAAACCGTGTTTTCACAGACGGTGGCAAACATGAAGGAGCTTGACGACAACTGCTATGTGGACTGGACAAGGAGCGCAAGCCTCACGGTTTTGTCGGGCACAGGTCTCACGGGCGGTGTGTCGGGCTTTGTGGAGGGCGAGGACATACCCAAGTTTTTGAACAAGCTTGACAGCTATACCTTCAACGCAGTCACAATGCTTCACAACAACGAGGATTACGAAAGGCTTCTGGTGGAGTACACAAGGAGGATGCGCGACGAGGTGGGAAAGAAATTCCAGTGCGTGACGGGCATATACTCAGGCGACTACGAGGGAAATGTATGCGTGAAGGCAAAGCTTGACGGAGAGGACAGCTATCACATATTGGCTTGGACGGCAGGCGCGGTGGGCGGCTGCGAGGTGAACAGATCGCTTACAAATATGCTCTACAACGGCGAATATACCATAAACGCGGACGCCTCGCAGACAGAGCTTGAAACAAGCATAAAAAACGGCGAATTCGTATTCCACAATGTAAACGGGGAGGTGCGGGTGCTTCTCGACATAGATTCGCTCGTGAACACCACGGCGGAAAAGGGCGAGGACTTCAAGGACAATCAGACCATAAGGCTCATTGACCGCATAGCAACGGACATAGCCGTTATATTCAACAGCTACTATCTGGGCAAGGTACCCAACGACACGGCGGGCAGGAACTCTCTTTGGTGCGACATAGTGAAGCACCACGAAAAGCTTCTGGCGCTCAGGGCGCTGGACGGCTTTGACGAAAACAGCATAACCGTGGAGAGGGGCGAAAACAGAAAGAGCGTCATAATAACCGACGCCATAACGCCCGCAAACGCAATGACACAGCTTTATATGACAGTAAGGATAAACTAAGGAGGCAGATATATGGCAGCAATAATGAATGCAAGAGATTCCCTGAGCGCAAAGCTTGCGGAATGCTACGTAACAATAAACAACAACCGCTACAACTTTATGCAGGCTATAAACCTTGAGGCGACAATGGAAAAAAACAAGGTGCTCGTGCCCATACTCGGCAGGACTGCCAAGGGCAACAAGTCCAGCGGATGGTCGGGAAAGGGCAAAGCCAAATTCCATTACAACACAAGCGTTTTCAGACGCCTTTTGAGAGATTACAAGAACACGGGCGAGGACATATACTTTGATATGCAGATAATAAACGAGGATCCCACGAGCGCCGCAGGCAGACAGTCGGTCATACTCACCGACTGCAACCTCGACGGCGGAGTGCTTGCCAAGTTCGACGCCGAGGGCTCATTTCTGGATGAGGAAATGACATTCACATTTGAGGACTTCAAGCTTGTCGAGGAGTTTGACCGCCTTGACGGTATGCTTTAAGGAGCTGATAATATGACTCCGCAGAGCACAACGCTTGACGGGAGCTACACGCTTATAAAAAGCACGGACACCACCTACCGCATGGATACGGAGTCCCTGAGTATTCGGGGGCTCTGCTGCGGCAGGGACGCCGTGAAACAGGCTGTGTATAAGCTCCTTATGACAGAAAAGGACACCTATGTGATATATGACAAAAGCTACGGCGTAAGGCTTAAGGACCTGTTCGGAACGGACATAAGCTACGCAAGGGCAGTCATAAGGCTGAGGCTTGAGGACGCGTTCAAAAACGACGAGAGGATAAAAGGCATAACAAGCTTCAGCGCCGACGCCGTCAAAAACAAGCTCAGAGTCGAGCTGAGCCTCGACACCGTATACGGCGGCATAAGCCTTAGCGCCGATATTTAAGGAGGGAATGATTTGTTTGAGGAAAACACATATGAAAACATACTTGAAAGAACTCTGAAAAGGGTAAAAAGCGATGTGGACAAGAGGCAGGGCTCCGTTATATACGACGCCTGCGCCCCTGTCTGCGCCGAGCTTGCGCAGGCATACATATCGCTTGAAAACGCACTTGACGCCGCCTTTGCCGACACCGCGCCGAGGGAATATCTCATAAGGCGGGCAAGGGAGGCGGGCATATCGCCCTATCCCGCGACCTATGCCGTGTGCAGGGGAGTGTTTGACACGGAGATACCCATAGGCACAAGATTCAACATAGACAAGATCAATTTCTTTGCCGAGGAAAAGCTCTCCGACTACGAATACCGTATGCGCTGCGAAACGGCGGGTGAGGAGGGCAACAGACATCTGGGAAACCTTGTGCCAATAGACTATGTGTCCGGGCTTTCGCAGGCAAGGCTCACGGAGGTGATAATAGCGGGCGAGGACGAGGAGGACACCGAGGAGTTCAGACAGAGATATTTTGAGGCTGTGAGAGGCTCCGCCTTCGGAGGCAACAAGGCACACTACAGACAGACGGTAAAGGGAATGGAGGGCGTAATGATGGCTAAAGCCGAAAGGGGCGCTCTCGGCGGGCTTGTGGATGTGTATATCACCACTCCCGACTTTACGCCTCCCTCCGAGGAGCTGTTGAAAAGCGTGAAGGAAAGGCTGGATCCCTCCGACCAGGAGGGAATGGGCGCGGGACTTGCGCCCATAGGTCATAAGGTGAGCGTACACCCCGCAAAGACCACGGCAATAGACATAAAGACGGCAATAACCGTAAAGCAGGACTATACAAGAGAAGAAATAGCCGTGACAATAAAGCAGAAATTGAGCGAATATCTCAAAAAGGCAAATATGGACTGGGAAAAGGGCAGCATAACGATATACAGCGCACAGCTTTTGGTGGAGATACTGGATATATCGGGCATAGAGAACATAGCCTATCTCACGGTGAACGGCGAAAGCTATGTCAGAATACCCGCCGACAGCCTGGTGAGCCTCGGAAATGTGGAGGTGGTGTAGATGCTTATAGACTACCTTCCGCCCTATATGCGGGAATATCTTGAAATGAGGCAGATATGCGAAAGCGAGGACCCCGAAATACTTACGCTTAAAAACGGCTTGAACGGCATAAAAAACGAGCTTTTCACCGAAACGGCAGTTGACGAGGGACTTAAAAGGCTCGAAAGCATACTTGGCATAACGGCGTCGGAGGGCGAAGGCACGGAATACAGGCGTTTTCGCATACTTTCAAAGCTTCTGTTAAGCTGCGGAGGTCTCACGCAGTGCCTCGACGCCCTCATAGACGACGGGGACTACAGCATAAGGCTCGACTGCGAGGCTCTCACTCTGTCCGTAAGGCTGCCGCTTAAAAACAGTATGTATCTCGCCTCGGTGAGGGAAATGCTCGACAGGACGGTACCCGTGAACATAACGCTTACGGTCTCGCTGCTTTACACTAAGCACGGAGAGCTTAAAAAATACACCCACGGCGAGCTCGGAGACTACACTCACAAGCAAATAAAGGAGGAACTTTATGAACAATAATTACAACATTACTTATCCCAATGAAAACGACTATTACGACATAAACATATTCAATCAAAATTTCAGCGCGCTTGCGGACGCCATAGACAAAAGCAAGGGCGCAAAGGGCAGCGGCGGAGAGGTGATAGTGGCTGCGCACAACAGCAAAAGTCCGCTCAAGTCCTCCGCAGGCTACACCTGCACTCAGGACGACTGCAGCTCCGTTATACTGCAAGCCGTGACGGAGGCGGGAGAGGGCGGAACGGTGCTTTTGCTCGACGGAGATTTCAATGTGAAAACAAAAATGGAGATAAGCTCCACCGTAAGGCTTAAGGGACTTGGAATGTATTATACCAGGTTCAATGCCGACAGCATATCTTCCGCCGTAGAGCTGAAATCGCCAAATTGCTGCATACAGGATATAGGCTTTCACTGCGGGAGTGGAGAGGGGCTTAACACTATGGCTGTGGAGCTTTCCAATTCCTTCATCGTGATAGAAAACTGTCATTTCTGTATGAATTATTCCGACTCGTCCGATTCCGTTGCGGCTATATATGTAAATTCCAACGGCTACAATGTGGTAAGGAACTGCTTTTTTGAGCAGCCCGAGGGCAGGTATATGATAAATTCGCCCGAATACAACATGAGGGGAATAATATGCGGCAACTACGCAGAGGCATTGAACAGCGACAAGGCGATAGCCATAAAAATAAATCTCAAGGACAGAACAAGCTATGACAATATGAGCTTCGGCTCACAGAAAAGCGAGGTATATATAAACACTGTAATCGTGCAGTGATGAGAAAGGAGAAAAATATATGTCTGAATACAACGAAAGAAACGAAAACAAAATATCGATATACGACGAAAACAAAATAAATACAGAGGCAAGAGGCTTCACGGAGGATATGGACGAGGAGGACGACATGGAGGTGTTCTTCAAGGCGTTCAGAGGCAGAAGCTGTTATTTTTACGAGGTGTGCAAGGACATAAAGGACGAATACGGCGACCCCGTGAAGTGGAAGTTCAGACCGATAAAAACGGAGGAGGAAGAGGAGATAAGAGAGTCGGCAATGGAGATAAAGGACGGGCAGTATAGGCTCAACAGAAATAAATATATCGAAAGGCTCGTTGCCGCCTCCGTAATGTACCCCAACCTTATGGACGCAAGGCTCCAGGACAGCTACAACGCCAAAACGCCCGAAACACTTTTAAAAAGGATAGTTTCGCTGCCGGGAGAATACACGGCGCTTTGCAGACTGGTTCAGGAGAAAAACGGCTTTGTGAGCCTCAAGGAGGATGTGGAACAGGCAAAAAACTGATAAGAGAGGGCGGCGTGACGGCAAAGCTGGCGCTCTGCTGTCTGTTTGAATTCGGCTGGCCGCCCTCTCGCATAATAAAAATGGATCAAAAGGAAAGGGCGTTTGTGATAGCCGCTCTCAGCATGAGGGGAGGGCGGCGCAATTGACATATGAGGAGCTAAGGCGGGAAATAGCGAAGACAGGGAGCAAAAACGGCATAAAAAAACCGCTCAGGCTTTCCGCACAAAGGCTTGCGGGCAAGGGCTACAGCGATTTTTGGCACTTCAAGGGCAGATATCGCGTGTGCAAGGGCTCAAGAGCGAGCAAAAAGAGCAAGACGACAGCTCTCAACTTCATAGTGCGCCTTATAAAATATCCCGAGGCAAATCTGCTGGTGGTGCGGAGAATATACAACACGCTCAAGGACAGCTGCTACACGGAGCTTTGCTGGGCAATAAAGACGCTTGGCGTGGAGAGATTTTTTATATGCAGGACAAGTCCTCTGGAAATAGTATACACCGTGACGGGGCAGAAAATATATTTCAGAGGGCTTGACGACCCTCTCAAAATAACCTCTATAACGGTGGACACGGGCTATCTCTGCTGGCTGTGGATAGAGGAGGCTTACGAGATATCGGACGAAAGCGACTTCAATATGCTGGACGAGAGCATAAGAGGACGGCTGCCCGACTATCTTTTCAAGCAGATAACGCTCACTCTCAATCCGTGGAATGAGGGACACTGGATAAAGAGGAGATTTTATGACAAGGCGGACAGCGAAATACTTGCAAAGACCACCAACTATATGTGCAACGAATGGCTGGACGATGCCGACCTGAAGCTTTTTGAGGACATGAAGGCGCATAATCCGGGGCGCTACAGAGTGGCAGGACTGGGCGAATGGGGCGTCACGGAGGGACTTATATACGAAAACTGGAGAGCGGAGGACTTCGACCTCCAAAAAATAAAGAAGGAATACAGTCTTAAAGCCGTTTTTGGGCTGGACTTCGGCTACACCAACGACGAAACCGCGCTTTTTTGCGGACTCTGCGACGAGGAAAACAAGAGGCTTTATGTATTCGATGAAATTTACAAAAAAGGTATGTCAAACGAGGACATATATGCCGAAATAACCAAAAGAGGCTACAGAAAAGAGAGAATACGAGCCGACTGCTCCGAGCCAAAGAGCATAGACAGGCTTAGGATGCTTGGCATAAACAACATAAGAGGGTGCAGGAAGGGCAAGGACAGCATATTAAACGGCATTGACTACATACAGGGCTACGAAATAATAATAGCAAAGAAATGCAGGGGATTTATAAAGGAGATAAGCGCGTACTGCTGGGAAACGGACGAAAACGGCAGGCGCGCCAATATCCCCTGCGACAGGGACAATCATCTTATGGATGCCATGCGCTACGGCATGGAGGAGCTGATAAGCGGAGAATGCTTCAGCTTTTATTGAAAGGAGAGTGAATGGATGACAGAACTTCTTATAGAAGGTGTAAAGGGCGTGTTTATGCCTGTTTTGTGCGAGGAGATAACGCTTTACACCGAAAGATACAATATGTCCACGCTGAAATTCAAGGCGCTCAAGGAGGGGAGCATAGACTTCAAGGAGGGCAACACCGTGAGGCTTTGCGTGGACGGCAAAAAGCTGTTTTTGGGCTATGTTTTCAGCAAGAGCAGGACGAGTGAGGGCATAATATCCGTCACCTGCCACGATCAGCTGAGATATCTCAAAAACAAGGACACCTACACCTATTCGGGCAAGAGGGCGGACGAGGTGGTCAGGATGATATGCGACGATTACAGGCTTAAAACGGGAACAATAGACAACACGGGCTTTGTGCTGCCGCCGAGGATAGAGGACAACACAACGCTTTTTGACATAATATACACCGCGCTTTCGCTCACAAGGCTCCACACGGGAAAGGATTTCCTGCTTTATGACGACTTCGGGAGCATAATGCTGAGAAACAGGGAAAGCATGACCACAAATCTTTTGATAGACAACGAGAGCGCTCTGGATTTTCGCTACAGCACAACTATAGACAAGGGAGTCTACAACAAAATAAAGCTTCTGCACAAAAAGGACACCAAATACATACACATACACAACGAATACACAGCCGAGGACCCGAAGGGCATAGCCGAGTGGGGCATATTACAGAAATATGCGCACATAGACGAGCACACCGACGGCAACACCACAGCCAACAACCTACTCAGGCTCTACAAGACCAAGAACAGGCACCTGGACATAACAGCCTTCGGAAATCTCTATATAAGGGCGGGCTCGGAGGTATATGTGAGGCTTGACATAGGCGACTTCATAGTGGACGAAATGATGGAGGTGCACAGCTGCAAGCATATTTTCCGCGACAAGGAGCACATAATGGTGCTGGAGGTGAGAGGAGGCGTGCTGGATGAATAACATAGGCGAAATAATAAAGGAGCTGGCAATAGAGGCGGTGGAGCAGGAAAAGCCCATAGCCTCGGTGATAGGCAGGATAAAGGAGGACCACAGGCTGATAGTTGAAACGGAGCAGAAAATGATAATAGACGAGGAATTTATGATAGTGCCGGAGAGGTATAAAAATACCGACTGGAGGGAAGGGGAGAGGGTGGCAATGCTGCGCTGCGAAGGAGGACAGAGGTTCATACTTTTGGACAAAGTATAAATAAAGGGAAGTCTTGACTTCCCTTCAGACTGTCGAAAAAGTACCTTTATACAAATAAAACCCTTCCGTCAATCCTTTCGGATTGACACCTTCCCATTGCACCACAAAGTTTTATGTAGACATAGCCCCCTCAGTCGCCCTTCGGGCGCCAGCTCCCCCATAGGGGCGCCGAGAGGCAGCAGTCAGCCCCAAATTCTTGGCTCCCCCTCTGGGGGAGCTGTCAGGCAATGCCTGACTGAAGGGGTTATAAAAATCTTTCTCTTCTTTTTGCGCACAAAAAAGCAAAAGTTTTCATTTTTTACTTTTTGAAAAATAAATAAAATTTTTTATCTTTCTTTTTTTTCGCAAAAAAAAGAAACAAAAAAAGCGTGGGGAATTTTCGATATTCCCCACACCCCTAACGACCTTTACGCCCCATATCTAACTGACTGCTTGAGCTCCGTTGCGTAAAGGGGCTGTTTGGTGCGAGCTATTCGCTACTTGAGCCTTCGGCTCAGACAAGCGGCTCGCACGAGCAGACATCCATCATGTCCCCCTCAGT
>CANQVZ010000041.1 GCA_947627425.1 uncultured Clostridia bacterium | reverse complement strand
ACCCTACCACCATTTCGGCACAAAGCAAGCTTTGTTTGAAATGGTCCCCCTCCCCTGAAAGGGGAGGCAAGAGTTTGGGGGGTGCCCTCTGCCTCTCGGCTCCCCCTACGGGGGAGCTGTCAACTCACAGAGTTGACTGAGGGGGATTCACAACATATATATTGCAAATATATCAATGAGTTTAAAAGTTCTCCATACAGCTGCCATACCATCTATGCATACCGTCGCAGATATTTATTTTAAGCTCCTTATCAAAAAGTCTGTAGCACTTATTGGCTATTTCGAGCTGTTCAAGCACGCCGTCTATGCCTCTTGTGCCGTTGAGATTGTCGTCTTTGCCCGTTTCAATAAATATATCCTTGGGAGCACAGAGCGCAAGCAGGTCTCCCATATCGGCATAAAGCCACATGAGGGGCACAAAGTTGCAGCCACAGCGATTGGTATATATGAGCGTATCCTTATAGCTATGGAGAAAACCGCTTACAACTGCTCTTGATATGCGCTCATCCATAACGGCGAGCCAAAGAGATGCCTGCCCGCCGCCCGAAAAGCCGCAGCAGCTTATATCCTTAAATCCAAGGGAGCTTATATATTCGCAAAGGCGCATATTTTCATATAGTATAACGCCCTGGAGGCTCATGCCCAGACTTATGAGGGCGTTATTGATGTCGTTGCACTCGGCTGTTGTATCGTCATATATGCCAAGCGTTCTCTCACCCGCGCCCAAAAGGTCGGGTATGAACACGGTATAGCCCTTGTCGGCAAACTCAAATGCATAGGTGTACGAAAACCTCTCTATGTTGGGAGTGCAGTCCACAGACGCCTTGCCCGCAAGTCCTTCCTTGCCCTCGCTGCCGTGACCGTGCAGAGCTATGACAGCCTTGCCGTTGTAATCATCGGAGCTTAGTACATAAAAAGGCATTGTAAGCCCAGGCATAGTATCTATCGTGCATCTTTGGAGAACATAGCCGTTTGTGGTCTCGGGCTCATTTTTATGAACATTGAGAGGAGCACTCTGCATTTTATCCGTGCCCAGTATTTTGAGAAGAGTTTTTTTTGCGCCCTCCGCATATTTTTTATATTCATCCTGCGTTTTCCCCGAAAATCTGAGCTCGGGAACGGCAGGTATCTTGTTTTCAATAAAATCAAATCCATTTATTGCTGACATTATTATACACCTCTTCGACTAAAAACCTAAAAAGAGCTTTTGCTAAGCAAAAGCTCTTTTATAGGTTATGTATAACTAAGCATTATTCCTTAACAGCACCCATAGTTACACCAGTCATGAAATACTTCTGGCAGAATGGGTAGATAAACATAAACGGAACAACCGATACGATAACGGCTGCACTCTTAAGAGTGTTAACGTTGATCTTTGTACCCTCGCTTGCGTCCTGCTTATCCTGGAAAAGGTCTCTCAGCTTGTACTGGAAGTTGTACTTATCACTTGACTTGATGTAAATTACATAGTGGAAGTACTCTGACCATGCAGCAACGGCGAAGAATAAGCCGATGGATGCAAGAGCAGCCTTTGAAAGAGGAAGAACTATCTTGATGAATATACCCATGGGGGTACAGCCATCTATCTCCGCAGCCTCAAACAAGCTGGCAGGGATACCCTCGAAGAAGCTTCTCATAAGTACAAGGTTGTAAACATTCATTGATGTAGGAACGATAACAGCCCAGATAGAGTCAAGTAAGCCTACTCTCTTCATAACAAGGAATGTGGGGATAAGACCGCCGTTGAATATCATTGTGAAGAGTAATAAGTAACCGAATAACTTAACGCCGGGCATATCTCTCTGGATAAGAACATATGCGCCAAGAGTAGATATTAAAAGTCCTAAGAATGTTGTAAGTAATGTTGTGTAAACCGATACCCAGAACGGATGATAAAGTGCGGGGTCGGTTATGATTCTCTTGTAAGCTATAACATTGAACCATGCAGTCTTGCCTGTTTCGGGATCTAAGCCTCTGGGTAAAAGGTTAAGACCGTAAACAGTCTGGTTTACCATAGAGTCGCAGAAGATCTTGTAAATGGGTATGATCATTATAGCCATTAAGAGAATAAAGAATATTGTGTTGAACAATACGAACCAAGAACGGGCAGCGTACTGTGGATGAAATAAATTAAATTTTTTCTTCATAATTCCTCAAACGCTCCTTTCTTATACGATACCGTAGCCTCTTACCTTCTTGCTGATAACATCAGAAGCAGATACGAGAACAAGTGATACTACAGACTTGAACAGACCGATAGCTGTTGAGTAACCATAGTCGTTACCAACGATACCAACACGGTAAACGTAAGTCTGGATAACATCAGATACATCATAAACAAGTGAGTTGTAAAGTACGAAGACTGACTCGAAGATATTCATGATCTTTGCAAGATTGAGGATGAATACAACGAGGATAGTATCCATAAGTGAAGGAATAGTTATGTACCAAGTCTGCTTGAATCTGTTTGCACCGTCGATCTCAGCAGCCTCGTATAAGTCGGGGCTGATGCTTGACAGAGCTGCAAGGTAGATAATGGTACCCCAACCTGTCTCCTTCCAACGGTTCATAATGTACCATACTACTCGCCACCATTTTCCTTCTGTAAGGAAGTCGATGGGTACATAAGGATCGTTGTGGAATAAGTTGTAAATCTTAGCTACGATAGCATTAACGAAGCCCATGTTGGATGTGTCGGCACCCGTTGCATCAGTACCTGCCGATAAAATCAGCATGAAGATAGATGCTGCAACAACCCATGAAAGGAAGTGAGGAAGATAAAGTACAGTCTGTACTATCTTCTTGCCCCACGCATTGCCTATTTCGTTAATGAGAAGAGCTATAACAACTGTAAGAACAGTTGCGAATACTAAGTTGAAGAAGCTCAGCACGATAGTATTTCTGAAAGCTGAGTGGAACGGGTCTGATGTAAACAGTCTCTGGAAATTGCCCCAGCCTGTTGAATAATCGGGACCCAAACGGAGTGTGATCTGCTTTAACTTATAGGTAGACCAAGCATATCTTACACCAAGCATTGGCCAGTAGAAGAATATAAGAAGAACTACTGCTACCGGCAAGAACATAAGGTAAAACCATCTGTATTTAAACATACGCTGACCTATGCTAGGTTTATTAACTATAACATGGTCAAAGTTATCGTTATTATTTGCCATTTTTTAACCATCCTTTCGGGTAAAATTTTACTCAGCCTCGTCAGCTGCGTCAGCCGCATCCTCGGATGAACTTCCCTTAGCCTTTGCCTCGGCTTCTGCCTCAGCTGCAAGGTTAGCCTCACTGTTAAGGTCATCAAGGATAGCGTTTGCATAGTAGCCGCCCTTTTCCTCGTAATACTGCATAGCCTCGTCTACAGTCTGCTTGCCTGTAACGGCATTAGCAACTACAACGTTTCTTACTACGTTAAGATCGGCAAGGTTCTGAGAAATAGTATCGTTTACAACGGGTACAGTAGCAAATCTTCTGTGCTGTCTGTAGATCTCAAGAGATTCCTTAACCATAGGATCAAGAGGAATAGGATCGTTCCACTCTGTGATAGTAAGCTCGGGAGCGAACATAGACTTCTCAACCTTGTTGTCGGGGTCTACGATGTAAGGCAGAGCCTCGCACGTACCATCGGCATTATACTTATAGTGAATGTCCTTAACACCGTGTGTAAAGAGCATCTGACCTTCGCCGCCGTCATGTGAGTAAAGCAGGAAGTACTTGAATATAGCTGCCTTCTTGGGAGCGTAAACAGACATTGCAAGAGCGGTTGGAACTCTCTCTGTGTAGCCGTTTGCTTCCTCGATGGGAGGAATGGCAACAAGCTGACCTTCGTTCATGGAACGCTGGAGCTTAAGTGACCACATACCTGCCCAGTAGTTGAATGCACCAACTAAGCCCGAACCAAGCTTATCTCTACAAGTAGAGGTCTTGTTTGTAACTATCTCGGCGTCGATAAGACCTTCCTGATATGCATCGCGAAGTCTCTCGATAGCCTTAATCATAGCGGGCTCGCCGAAGCCGTCAACATACTTGCCTGTTGTCTCGTCCTTATAGATATCGGGAACTGCATCCTGATAGAACTCTCTTAAGTAGATGTCGTAAGGAGTCTCTGTGTTAAGGAGACCTGCGGCAGTGATAGGAATAGCTCCGCCGCCTCTTGACTTGAAGGCTCTCAGCATATTGATGAACTCGTCATAGTTCTTGGGAGCCTGGAGACCTGCTGCGTCTAACCAGTCCTGTCTTACATAGGTGATGGTACCGTTACCTGCTGCCATCGGGAAACCATAAAGCTCGCCGTTGATCCTGAGGGCGTCGATATAATCCTCGTCGATTATATTAACGCAATTAACGCCTTCTGCGCCCTGTGCAGCCTGCTCCTTAGACTTTTCCCATGCTTCCGTCATATCCCAGAGAGCGCCTGAGTTGGCAAGCTCGGGATAGTAAGTGGAACCCATCTCGATGATGTCGGCAGGCTCCTCGCTTGCGAAGGAAAGCGTAACCTTCTCATAATACTTTGCGTGGTCGGGCTTTTCAAATGTAAGCTTGATGCCCGTCTGCTTCTGGTATTCATCACAAACAGCCTGAAGTCCGTTTTCCTCTGTGATAGTGGTATCTACCATCATTGAAATTTCGTCGGGCTTATCATCGGGGTCGCCGTATTCAAGGTCTATTTCCGCACTGTCTCCGCTGCCGTTGCAGCCGGCGAGACCGGCAACCATGACCATTGATAAGCCTAAAGCTGAAACACGCTTTAAAACGTTCTTTTTCATGGAAATCCTCCTTTATATATTATATGTTAATTATATATAGCTTATTGTCTGCACTCACTCACTTTGCAGACCCTTGACTTGAAAATAATGCTCTCACATATGACAACAGCCCCCTGTAACTTATCTAAAAAACTTCCAAACAAGCCACCAGATGACCCCTGTTTATTGTGAAAAACGCCTAACAGCATTATTCCCGTCCGACAGGTAAACTATATTATTAATCTTTGTAAAGATATTATAGCACATATTATTATCAATTGTAAAGGTTTTTTTCCAAATTTTTTAGCAATTTTAACAAGAGATTTTTAGACGCTGCACTTAGAGTGCTTAATTTTACCAATACAAGCGTTGTTTTATTGTAAATTTTGCATATTTGTGCAGTTTTGATTGTTAAAAATATAACAAAAATCACGGTGTGAATCACTATATATAGTAGAAATTTTAAAAATCCGCACAACATCTGTGCGGATTTTATATTAAAACAGTGTGAGCTGGTCGGTCTCGCGCATACTGCCGAGTATGCCGGAGTCCTTGAGAAGCTGTATATTGCTTGTGCCCAGACCCGTCCTTTTGCGGAGCTGCTCTATAGTGTCAAATTTTCCGTCGGCTCTGGCATTTACAAGCGCCTCGGCAGCCGTAAGTCCGAAGCCTGCTATCGTACAGAGCGGAGGAAGAAGGAGCTTTTCTCCGTTTTCGCCGTCTATAACCTTGAACTTTGTTATTTCGGAGCTGTAAAGATCGAGGGGCGCAAAGTCAAGCCCTCTTGCATACATTTCTATGACAAGCCTTAAGATTTCGGCGACGGACTTTTCCTTTCCGCTCGCGTCCTTTCCGAGGCTTTGTATGCGCTCGAAATTGTCCTTTGCCGTATTCATGCCCGAACACATTATATTGTAGTCGAAGTCGTCATATTTGACGGAGAATATGGCAGCATAGAACGCATAGGGATAGTTTATCTTGAAATAGCCTATCCTGAAAGTATTGGTGCAATAGGCAACGGCGTGTCCCTTCGGGAACATATACTTTATTTTTTTACAGCTTTCTATATACCAGTCGGGGACATCATGCTCACGCATGAGCTCCTCCTCATCGGGAGTAAGTCCCTTGCCCTTTCTGACGTGCTCCATTATGGAAAAGGCGTCCTTGTTCGGAACATTGTGCAGTATGAGATATACCATTATGTCGTCTCTTGTGGGTATGACGCCGTTAAGGTCGCATATGCCGTTTGCTATAAGCTCCTGCGCGTTGCCGTTCCACACGTCGGTGCCGTGCGAAAGTCCCGATATTTTGACAAGACCCGAAAATGACTTGGGCTTTGTTTCCATAAGCATACCTATAACAAAGTTGGTGCCGAATTCGGGAAGTCCGAGAGAGCCCGTGGGACAGTTTATGTCCTCGGGTTCAAGTCCCAGCGCCTTGGGGCTTGTGAAAAGCGACATGGTTGCCTTGTCGTTCATTGGCACCTCGAGCGGATCAAAGCCCGTTATGTCGTGGAACATCTTAAGTATGGTAGGCACATCATGTCCGAGCATATCCAGCTTCAAAAGGCAGCTGTCTATGGAATGATAATCAAAATGTGTTGTGGTAACGCCCGTTTCAGCCCTGTTTGCGGGATGCTGTACGGGACAGAATTCGTGTATATCCGTGTAATCGGGCACTATTACAAGTCCGCCGGGGTGCTGACCCGTAGACCTCTTTACGCCCACCGAGCCTTCAACAAGATAACGCCTTTGAGCGCCCGTCATATATATGCCCTTTTTCTCGCAGTAGCCCTTGACATAGCCGAACACCGTCTTGTCCTGCAATGTGCCTATGGTGCCCGCCTTGAAAACATGACCCTCGCCGAAAAGCTCCTCGCAGTATTTATGCGCCCTTGTCTGGTCCTCACCGGAGAAGTTGAGGTCGATATCCGGCTCCTTATCGCCGTTGAAGCCTAAGAAGGTCTCAAAGGGTATAGCCTGTCCGTCCTTATTCATATCCGCTCCGCAGCGCGGGCACTTTTTGTCGGGAAGGTCAAAGCCCGAATTTCCCGCGACCTTCTGCACCTCCTCGGATGTGAAATCGGAATATTTGCAATTGGGGCATACATAGTGCGGGTCGAGGGGATTTACCTCCGTTATTCCCGCCATGGTGGCGGCAAAGGAACTTCCTACGGAGCCTCTGGAACCCACAATATAGCCGTGGGCATTTGAATCCCACACAAGCTTTTGCGCAATGATATAGAGCACAGCATAGCCGTTGCCTATTATGGAGTCAAGCTCCTTATTAAGTCTTTCTTCTATATGTTTGGGGAGAGGATCTCCGTATATGGACTTGGCTTTATTAGTGGTTATTTCTCTGAGCTGTTCGTCCGCTCCCTCTATTATGGGAGGACATTTTTTATTGGGCACGGCATAAATGCCGTCGTCTATCATATCAGCCACAAGATTTGTGTTTGTAACGACAAGCTCATAAGCCTTTTCGGGCGGAAAATAGCTGAATTCTTCAAGCATCTCCTCCGTAGTCCTGAAATAAAGCGGAGACTGATTTTCGACATCCTCAACCTTGAAGCCCTCGCCGTACTGTATTATGCGCCTGAAATCCGCTCCCTCGGGATCCATAAAATGCACATCTCCCGTGGCAACCACAGGCTTGCCGAATTTATCGCCCAGCTCGGCAATGCGTTTGTTTATCCTTATGAGGTCGTCCTTGCTTTGTACGGTCTTACTGTTTTTATGAGTATTGCCTATCATATAGGCATTGTTGCCGAGTGGCTGTATTTCAAAATAATCGTAGAGCTCGGCTATCTCCTTTATGTCCTCGTCGGACATATCGTTATATACAGCCTCGAAAAGCTCGCCCGCTTCGCAGGCGGAACCAAGTATGAAATTTTCTCTGTATTTCATTATCTCGGATTTGGGAAAATGCGGTCTTCCGCCTCTCTTGCTGTAATACTTTATATGTGCATCGGAAACAAGACGGTAGAGGTCTTTTATTCCCGCCTGATTTTTTGCAAATATAATGATGTGATATCTCTTGCGGATCTTGGATTTATCTATCTTTTCCGCGCCCAGCTCATTCAGACCGTCTATATTGCTTTCGCCCAGCTCCTCGGTCATGGACATAAGCTTTATAAAGCAAAGAGCCGTTGCCTCGGCATCATCCACCGCTCTGTGATGATTTTCAAGGGAAACGCCGAGCTTATCGCAGACGGTATCGAGCTTATAATTGTTAAGCCCCGCAAGAAGCATTTTGCTCAGCTCTACGGTATCTATAACCGTGTTTTCAAGGGCTATGCCGTTGTTCTTGGCAAAGCGGTTAATAAAAGCCGTGTCAAAAGAGGCGTTATGCGCCACAAGCACGCTGTCGCCTATAAATTCCAAAAATTCGGGGAGAATTTCGGCTTCTTTGGGCGCGCCTCTCAGCATATCGTCATATATGCCCGTGAGCTTTATTATCTTTCCGGAAAGATATTGCTCGGGGTCTACAAATGTAGAAAATCTGTCAACTATCTTTCTTCCCTTTATTTTGACCGCGCCTATCTCTATTATTTTGTCGCTGCGGGTATCAAGACCCGTTGTTTCCAAATCGAACACAACAAAGGTGTCGTCTATGGTCTGTCCTTTAGGACGCTTGACTACGGCGCTTAAATCATTTACAAGATAGCCCTCGCAGCCGTAAAGTATCTTTATGCCCTCCTTTTTACCCGCGGACATAGCCTCGGGATAAGCCTGAACAACGCCGTGGTCGGTTATGGCTATGGCTTTGTGTCCCCACTCGGCTGCCCTGTGTATGTAATCGGAGGCGGGGTTTATGGCGTCCATCATGCTCATGTTGGTGTGGAGATGAAGCTCTACCCTCTTTACCTCCGCGTTGTCCATTTTCTTAGGCGGAGCCTGTGCTATATTTATGGACGATATCCTTATATTGGGATCGTTATTCTCATGCTCATTGAGATATACAATGCCCTTTATCCTGACATAATTGCCTTTTTTGAATATATCGGCAAAATCCGCCTCGTAGGCTTCGGGTGTACAGAAAAGCACTACGGCTATGGCTGTGCCATCGTATATATCGGTCTTGACAACATAACCGCCCTTTTTGGTAGTCACTATTTCGGGCTTTATGGTTATTCTGCCCTCTACTACCACCTCTCCGTTCATTTTTACGGCGGAGCTTATGGGAACAGGCTCCTCGGTTATGACTGTTTTTTTGCCCGATGAAGCTCTCTGCGGACGCCTTTCCTTTTTTACGGCAGGCGCAGGAACGGGAGCTGGAGTAGAGCTTTCGACTTCGGGAACGGCGTCGTTTTTTATCCTTTCCTCCGCAAGCCTTTCATACATTTCCTTTTGCTCATCATCAAGGGGTACATCCTCAAAGCTTACCCTTATATCGAGTTCAAGTCTCTCTCTTATGACTTTTTCAAGCAGTCGGTCTATATACAAAAGCTCAAATGTTCTGTATGTATTGTTTGCAAGCTCTATAACAAGGCTGTCGTTTGTTATGCGCCTATGCGCATTTTTAAGAAGCGGCGCGATATACATATTTCTTTCGGAAACGATGCTGACAAGCTTATCCCAGTAGCTTTCTATTTTTTCTTCGGGTGAAAGAGCCTCCATAGGATAACATATCTCTGCCTTTACATCCTCTATGCCCGGAAAAGAATCTATTATATCCTGTCTCAGATCCTCAAGACACCTTTCGTCCACAAAATCGTCCGAACTAAGACGGACCTCCATAGACCTTGTGCCAAGCTTTATCTTTATATCCGAAACCGTTGTATTTTTTAAATTACTTTTTACATTAGCCGAAAGAGATATATTGCCGAATACATCCTCAAACCGCTGCTTATCCATATTATCACCTTGTTTAAAGCTTTTCTATTTCCTCCATGAGGGCGTCCAGAAGCTCGGCTTCGGGGAGTTTTTTGACGATCTCGCCCTTTTTGAATATAAGCCCCTGACCGTTTCCGCCCGCAATGCCTATATCCGCCTCTCTTGCCTCTCCGGGACCGTTTACCGCGCAGCCCATTACAGCTACCTTTATGTTTTTATCTATGCCCGCGCATCGTTCTTCTACCTTCTTGGCAAGACCTATGAGGTCTATTGATGTTCTTCCGCAGGTGGGACAGGACACAAATTCTATGCCCGACTTTCTCAAGCCGAGGGCTTTCAAAATTTCCTTTGCCGCCCTAACCTCATCTACGCAGTCACCTGTGAGCGAAACCCTTATGGTGTCGCCTATGCCCATGGCAAGTATTGCGCCTATACCCACGGCTGACTTTATAGTGCCGGAATATACCGTGCCCGCCTCGGTGATGCCGAGGTGAATGGGGTAATCCACGGTGTCCGAAAGCAGACTGTAGGTCTCAAGAGAAAAAGGCACATTTGAAGCCTTTATTGAAATAACTATATCGTGAAAATCGTATTTTTCAAGTATTCTGACATGACCGAGAGCGCTCTCCACAAGTCCCTGCGGTGTAACACCGCCGTATTTTTCGAGTATGCTCTTTTCAAGCGAACCGGAGTTGACGCCTATCCTTATGGGTATGTTCCTTGCCTTTGCCGCGTCTGCGACCGCCTTTACTCTGTCCTCACCGCCTATGTTGCCGGGGTTTATCCTGAGCTTATCGACTCCGTTTTCTATTGCCTTCAAAGCTAGTCTGTAGTCAAAGTGTATATCGGCAACAAGGGGAATGTGTATGCGTTTTTTTATATCCTTTATAGCCTCTGCCGCCTCCATATCGGGCACTGCAACTCTTATGATCTCGCAGCCTGCCTTTTCAAGCTCAATTATCTGGCTGACGGTAGACTCGACATCGGCCGTCTTTGTGTTGCACATGGACTGTATGGCAATGGGATTGTCCCCGCCTATGGCAACATTTCCTATATTTACTACTCTTGTTTTCTTTCTCTTTATAAAATCCATGGTATACCTCCTCTATATGAGCTTTAGTACGTCGTTATATGCTATATATATTCCAAGCGCCATAAGAAGCGCAAAGCCTATGAAATGAATGAAGCCTTCGATATTGGGCGGTATTTTTCTGCCCGTTATAAGCTCCAGAAAGCCTATGACTATCCTGCCGCCGTCAAGCGCGGGGATGGGAAAAAGATTTATAACTCCCAGATTTGCGCTGAGCAGGACGGTAAGCTGAAGCATTGACAAAATGACAGCGGTCAAGCCGTAGCTCACGCTGTCGGTATAGACCTCACCCACGGCGGATGTGACGCCTATGGGACCCGAAAGCTCCGTGACGGCTATTTTGGAAGATACGAGCCTTACAAAGCTTACAACGGTTATCTTTATAAGCGCTATTACAGACCAGAAACCGCTTAAAAAATATTCCCAAAGACTGCCCTTTACAATACCGTCCGGGATATCGTAGCCCATAATGTTTAAATAAGGCGCTTTGAGCGAAAGCCCAATGCCGTATATATACCTGCCCTGTGAAAGCTCGGGCTTTACAACATAGTCAAGCTTTCTGCCGTTTCTTCTGATTGTTATGGTGTCCGCCGCCTCGCCGCCGTTTTTATAAAATTCAAATTCTTCTCTTGTGTGTACGGAGTGGGAATTTATGCCCGTTATAACATCTCCTGCCTCAAGTCCCGCACTCTGCGCGGGAGAGCCCTCGTTTACGCTCACAATATGAGTATTTGTAAGCGGAGTGCAAAGACCTATTGAAACCATGAGCACAAAGGCAAGCACGAAATTCATAAAGGGACCCGCAAAGGATATTATTATCTTCTGAATGGGTGTGGTGTCGTTAAAGGCTATGACATCCTCCCTGTCCGTGGTTTCCTCCATACGGCAGAAACCGCCTATGGGCAAAATTCTGATGTTATAGGCTGTATCGCCCTTTTTAAAGCCGCAGAGCTTTGGACCCATACCCACGGAAAACTCCGTGACAAGCACATTGAATTTCTTTGCGGCGACAAGATGCCCCGCCTCGTGTATAACGACTATAACGGTAAAAATAAGTAAGGTCAATATGACAGACAATTATTTCACCTCTATGTTCTTTGTATATTCCCTTGCCCATTCGTCGGCTTTAAGAACATCATCAAGGGAATAATTATACTTAACAGTATATGCGTCCATTGTCTTTTCTATTAACAGAGGGATATCCGTAAAGCTTATTTCTCTGCCTATAAATCTGCCCACGGCGATCTCGTTTGCCGCATTAAGCACTGCGGGCAGAGTTCCGCCCGTTTCAATTGCTCTGTAGGCAAGAGAAAGACAGGGGAATTTATCCGTCCTCGGTCTTTCAAAGGTGAGGTCGTTATGCTCGAAGAAATCTATCTTTGGGAAGGAATTTTTTACCCTCTTGGGATAGGTGAGAGCATACTGTATGGGTACCTTCATGTCGGGAAGTCCGAGCTGGGCTATAACGGCTCCGTCCTCATAGCCCACCATGGAATGGACTATGCTCTGGGGGTGTACAAGCACCACTATCTGCTCAAGCTCAACGCCGAAAAGCCACTTTGCCTCTATGACCTCCAGTCCCTTGTTCATAAGTGTAGCAGAATCTATGGTTATTTTTTTGCCCATGTCCCAGTTGGGGTGCTTTAAAGCATCGTCAAGAGTTACCTTTGAAACATCGTCCCATGTTCTGAAGGGTCCGCCCGAGGCAGTGAGAAAAATTTTGTCTATCTTATTGCCGGAATTTCCTTGGAGCGACTGGAATATTGCGGAATGCTCGCTGTCAACGGGATACATATTTACATTGTTTTCCTTCAATAGCTTCATAACAAGCTCGCCCGAGGTAACAAGTGTTTCCTTGTTGGCAAGGGCAATGTTTTTCTTTGCTTTTATGGCTGACACAGTGGGAACAAGACCTATGTTGCCCACAACGGAGTTTACTACCGTATCGGAATCGTTCATCTCGGCTACGGCTACAAGACCCTCCATTCCCGTCATGACCTTAACGGGCAGATCGGCTACATTTTTTTTAAGCTCCGCAGCCTTTTCTTCATTCATAACGCAGACAAGCTCGGGTTTGAATTCCCTTATCTGTTTTTCAAAAAGCTCTATCCTTGTGTTGGTGCTCATGGCTTTAACGCTTATGCCGCCTATATCCCTTATGACATCGAGCGTCTGAGTGCCTATGGAGCCCGTTGAACCGAGTATAGATATATTTTCAGTCAAAATATTCACCTCATTTTAAAATAACATTATAGCATAATAATAAGAATACATACATACACAAAGGGCAGAGTGAAAAGCACCGAATCGAACCTGTCCATAACTCCGCCGTGTCCCGGCATAATGTTGCCGTAGTCCTTTATGCCCACATATCTCTTTACGGATGACGCCGCAAGATCACCAAGCTGTCCGAAAACGGAGCCTACGGCACCCATGAGCGCAAGGGACAATACGGCACTTTTCGGCATATCAAAAAATTTTACGCACACAAGAGCATATACAGCCGAAAGGACAGCCGTTGTCACAATGCCGCCCACAGCGCCCTCCACGGATTTTTTGGGGCTTAATACGGGAGTGAGCTTATGCTTGCCGAATTTAGACCCCACAAAATACGCCCCCGTGTCGCTTGCAAAGGCAAATATAAACGGAAGCCATGCGTAGAGTATAGAGCTTTCCCTAACATCATTTATAAGGCAGATTATAACGCCGAGATATAAAAAGCCAAATATCGTTACTGCGCCATCATGTATATTGTTTGTGGAGTGGAACACCACAAGTATAAACATTATAACGACCACGCTTAAGGCAAGAAGCTTTATATCCGTAAAGGGATGTACATAGCTTGATATATAAGGATAGCAGAAGTATAGCGCATTCAGTAAAAAGCCGACTATGTGAACGGGCTTTATTTTGCCCGATACTGCCTTATAAAGCTCATACATACCTATTGTAGAAACGACAAACGACGCTATCCTCAAGGGCAGACCGCCCAATATTATAAATATAAGAAGTATGGGTATTGCCACAACGGCGGATATTATTCTTATAAGCATTATTTTTTCTCCTCATTTCTTCCGCCGAAGCGACGGTCTCTTTTGCAATAGCTGTCTATTGCGAGCTTAAAATCGTCTATGGTGAAATCGGGCCAGAGCTTGTCGGTGATATAGTATTCCGCATAGGCTCCCTGCCAAATAAGGAAATTGCTTGTGCGAAGCTCTCCGCTCGTCCTTATTATAAGCTCGGGGTCGGGCGTGGGCGCGCTGTCAAGATGGGAAGAAATAAGCTCCTCCGTGATGTCCTCGGGCTGCAATATACCTGCCTTTACCTCCTCGGCAATTTTACGGACCGCCCTTTTTATCTCGTCCCTGCCTCCGTAGTTCATGGCTATGGTAAGATGTATGCCCGTCTTATCCTTTGACACCTCTTTAAGCTGTGCTATATCCCTTTGCAGATCGGGCGAGAGCCTTGAAAGATCGCCTATGGAGTCCACGCGGAAATCGCTGTCGGCATATTCTCTGAAATATTTGTTTATGTATTCGCGCAAAATGCCCATTATTCCGCTAACCTCGTCCTCGGCTCTTTTCCAGTTTTCTGTGGAGAAGGCGTAAACTGTGATGTGCTTTACTCCGAGACCCTTTGCCGAATTAAGGAGGTTGTCGAGAGCCTTAGCTCCCTGCGAATGTCCCATGACACGAGGGAGAAGCCTTTTCTTTGCCCATCTGCCGTTGCCGTCCATTATTATGCCTATGTGTTCTGGCACCTGTTTTTCTGCCATAATTATACCTCATTTCGTGTTTAAATATAATAGTAAAATAAAAACGGGCGAGCAATGCTCGCCCCTACAAACCGCCGTTTAAACCAACCAAACGCAGGGGCGAAGGTCATCCGCCCGCAAAATTGGCGCAAAACTAAATTTATTGACAAGCTGAAGGCTGTCGGATAACAGCCCTATTAAATTGACATTATCTCTTTGTTTTTAGCTTCAACAGCCTTGTCAACAGCTTCTATTTTCTTATCCGTAAATTTCTGTATTTCGGTCTCGAGGTTCTTTCTGTCATCCTCTGTGATATCGCCCTTCTTTTCGAGCTTCTTAACGGTTTCCATGGCGTCGCGCCTTATGTTCCTGACAGCCACCTTGCACTCCTCGCCAAGCTTTTTGACATCCTTTGAAAGGGATTTTCTTCTTTCCTCGTCAAGCTCGGGGAAAACAAGCCTTATCACCTTGCCGTCGCTGTTGGGATTGATGCCTATATCGGCAGAATTGATGCCTCTTTCGATAGCCTTTATCTGCGAAACGTCAAAGGGCTGAACTGCTATAACTCTTGCCTCGGGGACGGAAATGTTCGCCACCTGATTGAGAGGCATCTGTGTACCGTAAGCCTCTACCATTACCTTATCCAGCACATGGGTGTTGGCTCTGCCCGCTCTGATACCCAGAAGATTGCTCTTTAAATTGTTAAGGGATTTTTCCATTTTTTCCTCAAATACCTTTGTTTGCTCTGACATAATAAATACCTCCGTTTTTTATATTATACCGTAACTACAGTGCCTATTTTTTCGCCCTTTGCCGCCTTTATAATGCCGTTTTCCTCCGCAAGCCCGAATATGACTACGGGGACCTTGTTTTCATAGCAGAGGTTCGCTGCCGCAATGTCTATGACCTTGAGATTTTTTTCGACTATATCCCTGCAGGGTATCTCGTCGAATTTGACGGCATTGGGATTTGACGCGGGATCGCTGTCGTAAACTCCGTCTATAGCCTTGGCAAAGAGTATGGCGTCCGCCTCCAGCTCGCAGGCTCTTAAAGCCGTTACCGTATCGGTGGAAAAGAAGGGATGTCCGATGCCTGCGGCAAAAATGATGACCTTGCCCTCATCAAGAAGTCTGTTTGCCTCGTCCTTTGAAAACTCCGTTGTTACCGTGCCTATTTTTATAGGCGTCATAACGACCGCATCCATATCCTTCTGTCTGAAGCAGTCCGAGAGATAAACGGCGTTCATGACAGTTGCGAGCATACCTATCTGATCGGCTTTTACCCTGTCCATATCGGGATTGGCGCTTCTGCCGCGCCAGAAATTGCCGCCGCCCACAACAAGCGTTGTCTTAACGCCCATATCTATAATTTTTTTGATCTGTTCTACTATTGAGAATATGGTTTTATTGTCAAAGCTCTGCGCCGAATCGCCCGCAAGCGCCTCTCCGCTGAGCTTTAAAACGACCTTGTTATACATTATGACCGCTCCTTCCGAATTTACAAAATAATTGTAACATATTTTTTTAAATTTGGCTATACTATTTTAGCATTTTTTGAAAAAAAATTAAAGCCTCCCGGCAGGAGAGGCTTTAAGCATGTCAATAAAATGCCAATATAATAATAAACCGGCAAGACTTGCAAGCAAGTCTTGCACCCTACCACCATTTCGGCACAATGCAAGCATTGTTTGAAATGGTCCCCCTCCCCTGCAAGCAGGGGAGGCAAGAGATTGGGGCTCCTGCTCCTCGGCTCCCTCTTCCGGGGGAGCTGTCGCTGAAAGCGACTGAGGGGGGATTTATGATTCTCAAAAATTTTTATTTTAATTCAACAATTATTCCGGACTGCGTTATGCTGTCGGTGATGTTGACGGGGTTTATTGTTTTTATGTCGAAATATGCGTTATCCTCGTTTTCTCGGATTCCCGTCTTTATGTAGCGCAAAAGTACTTCAATAAGTCGGTCGCCGTCCTTTATATCCGCAAGTGAAAAGGCATTTTTGAGCATATCTGTATTATGCGCGCTCAGCTCTTTTCTCTGCCCTTCTATATCGGCATACTTTATATAGAGCTTTGAAATACCTTCGCCGTCTTTATATATCGTGAGTGAAAGGGGCAAATTGTCGGAAAACATCTCTACATTGTCAAAGGACAAGCCGAACATTTTATCCGGAACAGCGGAGAGCAGATATTCTTCATTTGCAAAGTCCAGTCTGTCATAGGCTCCGCCCGTGAGCGCGCCGCAGAAAAGCCAGTCGGCGGTATTGAAGCCCTTTATAAGCTCTTCATATTCCGAAGGT
>CANQVZ010000040.1 GCA_947627425.1 uncultured Clostridia bacterium | reverse complement strand
TAATAGGTATCAGGAAAAATCAAATGGTATCAAATCCCCCAAGCAAAAACGGTTAGAATTGAATTTCACTTTGCGAATTTTGATAATAAAATATAAAAACAGCACCCCTTGCAAAGTCGGTGCTGTTTTTTATAATTGTAATATGAAATAAAAAAACGCAGAGGGTGGGATTCGAACCCACGGTCCCTTTCGGGATCACCGGTTTTCAAGACCGGCTCCTTAAACCGCTCGGACACCTCTGCATATCCTTTGATACTCAAATCGTATCAACAAAAATCATTTTATCATAGCCGCAAATGCTTGTCAAGTGTTTTTTTTGAGAGCATATAAATTTTTAATTAATTTTTTAAATGTCAAGAAAAAATACTTGACATTGCCTTTTCATTGTGCTATTATAATCAAGGTGTAAGGCAAAAATACTTGACACCATACTGCGCTTGTTTGAGAGGTGCGCTATGGACAGGATATATTATATAACACTTTTGTTGGATTTTTACGGAGAGCTGCTTACGGAAAAGCAGAGGCAGGTCATGTCGGGCTATTACTTTGACGATTGCTCGCTCAATGAAATTGCAGAGGAGCATTCCATCACAAGGCAGGCAGTCCAGGATATGATAAAGAGAAGTGAGAAGCTTCTTGAGCAATACGAGAACAAGCTTATGCTCGTGGATAAATACTTATACCGTGTAAAGCTTAAGGATGAGATCATAAGGGAGATAGAAGCCCATATGGAAAAAGGCTCGGAGGCTCTGCTCCATATAAAGGCTTTGGTCGAGCATATCACAGATTAGGAGGCTTATAATGGCTTTTGAAAGTTTATCGGGCAAGCTCCAACAGATATTTGCGGGTCTCAGAGGCAAGGGCAGACTGACCGAAAAGGATGTAAAGGCTGCCATGCGCGAGGTCAAGTTGGCGCTGCTTGAGGCTGATGTAAATTTTAGGATAGTTAAGGATTTTATAAATAAAGTAAGCGAAAAGGCTGTGGGCGAGGAGGTCCTTTCGGGGCTTAATCCCGCACAGCAGGTGATAAAGTTTGTAAACGACGGACTTGTGGAGCTTATGGGCAGCTCACAGGCAAAGCTCACATTCAGTCCCAAGTCGCCAACGGTGTATATGCTGGCGGGACTTCAGGGTGCAGGTAAGACCACTACTGTCGGCAAGCTTGCGGGACAGCTTCGCAAGCAGGGCAAAAGACCATTGCTTGCCGCCTGTGATGTTTACAGACCCGCCGCTATAAAGCAGCTCCAGGTGGTGGGTGCCAATTACAACATTCCCGTCTTTGAGATGGGACAGGGCGATCCCGTTGAAATATCCCAAAAGGCTGTGGAGCACGCCAAAGCAAACAACTTTGATGTGGTCATAATAGATACGGCAGGTCGTCTTCATATAGACGAAGAGCTTATGGATGAGCTTGTGAATATCAAAAAAGAGGTAAGACCTCAGGAGATACTCCTTGTTGTGGACGCCATGACGGGTCAGGACGCCGTGAACGTGGCAGAAGCCTTTAACGATAAGCTCGGCATAGACGGCGTTATAATCACCAAAATGGACGGTGACACAAGAGGCGGTGCGGCGCTTTCTGTAAGAGCCGTTACGGGCAAGCCCATAAAATATGTCGGCATGGGCGAAAAGCTTGAAGACCTTGAACCCTTCTATCCCGACAGGATGGCTTCTCGTATACTCGGCATGGGCGATGTTCTGGGACTTATAGAAAAGGCTCAGCAGGCTTATGACGAGGAACAGGCAAAAGAGCTTGAAAAGAAAATGCGTACTCTTGAGTTCAATCTGGACGATTTTCTCAGCCAGCTCCAGCAGATAAAGAAAATGGGTCCCTTAAAGGATATCATGAAAATGCTGCCGGGCGTGGGAGGCAAGATAAATCTTGATGATGTTAATATAGATGAAAATGCCACAAAGCATATAGAGGCTATAATACAGTCAATGACAAAAAAAGAAAGACAGGATCCCGATATACTCAACAGCTCGCGCAAAAGGCGCATAGCAAATGGTTCGGGCACATCCATTCAGGACATCAACAAGCTTTTGAAGCAGTTTGAGGAAATGAAGAAGATGATGAAAATGATGAACTCCATGACAAAGGGCAAAAAAGGGCTCGGTGCTCTCGGAGGCTTGGGCGGCTTTAAGCTGCCGTTTTAATGGCTTATTACTTTAATAATAAGATATATAAAATATGCTAAGGAGGTGAATGAAGATGGTAAAGATAAGATTGACCAGATTAGGAGCTAAGAAAAATCCTTTCTATAGAATTGTTGTTGCCGATTCAAGAAACGCAAGAGGCGGTAAGGCCATTGCGCAGTTAGGCTACTACGATCCCTGCAAGGACCCTGTTGTATTAAAGGTAGACGCAGAAGAAGCAAAGAAGTGGTTAAACAACGGCGCTCAGCCTACCGATACTGCAAGAGCCTTGTTAAAGAAGGCAGGAGTGATCGAAGCATAATCAGGGGGTACTAACCATGAAGGAATTACTTGAAATTATTGCCAGACACCTTGTGGATAATCCCGATGCTGTCGTTGTTAATGAAAGAATGGACGATGATGCCCTTATTCTTGAGTTGAGCGTTGCTCCCGAGGATATAGGCAAGGTTATCGGCAAGCAGGGCAGGATTGCAAAGGCTATAAGGACCTTTATCAAATCTGCCGCCGGTCGTGAGGACAAAAAGGTAGTAGTTAAAATTCTGTAAAAACAGCATGGGTGTTGTACTTTTTTGTACAACACCTTTTTTCTTCGGATAGAGGTAAATAATATGGATAATTACTTTACAGTCGGCAATATAGTGAACACACAGGGCATAAAGGGCGAGGTCAGGCTCATGCCCACGGTAGACGATGTGTCGCGCTTTAAGCTCCTTAAGCATATTTTTATTGATAAAAGAGGCAGCATAAAGCGCTATGATATTGAAAATGTACGCTTTCATAAGCAGTTTGTGCTTTTGAAGCTTAAAGGAATAGATGATATGACGGCAGCCGAAGCTCTAAAGGGCGCTGTCGCAAAAATTACCGAGGATATGGCAATACCCTGCGGCGAGGATGAATATTATATAAGAGACCTCTACGATATGGAAGTATTCACCATAGAGGGCGAAAGGCTCGGCATAATAACCGATGTCATATTTACGGGCGCAAATGACGTTTATGCCGTGAGCGCCGAGGGCAGAAAGGATATACTCATACCCGCCATAAAGCAATGTATAATAGATGTAGATGTTGAAAACAAGAAAATGACTGTCAGTCTTCCGGAGGGACTTATATAATGAAGTTTTATATTCTTACCCTCTTTCCCGAAATGATAGAAGCGGGTCTGGGACATTCCATCATAAAAAGAGCTTGCGATGAGGGCATAATAAGCATAGAAACCATAGATATACGCGATTTTTCGCACAGCAAGCACCGCCATGTGGACGATTATCCCTACGGCGGAGGCGCAGGTATGGTCATGCAGGCACAGCCCGTATATGACGCCTTCATGAGTATAAAGCCCAAGCTAAGCGAAAACTGCCCCGTCGTCTATATGACGCCTCAGGGCAAGACCTTCAGTCAGTCAAGGGCAGAGGAGCTTTCACGCTTTGAGGATATTGTGATACTCTGCGGACACTACGAGGGCATTGACGAGAGAGTAATAGAAGAAATAGTGACCTGCGAAATATCCATAGGCGACTTTGTGCTAACTGGAGGAGAGCTCCCTGCAATGGCTGTTGTGGACGCCGTTGCAAGGCTCATACCGGGAGTGCTCAACAAGGAGGAAAGCTTCATGGACGAAAGCTTTTCGGACGGACTTTTGGAATATCCTCAGTATACCCGCCCGGCAGAGTTCATGGGCAGAAGGGTACCCGATATACTTCTGAGCGGGCACCACGGCAATGTGGATAAATGGCGCAGAGAGCAGTCGCTTGAGAGAACTCTCTTGAAGCGCCCCGAGCTTCTGGCAAGCGCCAAGCTTGACGAGAATGACAAAAAATATATAGATAAGCTCAGAAATGATAATTTAACAAAAAAATGATTGAAAAATAAACCTTTTTGGTTTACAATACAATAAATGACAATTGCAAACAGGAGGATGAATAATGTATTCAGTAAGCTTGGGTCAGATAGCAAAGGAGTTTAATCTCAAAAATCTGACGGAGGACATAGATATAAATGCAATAGACATAAGCGAGGCGGGAGTAAACCGTCCGGGCATACAGCTTGCGGGATTTTTTGAGAATTTTGACAGCGAGAGAATACAGGTCATAGGACTTGTGGAGTACAGCTATCTTTCAAAGCTCACTCCCGAATTCAGACAGGAAACTCTCGAAAAGCTCTTCCAATATGATATGCCCGCTGTCATTATCGCCAGAGGTCTTACGCCTCATCCCGAAATGATGTTCTATGCAAAGGAAAAGAATATACCCATTTTGCAGACCGAGGAAACCACATCGGAGTTCACAAGCGAGCTTCTTAAGTGGCTCAAAATGGAGCTTGCTCCCCGCACTACCATTCACGGCGTGCTTGTGGATGTTTACGGCGAGGGCGTGCTCATAACGGGTGAAAGCGGAATAGGCAAGAGCGAGGCGGCGCTGGAGCTTGTAAAAAGAGGTCACAGACTTGTTGCCGACGATGCCGTTGAAATAAAGAAGGTATCGCATAATTCGCTTGTGGGTATGTGTCCCGAGCTTATAAGATATTTCATAGAAGTGCGCGGTATAGGCATAATAAATGTTAAGCAGATGTTCGGCGTGCAGTCCGTAAAGGACAGCCAGGAGATAGACCTTATCATAAAGCTTGAATATTGGGAAAAGGGCAAGGTCTATGACAGGCTTGGCATAAAAGAGGAATATATGGACATATTGGGCAATAAAGTAATATGCCACTCCATTCCCGTAAGGCCCGGACGAAATCTGGCTATAATATGTGAGTCTGCCGCAGTCAACTGTCGTCAGAAGAAGATGGGCTATAATGCGGCTCAGGCGCTTAATGATGCAATTATGAACAATGCAATGAAGGGTTGATGATTTATGTATTATTTAGGTATTGATCTTGGCGGAACCAACATTTCCGCAGGAATAACCGATGAAAACGGAAATATACTTGTGAAGTCCTCCACGCCTACGATGAACGGCAGGAGCTCCGAGGACATAATAGACGATATGGCGGAGCTTTGCAAAAAGCTTGCCAAAGAGCTTAATATAGAGGTCAAGGATATAGAGTCCGTAGGTATAGGTATGCCGGGCACCATGAATAAGGCTCAGGGTATATCTATATATGCCAATAACCTTAATTTCAGAAATGTAAATATAGTTTATGAAATGACAAAAAGGCTGGATATTCCATGCTTTATAGAAAACGACGCCAACTGCGCGGCTATAGGCGAGAATGTGTGCGGCGTTGCCTATGGCAGCAGGAACCTCATATATATCACCATAGGCACGGGCGTGGGCGCAGGCATAATAATAAACGGCAGAGTATTCGACGGCTCCTTCGGCGGAGGCGGAGAAGCGGGACATATGGTCATCGTCGCAGAGGGCGAGGAATGCACCTGTGGCAGAAAGGGCTGCTGGGAGGCTTATGCTTCGGCATCTGCTTTAAGACGCGAGGGCAGGATAGCCGCCGCCAAATATCCAAACAGCAAGATATATGATCTTGTAGACGGCAACATAAAGCTCATAGATGCCAAAACGGTGTTTGACGCCGCGGATCTTGGCGACGAGATAGCTATGGAAATAATAGATATGTATATAAAGTATGTTGCCATTGGTCTTGTGAACCTTGTCAACATATTCCAGCCTGAGGCAATAATAATAGGCGGGGGAGTATGCGCGCAGGGCGATAAGGTCATAAAGCCCCTCACAAAGATACTCAATGAAAGAGTATACGGCGGAGAGCTCAAGACAAAGCTTTGCATAGCCACGCTTGGCAACGATGCGGGTATAGTAGGCGCAGCAATGCTCGGCAAGCTTAACAGAGAGGAAATCTGACATGAATATATCTGAGGAACTCAAAGCCATAGCGGGCAGTGAAAATGTATTTGAAAACGAGCCTATGCACAGGCATACTACTTTTAGGATAGGAGGCAATGCCGATTATTTTGTTACTCCCGATACGGAGGAAAAAATAACGGCTCTGCTCGGCTTTGCAAAGGACAATGCCATTCCCTTCTATGTCACAGGCAACGGTAGCAACCTTCTTGTGAAGGACGGAGGCTTCAGAGGCATAATAATAAATATATATAAAAGCTTCTCCGATATATCCGTCAAGGATGATGTTATAACGGCTAAGGCGGGAGCCTTGCTTTCCGCAGCCGCAAGAACAGCACTTGCCAATTCGCTCACGGGCATGGAATGTCTCAGCGGAATACCCGGCACCATAGGCGGAGCCGTATGCATGAATGCGGGAGCCTACGGCGGGGAAATGAAGGATATAGTAGTAGAAACAAAGGTAATAAATAACGGCAGAATTGAAATAATAAGTAATGCCGAGTCCGATTTCGGCTACCGCACAAGCAGGATAATGCGCGATAATATGGTAGTGCTTGAAACCGTATTAAAGCTTGAAAAGGGAAATAAGTCCGCCATAGAGGGCAGAATGAAGGAGCTTATGGATATGCGCAATTCAAAGCAGCCCGTGGAGCTGCCGAGTGCGGGCAGCACATTCAAAAGACCGGAAGGTTATTTTGCGGGCAAGCTCATTGACGACAGCGGACTGAGAGGCTATAGCGTAGGAAATGCTCAGGTCAGTCCAAAGCACTGCGGTTTTGTGGTGAATAACGGCGGAGCGTCCGCAAAGGATGTCATAACGCTTATGAAAAATGTTGCGGACATTGTATATGAAAAATTCGGCGTAAGGCTTGAGCCTGAGGTCAGGATAATAGGAGAGTAGCACAAAAGAAGGGAGATGAAAGCTTTGAGATGCGTTATAGTTACGGGTATGTCGGGAGCAGGCAAGAGTACCGTTCTCAAATTTCTTGAGGATATAGGCTATTTCTGTGTGGATAATCTTCCGCCCGGACTTATACCCAAGTTCATAGAGCTTTGTTCAACTCCCAACTCGGATATGCACAATGTCGCACTCGGCATAGACATACGAGGCGGAAAATATTTTGGCGATCTTTCAAGCGTTCTTTCCGAGATAAAGAACGACCAAAACAGCAAATTTGATATACTTTATCTCGACAGTGAGGACGAGGTGCTTTTAAAAAGATATAAGGAATCCAGGCGCCAGCATCCTCTCAATCTCAAGGGCGAAAGACTTATAGACGGCATAGAGAGCGAGAGAAAGCAGCTTGAAAACATCAAGAAGATAGCCGACTATATAATAGACACCAGTCATATGCTCACAAGACAGCTCAGGGCACAGCTCAGCGAGATATTCCTTGAGGACAAGGAATTTGAAAGCCTTATGATAACCGTTCTTAGCTTTGGCTTTAAATACGGCATTCCGAGCGATTCGGATCTTGTGTTCGATGTAAGGTTCCTTCCCAATCCTTTTTATATTGACGAGCTAAAGCTTCTTACAGGCAATGATGTTGCCGTAAGAGATTATGTCATGGGACAGCAGGAAGCCGAAATTTTCAGGGATAAATTGACTGATCTATGTGAATTTTTAATACCAAATTACATTAAAGAGGGCAAAAATCAGTTAGTTATTGCCATAGGATGCACGGGCGGAAAGCACAGAAGTGTCACTTTAGCCAATGAGCTGTACAATAATCTGCGCAAATCGGGGCACAGTGTAATAATTGCGCACAGAGATATTGACAAAGACGCAAAGAGGTAGTATACTTGTTTTATGTGATTTTTCACATAAAACATATGTGCCTGCTTGCTTTTTGAGGAGGTGTGATATGTCTTTTTCATCGGATGTAAAAGCAGAAATGCTTTCAAATATTTCAAAGGACAGCTCACTCCATTGCCGCAGAGCAAGGCTTGGCGCAATAATAAATGTCTGCGGTTACGTAAGTAAGGCAGACAAGGATAAATTCATTGTTATACATAATGAAAATCTAAGTATTTTAAATTTAGCTGTCAGCCTTATATCCGATATATTCGGCTATAAAGCTCATATAATGAAACATGATGTCGTGATAAATGAAAGTGAGCAGGTAGCCGATATGACAGATAGCTTAGGCATAAGAGACAGCGGAGATTTCAGCCTTGATCCACCTATCATGCCGGAGCTTGTAAAGAGAAGCTGCTGCAAAAGAGCATATATTGCAATGGCTTTTATTCTGAGCGGTTCCGTCACCGATCCCGATAAACAATATCATGTCGAGCTTGTAATGAACGATTACGACCACGCTATCGCACTTACGGAGCTTATAGATTATTTCGGCATCGAGATGAAGATAGTGGAGAGGAAAAATCGCTATGTTATATACTGCAAGGAGTCGGAGCAGATTGTAGATTTGCTTAATGTTATATCCGCGCACAGGGCGCTTTTGGATTTTGAAAATCTAAGAGTCGTAAAGGAAGTAAGAAATAACATTAATCGCGTCGTCAATTGCGAGACTGCCAATATCAACAGAGTTGTAAGCACCGCTGTGAGACAGCTCAACGATATACGGTATATAGCCGAAAGAAAGGGAACAAACTTCCTGCCCTATAATCTGAGGCAGGCGGCTGAGCTAAGGCTTGAATATCCCGATGCAAGCCTGAAGGAGATAGGCGAAATGATAACACCGCCTATTGGCAAGTCGGGAGTAAATCACAGATTTAACAAAATTCACGAAATAGCGGAAAAGTTGAAGGGGGATCATTAAAATGATTAAAAAAGAGATCACAGTCGGTTCAAGTATGATCGAAAGACCTATACCTATGCTCGTGCAGACAGCAGGCAGATTTGCCAGCAGCATAAGGCTTTCCATGGATAACAAGGAAATAAATCTTAAGAGCATTATGGGAGTTATTTCGATCGGCACACTGACAGGTCACGATGTTATCATTTCTGCTGACGGCAAGGACGAGAGCGAGGCAATAGACGCAATAGCTGAGTTCCTCGGCTGATCCTGATAAATAACATACTCATAGGGACTGTGATGAAGAGTAGTAAGCAATTGCTTGTCCAAGAGAGGAGCGTTCATAGGCTGAAAGGCGCTCTGTCGTAAGGATTGCCCAAGTAGCTTCGGAGTCTTTGTACCGAAAATACCAAGTAGGTACAGCGTTTGCCGCGTTAAGGCAAGTCAAGTGCCCGTATTTTTTATGCGGGAATTAAGGTGGTAACGCGGATACTTTCGTCCTTAAAAGACGAGAGTATCTTTTTTTATTATTCGCTTACATAAAAAATTTAAGGAGGAAACAAAATGTCTAAAGAAATGGCTAAAAGCTATGACCCGTCCATTGAAGACAGAATTTATAAAAACTGGCTCGAAAAGGGTTATTTTCACGCAGAGGTAGACAAGAGCAAAAAGCCCTTTACCATCGTCATACCCCCGCCCAATATAACGGGTACTCTTCACATGGGACACGCTCTGGACGAGACCTTGCAGGATATACTCATCCGCTGGAAAAGAATGCAGGGCTATAACGCTCTTTGGCTTCCCGGCACGGACCATGCGGCTATATCCACAGAGGTAAAGATAGTCAACAAAATGCGCGAGGAGGGCATCACAAAGGAAGATATAGGCAGAGAGGGCTTTTTAAAGAGAGCATGGGAGTGGAAACGCGAATACGGCGGCACTATACTTAATCAGCTCAAAAAGCTCGGCTCCTCCTGTGACTGGGAGAGAGAACGCTTTACAATGGACGAAGGTCTTTCAAATGCCGTGCTCACCGTATTTTGTAATCTCTATGAAAAGGGCTATATATATCAGGGTGAAAAGCTTATCAACTGGTGTCCGCAGTGCCAGACCACCATTTCCGATGCGGAGGTGGAGCATGAGGATAAGCAGGGCAGCTTCTGGCATATCAAGTATCCTATAAAGGGTACGGACAGATTTCTGGAGTTTGCCACCACAAGACCCGAAACAATGCTCGGAGATACAGCTATTGCTGTTCATCCCGATGACGACAGATACAAGGACATAGTGGGCATGACCTGTATACTTCCCTTTGTGGATAGGGAAATACCCATCATTGCCGACAGCTATGTAGATATGGAATTCGGTACGGGCGTTGTTAAGATCACTCCCGCTCACGACCCCAACGACTTTGAAGTGGGCGAAAGACACGGGCTTGAAAAGATAAATATACTCAACGACGACGGCACAATAAATGAAAACGGCGGAAAGTTCTGCGGCATGGACAGATATGAGGCAAGAGAGCTTATAGTAAAAGAGCTTGATGAAATGGGTCTTTTCATAAAGAAAGAGGACATCACTCACGCCGTAGGTACTCACGACAGATGCGGCAGCGTTATAGAGCCGCTTATAAAGAAGCAGTGGTTCGTTAAGATGGAGGAGCTAGCAAAACCGGCTCTTGAAGCCTACAACAAGGGCGATCTTAAATTTGTGCCCGATCGCTTCGGAAAGATATATACTCACTGGCTTGAGGACATACACGATTGGTGTATTTCAAGACAGCTCTGGTGGGGACACAGAATACCCGCATATTACTGTGATTGCGGAGAGGTGATAGTCAGCAAGACAGCTCCCGAAAAATGCCCCAAGTGCGGAGGCACTCATATCGTACAGGACGAGGATTGCCTTGACACATGGTTCTCATCGGCTCTTTGGCCGTTTTCAACTCTCGGTTGGCCTGAAAAGACGCCCGAGCTTGAGCATTTCTATCCCACAAGCGTGCTCGTAACGGGCTATGACATTATATTCTTCTGGGTAGTAAGAATGGTATTTTCCGCTATGGAGCAGATGGGCGAGGTGCCCTTCAAGACTGTACTCATTCACGGACTTGTGCGCGACAGTCAGGGCAGAAAGATGAGTAAATCTCTCGGCAACGGCATTGATCCCCTTGAAATAATAAAGGAATCGGGCGCAGATGCTTTAAGACTTACACTCATAACGGGCAATGCTCCCGGCAACGATATGAGATTTTACAACGAGAGAGTGGAAAACAGCAAAAACTTTGCAAATAAGCTGTGGAACGCTTCAAGATTCGTTATGATGCATATAGGCGATGATGAGCCGAAGTGCGAGCTTTCAAAGCTCACATCTGCCGATAAGTGGATATTGAGCAAGGCAAACTCTCTTGCAAAGAATGTCACTTCCAACTTAGATGCCTTTGAACTGGGTATAGCCGTACAGAATGTATACGACTTCATTTGGGACGAATACTGTGATTGGTACATTGAAATGGTAAAGCCGAGGCTCTACAACAAGGATGACCCCACAAGAGAGGCTGCGCTTTGGACACTTAAAACAGTGCTTATAGATGCGCTTAAGCTCCTGCACCCCTTTATGCCCTTCGTTACGGAGGAAATATTCACCTCCGTACAGAGCGATGAAGAAACAATAATGCTTTCAAAGTGGCCCGAATACACCGAGGAGCGCAATTTTGCATCCGACGAAAAGGCTATCGAGCTCATGAAGGAGGCAATAAAGTCCATAAGAAACATAAGGTCCGAAATGAATGTTGCTCCGAGCAAAAAGGCAAAGGTATTTGTTGTAAGCGACAATGCCGAGGTCAGGAGCATATTTGAAAAGGGCAGCGTGTTCTTTGCGCCTTTGGCATATGCAAGCGAGGTTGAGGTCAGAAGCGACAAACAGGGTATAGACGACGACGCCGTTTCCGTGGCAATACACGGCGGTATGATTTATATGCCTTTTGCAGAGCTTGTGGACATTGCCAAGGAAAAGGAAAGACTTGCCAAGGAAAAGGATAAGCTCATAAAGGAAGTTGAAAGAGTAGAAAAGAAGCTTTCAAATCAGGGCTTTGTATCAAAAGCGCCGGAAAAGGTCATAAACGAAGAAAAAGCAAAGCTCGAAAAATACAGCTCAATGCTTAAAAGCGTTGAAGAACAGATAGAAAGATTAGGCTAAAAAAACGCCCTTTGTCATTTTGTGATAAAGGGCGTTTTTGCAGGTTATATCCTTATAAATTCAGGTATTTTCTTTCTGAATACCGTTATGTATTCAAAGCCTGCTTCCTTTATAAGCTCATAGGCATAGTCTATGTGGTCGGCAGCGTCCTTTGCGGTGTGGCTGTCGGAGCCTGCCGTTATTATCTCCCCGCCAAGCTCTCTGTATCTCTTTATTATGTCAAGGCTTGGATATGTGTCGTTTATGCCGTATCTGAAGCCCGATGTGTTCACCTCTATGCCTTGACCGTTTTCTATGAGCGTTTTAAGACACTCGTCTATAAGCTCTTTGTATTCCTTATAATTAAGGCTGTTGTCCTCATACATTCCATATCTGCTCACAAAATCCATATGACCGTACACATTGAAATATTTACATTTACTTATATTTTTGAGCATTTCCTCAAAATATATTGTATAGGCTTCTTTTTTTGTCTTGCCGCTGAAATATTCCTTCTGGTCGAAATAAAGATCCAGCGTTTGTACGGCATGAGATGAGCCTATTATAAAGTCAAAGTCATATTTGAGAGTAAACTCGTTTATTCTGTCGCTCCATCTGTTTTCAAGCCCCGTTTCCACGCCCAGTATTATATTTATTTTATCCTTGTATTTTTCCTTAAGCTCCGTAAATACGGGAACATAGCTCTCATATTCGGGAACGGGATAATATCTTTCGTCAAAATCGGCATGGTCTGTAAAGGCTATTTCATTCATACCCTTTTTTACAGCCGATTTTATAATATCCTCCATAGGCGTTTCACTGTCTATGGAAAAGCTTGAATGTAAGTGATAATCCGCTCTGAACATATATAAACCTCCGTTTTTTTGAAACTATATTGATAGTAACACTCGTGCAAAAATATGTCAATGCCCAAATTGGCGTACACTCATAAAATGTATCATATTTTTACCTCATATACCAAATTTATGTATATTGTGACTTGATTTTATCACACGCATTTGATATCATATATTATAGGTAAGTAAAAGCAAGCACTCGGGAGGAAATGCAATATGGATTATTTGACACTTGTGACGGGACTTTGCGGTGGATTGGGACTTTTCCTGTACGGTATGCACATCATGGCGACAGGCCTTCAGAAGGCTGCGGGAGGAAAGCTCAAAAAGATACTTGAAATGCTCACGAAAAACAGAGTTATAGGCATTATTCTGGGAGCGCTTGTAACTGCCGTCATACAGTCCAGCTCGGCAACCACGGTCATGGTCGTAGGCTTCGTAAATGCGGGACTTATGGATCTTACCCAAGCAGTCAGCATAATAATGGGCGCCAACATCGGTACCACGATCACCGTATGGTTGGTGTCTTCGGCAGAGTTTTTAAAGCTTGAGGTCATAGCGCCTATGGCTGTTTTCATAGGTACGGTGCTTACCATATTTTCGGATAAAGCCAAGAACAAACAGCTTGGCGAGATAATAATAGGCTTTGGTGTGCTTTTCATAGGTATACAGCTCATGTCCACAAGCGTAGAGCCTCTCAGCCATCTTGAAGGCTTTAAGCTTGCCTTCCAGCAGTTCGGCAAAAATCCCGTGCTTGGCGTTGTCGTGGGTATGGTCGTTACAGCCGTTATACAGTCGAGCGCGGCTTCTCTCGGTATATTGATAGCTCTTACCGTGAACGGACTTGTCACTTGGGATGCTGCGGTATATATCATAATGGGTCAGAACATAGGTACCTGTGCTACTGCGCTTCTTTCAAGCCTCGGCGCCTCCAAGAATGCCAAGGGCGCGGCTTATATACACCTTCTTTTCAATGTAATAGGCAGCGTTATTTTCAGTTTCCTTGCGTTCATATTCTTTAAGTTCAACCCGGCTATAGGCAATGCAATGATAACGCCCATACAGATAAGTGTACTTCACAGTGGTTTCAACATTGCAAACACTGTTGTTATGTTCCCGTTTGCGGGCGCTCTTGTAAAGATAGCGGAATTTATGTGCCGTGCGGGCAAGACTACGGAGGACGAGGAAGGACAGGTGCTCCACCTCGACGACAGAATATTAAATTCTCCCAGTATCGCAATTGCAAGCTGTATAAAGGAAATAGTGCATCTCGGCAATATGGCGAACAAAAATCTGCTCCTTGCTTTTGATACCATAGTTTCAAGAGATCCCGACTCTATCGAAAAGATATATCAGCGTGAGGAAAAAATAGATAATCTCACAAAGGCTATAACGCAGTATATGGTCAAGCTCTGTAATACCAATATGTCAACCGAGGAAAACAACTATGTTACGGGTCTTTTCCATGTCGTACACGATATGGAAAGAATAGGCGACCACTGTGAGAACCTTGCGGAGTTTACGGAAACTCTCATAGAGGACGATATGGAGTTCTCGGAGGCAGCGGTGGAGGAGCTGAAAAATATATTCAACGAGACCGAAAAATGTGTGAGAAACTCCATTATTGCCCTTGAAGACAATGATGTAGACTTTGCCGAAAAGGTTGTAAAGGAAGAAGAAAGGGTAGACGGACTTGAAAAATCCTTGAGACAGCTTCATATAGACAGGCTTTCAGCCAATCTTTGCAGTCCTCTCGTAGGTGTCGTTTACCTTGATGTGCTTACAAATGTAGAAAGAATATCCGACCTTGCGCTTAATGTGGCAGAGGCGGTCATTAAAAACAGAATAAGCAAATAATATAAAAAATAACCCCCTGTCATCCCGTATTTAATTTGGGAAGGAC
The DNA here is from genome assembly GCA_947627425.1 of uncultured Clostridia bacterium. Classification (GTDB taxonomy): domain Bacteria; phylum Bacillota; class Clostridia; order Lachnospirales; family CAG-274; genus Gallispira. The sequence goes on along the minus strand of CANQVZ010000040.1, from coordinate 2,931 downwards.
AGGGGATTTTGTTTGTTATATGGCGTTTTTGAATATATCTGTTTTGTCGGTCTTTTCCCAAGGCACGTCTATGTCGCTTCTGCCGAAGTGACCGTATGAAGCCGTTTGCTTATATATAGGTCTTCTGAGATCAAAATTGTTTATTATTGCCGCAGGTCTTAAATCGAAGTTTTCTTTTATTATCTCAACTATTTTTTCGTCCGATATTTTACCTGTGCCGTAGGTATTCACATATATTGAAAGGGGCTTTGCAACGCCTATGGCATAGGCAAGCTGTATCTCACATTTTTTTGCAATACCGCTTGCAACAACATTTTTGGCTACATATCTTGCAGCATACGCTGCCGAGCGGTCGACCTTTGTGGGATCCTTTCCGCTGAAGGCTCCGCCGCCGTGGCTTGCGTATCCTCCGTAGGTGTCAACTATTATTTTTCTTCCCGTAAGTCCGCAGTCACCCTGAGGTCCGCCTATAACAAAGCGTCCCGTGGGATTGATGAAGTATTTTGTGCTCTCATCCAGAAGCTCTGCGGGAAGGACTGCTTTTATGACCTTTTCTATAATATCCTTTTCAATCTGTTCATGCTCGACATCCGCAGAATGCTGTGTGGATATAACAACATTGTCTATTCTTATCACCTTGTCATCGTCATATTCCACCGTCACCTGGCTTTTGCCGTCGGGTCTCAGATAGTCGAGAGTGCCGTTTTTCCTAACCTCGCTGAGCTTTTTGGTGAGCTTATGAGCATAGTATATGGGGGCGGGCATATAGTCCTCCGTCTCATCGCAGGCGAAGCCGAACATCATACCCTGGTCACCTGCGCCCGTATCGTTTTGGTCGGCTTCTCCGCCTCTTGCCTCAAGCGAGGAGTTTACACCCTGAGCAATATCGGGGCTCTGTCCCTTGAGCGCCGTCAGCACTGCGCAGCTGTCACAGTCAAAGCCGTATTTTGCTCTGTCGTAGCCTATTTCTCTTACGGTCTCTCTTGCTATCTCGTCAATGTCCACATAGCAGTTTGTGGTGATCTCTCCCGCTATCATTATAAGTCCCGTAGATGTCATGGTCTCGCAGGCAACTCTTGCCATAGGATCCTTTGCAAGTATGGCGTCGAGTATTGCGTCGGATATCTGGTCGCATATCTTATCGGGATGTCCTTCCGTAACGGATTCCGAGGTAAAGTATTTCTTCATTATATTTCTATCTCCTTTCATATGTACGGCGGTATAAAAAAAGCCCCTTGCGGGCTTATTCTTTCAAACTCATCTTTCGGAATAAACCGCAGGATTTGGCACCGATGCATTTCTGCCGGTTGCCGGGCTTCAAAGGGCCTGTCCCTCCGCCGCTCTTGATAAGCAATATTTTTCTTTAAAGTAATAATAACACCAATATGCCTCTTTGTCAATATTCAAGTGCAATTTATATGCCTTTCTATGCGTATTGTAAATTAAGGCTGAATATTATAAAATTTTGCGCTGTACAAGGCAAATTTTTTGAAAAATATGTTGACTTTTACCATCTTTGGTGTTAAAATAATTTTTGTGTGTTTAGTTTGATATTATCGGACTTTATGCAGTAACAGATCATTTATCATTAAAGGAGGTGCAGATAATGCCAACATTCAACCAGTTAGTAAGAAAGGGCAGACAGACTAAGGTATCAAAGTCTACGGCTCCTGCTTTGCAGAAGGGTCTTAACACTCTTAAGAAGAAGCAGACAGATGTAAGCTCACCCCAGAAGCGTGGTGTTTGCACATCTGTAAAGACAGCTACCCCCAAGAAGCCTAACTCGGCTTTGAGAAAGATCGCCAGAGTGCGTCTTTCAAACGGTATTGAGGTAACTGCTTACATCCCCGGCGAGGGACACAACTTACAGGAGCACAGCGTTGTTCTTTTAAGAGGCGGCAGAGTAAAGGATGTTCCCGGTGTTCGTTACCACATTATAAGAGGTACGCTTGATACAGCGGGTGTTGCCGACAGAAAACAGGCTCGCTCAAAGTATGGCGCTAAGCGCGGCAAGGCTAAGAAGTAATAAAGCCTTTTAAACAAAATGCCTTCATATATTAATGATAAAATCTGTTTTTGCAGAGGGTTCGTTGGTAGTATAAGGCATGTGCAGCGGACGCAAGGGCGTTCCGCAAGTACCGTTGAATTAATATTTTTTGATTAAGGAGGGAAGAATCGTGCCAAGAAAAGGTCATGTTTCAAAGAGAGAAGTACTGCCCGATCCTATGTATAATAGCAAGCTTGTAACAAAGCTTATCAACTCTATTATGTTAGACGGCAAGAAGGGCGTTGCGCAGAAGATAGTTTACAGCGCGTTCGCCCAAGTAGAAGAAAAGACAGGTAAGCCTGCCTTAGAGGCTTTTGAGGAAGCCTTGGGCAATATTATGCCTCTTCTTGAGGTAAAGGCGCGCAGAGTCGGTGGTGCAACTTATCAGGTTCCTATGGAGATAAGACCCGAAAGACGCCAGACATTAGGTCTCAGATGGCTTACCGCTTTCAGCAGAAAGCGCGGCGAAAAGACCATGGACTCAAGACTTGCAGCCGAAATTATGGACGCTATCAATAATACGGGCGGCGCTGTCAAGAGGAAGGAAGAAACCCACAGAATGGCAGAAGCCAACAAGGCTTTCTCTCATTACAAGTGGTAATAAGGAGGATTTATTGGTATGGCTGATAGAGCTTTCCCTTTGGAAAGAACCAGAAACATCGGTATCATGGCGCATATCGACGCGGGTAAGACAACTCTTACAGAGCGTATATTGTACTATACCGGTAAAACATACAAAATCGGTGATACACACGAAGGCACAGCGCAGATGGACTGGATGGAGCAGGAGCAGGAGAGAGGTATCACAATCACCTCCGCCGCTACCACCACTCAGTGGCACATCGGCGATGCGCCCATGCACAGAATAAACATCATAGATACTC
>CANQVZ010000039.1 GCA_947627425.1 uncultured Clostridia bacterium | reverse complement strand
ACGGTCTTGCCGTCGAGTATGGGCAGGAAATAGACTCCGCCGTTGCTGCTTGTTTTGACGCCGAAATTATATTTCTTTGCCTCATCCGCAAGCTCCTTGACTACCTCGTCCTTTTTTTTCTGAGCATTTTTCATTATCCTGTCCTTATCGTCATTGTATTCCACGGATGAAAATGCTCTTGCAAGCTCAATGCTCAGCTGATTGACAAGCTCCTCCATATCGTTTTTGAATTCTTTTCCCATGCCCGCCTTAAGCCTTAAGAGCTTGGGAGCACCTGTCTTTTCAAAATCAAGGACATAACACATATCGTCGGGAGTTTTTTCCTTTGAGGCTATATCCTTTGCAAATTTCTCCGCATAGGTAGTTTTTCCGCTTGCGGGAAGTCCCGCAAGATAGATATTATATCCCTTGCTCTTTACGCTCAAGCCAAACTCCAAAGCCTCCGCTCCGCTCGGCTGACCTATTATGTGTCCGTTATATTTATTCTTGTCTATGGCAATGTCCTTGCTCCTGCAAAATCTTTTAAGCTCGCTGTATTTCAACTCTCTGATCATATACGCACCTCCGTTTTCAGCCTGTTATCAATTCCTCGGGTATAAAATATTTCCACATTATATAGGCGTCCTCTTTGTTGTCCTCATAATATTCGGGTCTTATGCCCTCAAGCTTAAAGCCGAATTTTTTGTAAAGCGCAAGCGCCGCAGTGTTGCTTTTTCTCACTTCCAATGTAAGCCCTATCATTTCTTTTTCACAAGCTATGTCTATAAGTCCCGAAACAATCGCGCTGCCAACGCCCTTTTGTCTGTACTCTCTGCGGACGGCTATGTTGGTTATGTGTCCTTCGTTTACAATGTGCCACATACCGCCGTAGCCTATGACCTTATCTCCCTCAAGAGCCGTGACATAATATGCCAGCTTATTTTCAAGCTCTTTTTTCATAGCTGCCCTGCTCCACGCTATGGCAAAGCTTTCGTTCTCTATTTCCATTATGCCGTCAATATGGCTTTCATTCATCGGTTCTATGCGCATTTTTTTCTTCCAATTCTCTTTCTGCCTGTGATTTTCTGAGATATATTATTTCAAAATCATTCGGAGCTACAGCCTCCGATATCCTTTCAAGAGCAAGCGCGCCCACACACGAGGCTCTCTGCATATTTGCGCTGACGGGAGCAAATGAAAAGCCTGCCTGCTTTGAAATGATATCCCTGAAAACGGGTACTCCATCGCCTAAAAAAATGGCGTTTTTATCTATTTCAAGCACCCTTTCTATAAGCTCATGTATATCGCAAGCCATATGACCGCTTAAATTTTCAAGCCTGCCGTTATTGCGATAAATTGCGGAATACACCTGATTGCGCCTGGCATCCATTATAGGCACTACAAGAGATGAGCAAAAGGGAACATTATATGCAAGAGCGTCAAGCGTCGGAACGGGTATTATACTTTTGTCAAGTCCGTGCGCCAGACCCTTAGCGGTGGCTGCGCCTATCCTTAAGCCCGTGAAGCTGCCCGGTCCGCTCGCGCACGCTATGTAATCTATATCGTGCATATCAAGCTCCGTCATATTCTTTATGGTTTCTATCATAGGCATTATAGTCTGCGAATGTGTTTTTTTGTAATTGGTGGTAAACTCGGCTACGGTTTTGTTTTCGTCAACTATAGCCGCGCTTGCCACAAGACCCGTGGTGTCCAGCGCCAGAATTTTCATTTATTTTACCTCAATTCGTCTGTAGTTTATATCGTCCTTTGAATAATCTCTTTCTATTGTTATCCAAACTGCATTTTCGGGCAGTATTTCCTCTATCAGCTCCGCCCACTCTATAAGACATACGCCGTCGCCGAAAAAATATTCATCGCAGCCTATATCATACATTTCATCGGGAGAACCTATGCGGTATACATCGAAATGATAGAGCGGAAGTCTGCCGTCCGAATATTCGTTTACTATTGTGAATGTCGGACTGGTGATATGCTCATTTATATCAAGCCCCTCCGCAAAGCCCTTTGTGAAAACCGTCTTGCCTGCGCCAAGCTCGCCCTTAAGACAGTATATATCTCCCTTGCGGGCTTTTTCGCCTATCTCCTTGCCCAGAAGTCTTGTCTGTTCGGCAGAGTATACCTCTCTTGTCATAGTTTCACCTCGCTGATGTTCAATATATAAATAATAACATAATTCCGTTTCTTTTTCAATGCTTTATGACAAATACGGAGCATAAAATATAAAGCAATGCAAGGAGGCGACAGCAATAAAAAAAGCGGCTGCATACATAAGAGTGAGCACGGACGAGCAAAGGGAGTTTTCACCTGCCGCACAGCTTAAGGCAATAGAAGACTATGCAAAGAGGAACGATATGCTGCTGAATGAAAGCTGTATATACAGCGACGAGGGAATAAGCGGAAGAAGGGCGGAAAAGCGTCCCGCCTTCATGAAAATGATATCCGATGCAAGGAAGCACAAGGGCAGAGAAAAGCCCTTTGATGTGATACTTGTGCATAAGCTTGACAGATTCAGCAGAAGCAGAGAGGAAAGCATAGTGTATAAATCGCTTTTGCGCAGAGAATGCGGAATATCGGTGGTTTCCGTTACCGAGCCTATAGCGGAGGATAAGTTCAGCATAATACTGGAGGCAATGCTGGAGGCAATGGCGGAATATTATTCGCTCAACCTCTCCGACGAGGTAAAAAAGGGTATGCGCGAAAAGGCGGAAAGAGGCGGATATATGACCTCCGCGCCCTTCGGCTATAAGTGGCTGAAAAACGAGCTTGTGACAGACAGAAAAGAAGCCGTATATGTCAAATACATATTTGAAGGCTTTTTATCGGGTATATCAAAAAGAAGGATAGCCGAGAGCCTTAATAATATGGGCATACTTACACACAGAGGAAACAAATTTGAGATAAGGACAATAGACTATATATTGAAAAATCCCGTGTATGCGGGCTTTACAAGGTGGAATCCGTATAAAAGACAGGATTATAGACGAAAGCCTGATGAAAATACCATAATAAGAAAAGGCGGACATGAGGCGGTAATAAGCGAGAGCGATTTTGAAAGGGTAAAAAGCATTACGGAAGCGGAAATAAGATATAATAAAAAACACAGAGATATAAAGCCTGCGCACTGGATTAGCGGTATTATAAGCTGCGGCAGCTGCGGGGCATCCTTATGCGCGGCAAGCTCATCGCTTAGCCTGCAATGCACGGGGTATTCTCACGGGAAATGCCGTGTATCGCATTATATAAAGCTTGAAACGGCGGAAAATGCCGTCATAAAAGAGATGGACAGAATACTGGACCTTGACTGTAAATGCTATATACAAAAAACCGAAAACAACAAATCGGAGCATGTGGCAAGACTTAAAGCCCTTAAAAGTAAGGAAAGCAGGATAAAGCGCATTGACGAGGCATATTTAAACGGCATATATGACACAAAATACTATGCAATGCTCAAAGCAAGGGAGGAAAAAGGGCTTGAGGAGATAAAGGAAGATATAAGAAAATCGGAGCATAAAGGGAAAAAAGGCAAGCGATATATAAGCTCATTCAGCGATGTTATAATGAGCGGTATGTTTGCCAATGAATATATTGCCGACTCACTTTACAGCATTACAGAAAAGGCGGTTTTTTGCAAGGAAAGAAAATGTATTATTTTTTACTATAAGGTATAGCCAAAAGCAATCGGGCGGTCCCGACGGCGAGCTTGCGGCTTCACTGAGATATTTCAGTCAGAAATTTGACATGGTAACTCCCGAAGCAACTGCAACCCTCAATGACATTGCAACGGAGGAGCTCGCGCATCTTGAAATGATAGGCGCAATATGCACTCAGCTCAGCGAGAATGCCGATATAGAGGCTATAAAGAAAGCAGGCTTTGACAAATACTATGTAGACCACGGCACGGGGATATATCCCGCAAGCGCTTCGGGCGTACCGTTTACGGCAGCATATATACAGTCAAAGGGCGATCCTATAACTAACCTTTATGAGGATATGGCAGCAGAGCAGAAGGCGCGTTCGACATATGAATATCTCATAGAAATGACGGACGATCCCGATGTACTCGCTCCCCTCAGATTTTTGAGAGAAAGAGAGATAGTACACTTCCAGAGATTCGGAGAGGCTCTCAGGAAGGTTCAGGACTATATGGATGCAAAGAGGCAGTTTGTTATTCCAAAATTCAAAACGGTAAAGCCCGTTTGCGAAAAGTGCAAGTCTATGAACAGATAAAAAAATTCCCTTTGACAAAAGTCAAAGGGATAATTTTATTAAGTAAGATAGTTTTCAAATTCTCTCTTATCGTTGGTGTACTGCAATGCGGTGGAATGTGTTATCTTGCCGCAGTTGAGAAGTCTTACAAGGTCGCCGTTGAGAGTGTGCATACCGAAGGATGCGCCCGCCTGCATGGTGGTATTGAGCTGGTGGCACTTATTCTCTCTTATCATATTCAGAACGGCATCGGTACCCGTAAGTATCTCTGTTGCAACAACTCTGCCGTTGCCCTCGGCATTGGGCATAAGACACTGTGTGATAACGCCCTTTAATATGCCCGAAAGCTGTATTCTGACCTGATTCTGAGCCTCTGCGGGACAGGCGTCTATAATTCTGTCTATTGTCTGAGCTGCGCCCGTGGTATGGAGCGTGGACAAAACCAAGTGACCTGTCTCGGCTGCGGTAAGGGCGGCTGAAATAGTCTCATAGTCTCTCATCTCACCTACGAGTATGATGTCGGGGTCCTCTCTCAGGGCAGACCTCAACGCTGCGGCAAAGCTCTGAACATCCCTGCCCACCTCACGCTGGTGAATAGTGGCTACCTTTCTCTCATAAACATATTCTATGGGGTCTTCAATGGTAAGTATGTGTGTTGAATCCTTCCTGTTTATGTAGTCTATCATGGCTGCAAGAGTGGTAGACTTACCCGAGCCCGTAGGACCTGTAACAAGTATAAGACCTCTCGGCTCGTCCGCAAGGCTTTCAAGTATCTTGGGAAGTCCGAGGGACTCAAGGTCGGGTATGGAATTGTTGAGAAGTCTTATGGTGGCTGCCGCGCCCTTCATATAGCGGAAAACATTAACTCTTTGACGGTTTCCGTCGGAGCTTTCATATGCAAAGTCCACATCTATGCCCTTCTCAAATTCCTCTATCTGCTCCTTGCTCATTATGTCCTTTATACACTCCTGCGACTCATCATCTGTAAGGCTTATGTCCGTATCGATAAGAGCGCCGTGTATTCTGAATCTCAAGGGCAAGCCCTCCGAGATATGTATATCGGAACAACCCATAGCTCTTGCCCTCAAAATTATCTGATCCATTGTCAATGCCATAAAAACACCTCTCCTCAATTATACATTATATGCTATCTTAAGATATTCTTCTATTGTAGTCTTGTTTTGCTTCACAAGCTCTCTTGCGCTGAATTGCAGAGTTTTCATACCCTGATACTTTATGGCGTAGTCCTCTATATCGTCTATTTCGGCGCCCTTCACTATCATGTTTCTTATCTCTCTGTCAATGGCGACTATCTCATGAACGGCAATTCTGCCCGAATATCCCGTGTTGTTGCACTTTGCGCAGCCTACCGGCGACATTACCTTGTCTATGTCCTCGCCGAGTATCTTTCTGTCCTCGTCGGTGGCGTCCACAAGCTTGCCGCACTCGGGGCATATCTTACGCATAAGACGCTGTGCCACAACGCCTACGAGCGAGTTTGCTATAAGGTAAGGCTCAACTCCCATGTCCGCAAGTCTTACTATGGCGGACACGGCGCTGTTGGTATGCAGTGTGGAGAATACCAAATGACCCGTTATGGCTGCTCTTACGGAGATGGAAGCAGTTTCGTTATCTCTTGTTTCACCAACCATTATAACATCGGGATCCTGTCTTAAGAGCGCTCTAAGTCCGTTTTCAAATGTAAGGCCTGCAAGCGTATTGACCTGCATCTGGCTCATATGCGGAAGATTTTTCTCTACGGGGTCTTCGATGGTAGAAATACTTATCTGTCGCTTTGAAAATTCCTCCAGTACCATATAAAGCGTGGTGGTTTTACCCGAACCGGTAGGACCCGAAATATATATGATGCCGTTCGGCGACTTAAGTATCTCCCTGAATTTGAGATAGTTTTCCTGATCCATACCGTAGGAAGTGACATTTGTTATGGGCGTGTTGTTGGCAAGTATTCTCATAACAGCCTTTTCACCGAAAACAGTGGGAATAAGAGAAACTCTGACATTAACTGTATTGCCCTTTATTTTGGTCTTGAAATGTCCGTCCTGAGGCACACGCCTTTCGGCTATGTCAAGGCTTGACATAATCTTGATTCTGGCTATGAGCGTCTGATGAAGCGATTTCTGCAGCGTTACATAGTCGGTAATGGTACCGTCTATTCTCATACGCACAAGTGTCTGCGCCTCATAAGGCTCTATATGTATATCGCTCACACCTATATCAAAGGCTCTTGTAAGAAGTGAGTTAATAAACGAAATAACGGGAGTATCGTCATCGCCGACAATGGCGTCGATCTCTTCAAGGGGCGCATTTGCGCTCACCTCAATATTTGCCGACTTGACAGCCTTTATGACGGAAACCTCCGAATAACACTTGTTTATGAGGTAATCTACATCGCTTTCGACAGCTACTATTATTCTTATATCATGACCTGTGAGCTGTCTGACATCCTCCTGAGCATAGAAGTCAAGGGGCGAGCTTGTGACACATGAAATGATACCGTCTTTTTCATTTATGGGTATTATCTTGTATTTTTCGGCAAGGTTCTGAGGTACAAGAGCCGCAACGGATGCGTCTACCTTGACCTCCTCGACATCCTCTACAAGCTCCAGATTAAGACGCTTTGCAAGCGCCTTTGCAACCTGTTTTTCGGTGACGAAGCCCTCGTCAAGAAGAATCTCGCCTATTTTGCGCGAGCGGTCTTCCTTCTGTATTGCAAGAGCTGCCATAAGCTGTTCTTCCGTAATATAGCCATATTCAATTAACACATCACCGATTCTGATATTTCTGTTATCACTCATGGGAATGACCTCCGCAATTAACTGTTTTCTGTTTCATCCGAGGCTGTAGTTTCCTCGGAAGCCTCCTCCGTTTCAACGGCAAGACTGCTTTCAGCCATATATACATCTATGCTTGCATTGAGCGTAACGGCGCCCGACTCGGCATCCACGCTTGTGGAATAGGATGTCGCCCTTATAGCAGGCATTCTAGCTGAAATGGCATCCATAAGCCTGTAAATGCTGTCTTCTGCTCCCCTTACGGTGATATTGACACCCGTGATATAGAGCACAGGCTCCGTTTCTTCACTGCTGCTATCGTCAGCCTCGGCTTCAAGAGCCATCTTGCTGTAATCATAGGGAGTTTCGTTCTGCATATTGGCATTGTTTGATATTGAAAGTCTGATTATCTCCAAGCCGCAGTTTGTGACCATATCGGTTATCATACTGTCTATGCGGTTATTTGGCATAACGACATTGATCTCGCTTATTTCCTGATCATAGAGCTTTCTGTTTTCTTCAAGTGTGGCAAGATTTGACTGATACTTCACTATTTCGGTCTCCATTTGTACCCTCTGGGCAAGAGCCGTTTCAAGCTCGCTCTTTATTTCGTTGCCCTTTGCCATTGCGGGACGCATAACGAACCAAAACGGAATAATTATAAGACAGAATATGGCAAGATATACCAAAAGCTTTTTATCCTTCTCGGAAATATTCATCTGCATACATCTTCCTCCTTACTGTCCTATGCTCTCTTTGAGAATACAGTTTACATTTACTTTGTAAACATTTTCATTCTCGTCAAACGAATAGCCCGTGTAGTCTACATTTTCAAAAAGACCCGTAGTGTTGAGCTTATCCACTATAGCGTTGTTGAAATTTGCAACGCCGCAGGTAGCCTCTATCCTGACTACGCCGGAATTGGAATCAAACCTGTTTATCTTAAAGCTTGTAACACTGTCCTGCGTTGCCATTATCATATTCTTTACGGTGGTATTAAACGCAGGATATGTCTTAATTACGGCTTTCTGGTCGGCTATAGTCTGTATATTCTTTTCGAGCCGTTCATTCTCGGCAACCACATTTGCGGAGTCTGCCACCATTTTCTGATTCTGAGCATCGTTTATGTAAGCATTGCACTCCTCAAGCGACTTAGTAAGAAGATGGTTCCTCACTAGCAGAAATATACTCGCTATCACTATAAAGCCCACCAAAACGCCTGCGCCCGCAAGAAGCTTTGTGTCGGGCAGGAAGCTTGTTTTCTTTTCGATAGCCTCGGCGCTGAATCTTTTGAAAAGGTTTATATCCTTTTTTGCCTCAACAAACGCTCCTATACCCATAGCATAGTTGCTGAGGCTGCCGTTTGTCTTGAAGTTGATGTTATTTGATTCGGGCACGCGGACTGCCTCTGTATTGTAAATAGAGAGCGACAAGCCTATCTTTTCAAGGGTTTCGTCACTTATTCCGCCCAAGTAGACCTTGTTTATATCCTCCTTGTAGGTGGACATATAGAACTGCTTTATGGTGCTTATGGAATTGACTACCTCCGATACAAAGTCGGCGGTATCTCTGTCGCTGAATATTCTGGTACTCTGAGAATATTTGTATTCTCCCTGAGAAAGAATGATGCTCACTATGTTGTTGCCGTCCAAAAACTGCAGGAGCGCAGTCTCGCCCTTAAGCTCGGTATCTATATTGTTAAAGAGCTTTACTATATTGATGATATCGTTTGAAATGCAGCTAAGCTTTATCTTAAGCTCGGAGAAAATGCTTATGTAGCTGTTGATGAAATCAGCCTCGGTTATGACGGCAAGGGTATTCATCTTCTTTGTTTTCTTGTCCTCGTCAAGTATCATATAGTCGAATACGGGCTTGTTTTTTTCCACATTGGAAAATTCCATTGACACAAGGTCAAAGGCATTCTTTTCCTTTACGAGCGGCAGAACGACATTTTTCATAGTTATCTGCTTGCCCTTTACAACTACATTGACATCCTTGCGGGGAAGCTTATTTTCTTCCCAGAACTTTGAAATATCGGCTTTAAGAGCGTCCTCGTTGACTATAACGCCGTTCATTATGGCGCCCTGACTTACGGGCATGGTATAAATATTATTAACGGTGATATTCTTTCCGCTTCCGGACGCTATGATAGCGTACATTTCTTCATTACCCAAATGGACTGAGATCATTGTGATACCTTCCTTCCTTAGTCGTTAAATTCCGCCCTGCGCACCGACAGCCGAATAAGACTGATAGATAGGCAGAAGAACGGAGACCATAACAAAGCCTACAAGCAAGCCCATTACTATGATGAGCACAGGCTCCATACTTGTGACAAGCTTAGTGATGGCTATATCCGCCTCATAATCAAGCGTATCGGATGTTGAAACGAGCATATCCGCAAGCTTACCGGTTTCCTCACCCACAAGGGTGGTGTCCGCAAGCTTGCTTACAAAGCCGTCCACGCCGCTTATAACATTTGAAAGCGACTGACCTGCTCTTACCTTCATTACTACATCCTCAAACTGACTTTCAACATATTTATTGCCTACGGTCCTGCCGCCTACCGAAAGGGCGCTTACTATGGGCAGACCCGAAGCGTAAAGCGAAGCTATTGTCCTTGCAAATCTGGCAGTATAAACAGTCTTGAAAAGCTTGCCGAAATAAGGAAGATGTACAAGCATTTTGTCGAACTTGATCCTGAAGGAACGCTGCTTCATAAGATATGTAAATATAATGGCTGCCACTGCCACAACAAAGAGTATTATGATCCAGTGGTCGATAACAAAGTGAGATGAGCCCAAAAGTATCCTTGTGGGAAGGGGCATGGATTCCAAAGTCGAGAGCACAGGCTCCAGCTGCGGTATGATGAATGTAACAAGGAAAATAACTACCACTATGACAAGAGCAATAAGTATGCCGGGATATACAAGCGATGATGTTACCTTCTTGTTAAGAAGATACTGCTTTTCATAGTAATCGCACATCTGCATGGAGGTTTTTTCAAGATTACCGCTCATCTCGGCTGTCTTATACATATTGATAAGAAGCTCGGGAAAAGCGCCGTTTATCTCCTCCATAGCGGTTGAAAGAGAATTACCCTGTATGACGGAGTTCATAAGCCTTGTGTATATATCCCTCTGCCATTGCTTGAGAGATTCGCTGTGTGTGATTATATTGAGCGCACGCACGAGCGATATACCCGATGCCTGCATGGTACCAAGCTGACGGCAGAAGTCTCCCAGATCGCGAAAGCTAAGCTTTCTGCTCCTGGTATTTTTACGAACTTCCTTGTAGGATACAAGTATCTGATTATTCTGCTGGACATACTGATAAAGCTCCGTAGGATTGTTCACATCTACGCTGCGGCTTATTTTTTTGCCGTTTTCATCCTGCGCAGTGTATTTGTAAGTTGTCATTATTTCACCACCATAAGTTGATTTTTATATTTTAAGGTCTTACATGAATAAACCTATATACCAATTCAATATTTCTTTTCCCCAGAAAAACGCTATAGTACAGCTTATTGCAAGGAAGGGTCCGAATGCAAAATGTCTGTCCTCGCCCTTTTTATAGCGCATAAGAAGCAAGAGCGCATAAACGCCTGCCGTGATTATGGCTATGAAAAACGAGAGAAGATTGAGCTGCCAGCCCAAGAAAAAGCCCGTGAACGCCATAAGCTTTATATCGCCGCCGCCGAAAGCGCCGTCTATTATGAGCGCTATTATGAGCATGGGCGCGCTTACCGAAAAAAAGCCTATTATTCTGGAAATGATATTTATATCTCTGAATACGAAAACAGAAATAACGCTCAATACAGCCATGGCTATGACGAGCTGATCGGGTATGGACATGGTTTCCATATCAACGAGCAGCACACAGGCAAGTATGGCAACAAATATGTAGCCGAGCACAAGCTGGAGCCAGCTGCCCCAATAGGCGTAAGTCATATAAAGAGCAAGCAATCCGCCTGCAAGCTCTGTAAGAAAATATTTGACTGAAAGCGGTGCTTTGCAGCTTCTGCACCTTCCTCTGAGGAAAATATATGAAAAAACGGGTATCATATCCAAGCCGCCAAGCACTCTGCCGCAGCTGTCGCATTGACTCCTGCCAAAAGCTATGGGCTTCTTTTCGGGAAGTCTGTCGGCAACAAGATTTACAAATGAATACACGGAACCGCCCATAAGAAAAACACATAAAGCAAAAAATGCCAAGCTCAGAACTATCATATTAAAACTCCGTTTCTTGTATTACAAAAACCAAAGGTCAACCTTTTATTTTTACACTTATTCTATTTTATTTTACTATTATTATTAAATAATGTCAATTGAAATAGTGCAATTTTGTGTATTTTTATGAATTTTGACCGTACTTTTTATATAATATGCAAATATAACTTTATTTTATTTACACAAAAGCTTATATACATCACTTTTTTAAACACAAAAAAGGCACAGAGCTGACTCTGCGCCTTAAATATCAAAGCACCTTTTCAAAAGGCCAGTCTATAATGCCGCCGAAGTCATACACATCGGTATAGCCAAGACTGTCCATTATATCGCAGGCGGCGGCGCTTCTTCTGCCGCTTCTGCAATATACGAGTATTGTCTTATCCTTATCCTCTATGACGCCGGTTATATTTTTTTCAAGAGTGTCAAGAGGCACAAGTATAGAATTTTCAATATAGCCCTCCGAAAGCTCGTCCTCGTCTCTCACATCTATAATGGCTATATCGCTTTGGGTATCCATCATTTTTTTAGCCTCGACCGGGCTTATTACGCTGTGCATGGCATCACCTTATTTCAAGCTCTACGGGGCAATGGTCGGAGCCGAATACCTCCGTGTGTATTTTGGCGTCCTTGAGCCTGTCCTTTAAGCTTTCGCTTACAACATAGTAGTCAATACGCCAGCCCGCATTCTTTTCTCTGGCTCTGAAGCGATAGCTCCACCAGCTGTATATATTTTCCGTATCGGGATAAAAATATCTGAAGCTGTCTATAAAGCCTGCCGAAAGAAGCTCTGAAAACTTGCCTCTTTCCTCGTCCGTAAAGCCTGCGTTCTTTCTGTTGGTCTTGGGATTTTTAAGGTCTATCTCGTTGTGAGCGACATTGAGATCGCCGCAGAGTATGACGGGCTTTTTGGCGTCAAGCTCCTTGAGATATGCTCTGAAATCGTCCTCCCACTCCATTCTGTAGTCAAGGCGCGCAAGCTCATTCTGCGAATTGGGCGTATAGCAGGTCACATAATAGAAGTCATCAAACTCCAGAGTTATTACTCTGCCCTCGTGATCGTGCTTTTCTATGCCTATGCCATAGCTTACGGAAAGAGGCTTGAGCTTCGTAAAAACGGCAACGCCCGAATAACCCTTCTTTTCGGCATAGTTCCAATATTGCTCGTAGCCGTCAAGGGCTATGTCTATCTGCCCCTCCTGAAGCTTTGTTTCCTGTATAGAGAATATGTCGGCGTCTATTTCTTTGAAAAAATCCATAAAGTTTTTGCCGACGCAAGCTCTTAAACCGTTTACATTCCAGGATATAAATTTCATATTATTTTAGCTCCTCATAAAGTCTGTCTATTGCCCAAACGCCTATCTCAAACGATACGCTGTCGCCCTTCAAAAGCTCGTATACATCGGACATATCCGCATCGGCTTTGAGATATTTAAGCGTATTTTTGATGATATTTGAAGCCTCGTTTCCCGTGATGGGTGTTTCGGGCTTATAGCTGTCGCCCGACACCGCCTTAATTATGCCTGCCGCTTTGGCTGCGCCGACTGCTCCGGAATAATACTTGCCCTCGCTTACATCGTTGAAGTTATTGGCAGTGCTTTCCTTGAGCGAAACGGCATCCGATACAAGCTTCACAAAGTCTGCCTTGGTCATGGATGGCGACGCCTTTACCGCCTCGGCATCGATATAGTCCTTGAGAGAAGCGGACGACTGCTGCATCATGGTGAGTATCTTTTTGGCAACAAGCTCTGCGCCGAAGCTGCTGAGAACATTGTTGTCAATGCCCGTTTTTCTGTTATAAGCGTTGAGTGCCTTGCTGCCCTCCTCGCCCATAGTCTTGTAAAGCTCGGCAGTGACACTGTTGAGATTTACATAGGCTGTAGAATACTTCTGTACCATTGAGATCGTATTCTGAACATAGGGATTGGCTGCGGGAGCATACTCGCCGTTTACAAAGGTCCTGGGCGAATAAGGCGTCATAACTATAGCCACGGCTTTTTTGTCAGCCACGGGCTTTATATAGTAATTATAGAGATAATAGCTGTATGAGCTTTTATCCTTTTCGTTGTCGGACGGATATGCGTAGTCCTCGCCCGCTCTGCCGTCTGTCTCGCCGAAGTTTATGAATACATAATCGCCTTCATTGAGTTCCGAAACAAACGACTTGTATTCGTCCGTATCTATATAGCTCCTTGTGGTGGCGCCCTGAACAGCAAGATTCTTAACGGTTATCTTGGGTGAAAGATATTTGCCGAAATAATCGCCGTAGCCGCCCGAAGCGACTGCCATATTGCCGTTATCTGCACCCGATGCTGCAGTAGAACCGAGCACGAAGAGATTTGCCGTCTTTAATGCATCCGTCCTGCTTACCGCTACGCTCGAAGCTATAACATCCTTTCTGACGGTGAGCACGGAATTCTTTATGGCGTCTGCCATTTTACTTGCTATAAGGTTAGCGCCGAATTTATTGTAATGCGTAAGATCGACCGTGCCGTCCGATTTTATGTTGTGAAGTCCCTGGGTGGTCATAACACCGTAGCTCTCATAGAGCGACTTTGTAATGTCGTACATATCTATGCACACAATGTCCTCTTCCTCGGCAAGCTGTCTTATTGCCTCAATATAGCCGTCCTTTTCGCCGAAATGCGGAGTTATTTTGCCCTCGCTGTCAAAGAATATCCTACACATGGGAGTGAGAAGCACGGGGGTTGCGCCTGTTTTCTTTATCTCCTGCACGTGCTGGAGCATATACCACTTGAAGGTACCGCTCTCATAGGGATAGAAGGTATCACCGTAGGGATAGTCTGTATTTTTGTAGAAATCATATATATACTGCGGCGTCTTTGTCTTTATGCCCGGTATGATGGGATATTTTCCGCTGCTATCGGGCTCACCGAGCATTACTGCGTGCTCCATAAAGGCGTTTTCATCCGTCCTTTGGTCGTTTGTGCCGAACTGTATGAATACATAATCGCCTGCGCCCACCTGCTCGTAAACCTCTCTCAATCTGCCTTGATTGAGATAAGAACGCGCACTTCTGCCGCCTTCCGCCTTGTTTATTATTTCGACATTGTTGTTAAAATAGTTCACAAGATATTCTCCCCAGCCGCCTATGGTGTTGTCGTCTCCGTAGGCAACCGCGGTGGAATCGCCCATAATATATATCTTTGTCTTGTCGGTACTGCTTGTGTCGGCATTATTGCGCACACTTATACTGTCCATCATAACGACATCATCATCACCGCCTGCCTCAAAGGCAATGGTGCCCGCAGAAACGGGAGCGCTGTCCTTTGCGCTGAGCTTAGCCATGTACTTGCTGATGCCTTCGATATAGAAATAAGCTTCAAGCTCGCTGTTGTTCTTGCTTACCTCTATCGTGAAATACGGATTTTCCTCGCCCGCATTCTGGAGTATATTGTTCTTAAGGCTGTCGACATCCTTTGCAAGCTCAGTTTCAACGCCGTTTACGACCTTGCAAAGAGTGAGTATGAGGCTCTTTGTGTTGCTGCCCCTGCCCACCTTAAGAACATAATACGAGCTTGCGTCCTTGCTCCTGTTGAAATAGATATTGTAATATCCGTCAGAGCTTAAGCCCTTTCTTTCGGGATTGAACCTGAATCTGCCCTTTAAGTCTATGTTGTCGAAGTCATAGCCGTTTGAATATTCCATATAGGACATATCGTTGCTGTCGCAGGCTGCGGCAACAAAGCTGTTGTCATATTTATTTACGGAATTCCATGTACCGGTTGTGCTCCAGCCGTCGGTATTGTCAAAATCCGTCCTGTATAAGGCGCCGCTCTCGCCGTTCTGCGCCTTCACCGCATTTGCCGTGGTGTATGAGCTTACTGCGCCGTATTCGCCATAGGTAGTCTTTGTGGCAGGATATACATCCAGCCTTATGCTGTAGCCTATATCCTCGGGAGTTACGGTGTAGCTACTGTAATACTCTCCCACGCCCTCCTTAAGTATGATGCAATTGTCATCATTAACGGCGCACCAGCGAAGCTTTGCGGCATCTATGGCGTTATCGCTTGCAAGCTCATAGCCGTAATTTGCTATAAGGTTCTGACCCGGTACAAGGTTGCTTTCATTCGTTATCTTTATGTCGGCAACCGTGGGCACAGCCGTTCTTGCGGCTGTGACCTCTACATCGGCATATGTCCTCAGCTTCTTTGAATTTTCTGCGCATATAACAGTCTTGCCCTCTTTAAGGCCCGTTATATTGCCATCCGCGTCTATTGAGGCTATAGAAGCATCTGCGCTTGAATAGCTTATTTTATCGCTTATTTCCATGGGCACAGTATATGCCTTAAGGCTAAAGCTCTCGCCCATAGGTATGGAGATATCATAGCTGCTTAATGTGACATCACAGCACGATGTATTTGTTCTTGAACCTGAAGGATCCCAGTTATCGCTGCCCTTAAGCACATTATAAGCCGTATATCCGTCCGCCTGCTCCTGTGTGAGCACCTTTACAAAATCGGCTCTCTTGGTGAGATCGACAGCTCTGCCGTTTGCATACTTTGAGCCGTATTCCATAAATCTGACCTTTTTTGCCATAGATGAGGAATCCCAAAGGCTAAAGCCCTCCTCCTTCATTATATCGGGCATGGTACAGTTGATATATACGGAATTGGAGCCTGAATTTGGATAAGCGCTGTCACACTGCCAGGGTCTGCCCAGATCAATCTTTTCGGCATAATCAGCCGTATAAGCCTTGTCAACATTTAAAATACAGTTGTTGAAAACATAGCCTATATTATACAAGGTCGTATTGGGCGCGGAGAAGTGTCCGCCGTTTTTATAATATACCATATTCAGCTCGCAGTTATCAAAAAATGCCGTTGCATCGCCGAAAATAAAATCGACCGTTCCTTCTATATAGCAATTTTTGAGATAAACTCTTGCGGGATTCGCAGAGCCGGAGACCTGCTGTCCCTTTGATGCACCCTTGAGATAGAGCGTGTCCTGTCTGCCTATCATCTTACAGTTTTCAAGCACGACCTTATCGGCAAGCGTTTCAAGAGCCACCGCCTGGGTCTGCTTTCTCTCGGCGGTATTCGTTCCTTCGGCAGAGGCGCTGTCAATATTATAGGAATTGACAAAGGTTATGTTTTCAGCCGTAAAGCCCGTTGCCTCCGCAGTGACCGTAACCGTGGCAGTCTTGTCGGTGCCGTAGTTTTTCTTGGGATCGGCATGACCGTTTGCCTTGTCATAGGTTATGGTCACATCGCCGTTTCTGCTTGCATTTGAAAATGTGACATAGGGCTTGTTTACATTTACTTCCTCGGTGTATACGCCCGGATATATCTTTATCATTGCCCTGTTTTTTTCCGTGGGCGTATCCTTTATAGAGTCAAGCGCAGCCTGAATGGATGTGAAATCACCGCTGCCGTCCTTATTGACCGTTATGGTCACGCTTTTTGCTGCCGTGTCCGCCATGACCGTAGTTCCTCCGAATGAGCCGAATAGCAATGAAAATGCCAGCATACCGCTTAAAATTCTCTTTAACATCATATTTTACCTCCCCTTACTTGAAATACTCAACGCCCGACAGGAATATCTTTTGATCCTTCTCGCCCGGAACGTTCTTGAACACGCCGTTGCCTATCCTCTCGGAGTGTCCCATCTTTCCGAACACTCTGCCGTCGGGGCTCGTTATGCCCTCTATTGCGTATACGGAGCCGTTTATATTATATCTTATATCATAGCTCGGCACGCCCTTTGCATCCACATATTGAGTGGCTATCTGTCCGTTTGCCTCCAGAGCCTTTATAGTGGCTTCATCAGCAACAAATCTGCCCTCGCCGTGTGAAAATGCTACCTTGTGTATCTGTCCCGGCTCCGTGTTCCAAAGCCACGGAGATTTATTTGAAATTATCTTTGTATCCGCAAGGCAGGACACATGACGACCTATGGTGTTGAATGTAAGCGTAGGCGCGTTTTCGTCCATATCCCTTATCTCGCCGTAGGGTACAAGTCCAAGCTTTATGAGCGCCTGGAAGCCGTTGCATATACCGAGCATAAGGCCGTCCCTCTTTGTGAGAAGCTCCATTGTAGCCTCCTTTATAGCGGGATTTCTGAATACGGCGGCAATGAACTTGCCCGAGCCCTCCGGCTCGTCACCTGCCGAAAATCCGCCCGGTATCATTATTATCTGACTGTTTCTTATCATTTCAGCCATTTTGTCAAGGCTCTGTATGAGCCAATCCTTTTTGAGATTTGCTATAACAAGAGTATCTGCGACCGCGCCCGCCTTTTCAAATGCCTTCTTTGTGTCGTATTCACAGTTTGTGCCGGGGAACACGGGTATAAACACTCTGGGCGCCGCTATGCCCTTGCCCGTATGCTTCTTTGTTACGGCCTCAAAGCTCTTGAGTGTTATATCCGATTTATCGAAGCTGTCATAGTGCTTTGTGGGGAATATCTTTTCAAGAGGCTTGAACCACGCTCTCTTTGCCTCGTCAATTGTTATGGTCTCACCGTTTATGACAAAGCTTTCTTCCGCCGAGGTATTGCCTATTACCTTATAATTACAGCCTTTAAGCTCCTTTTCGATATCCACGCCCTTAGGTATTTCAAGCACAAATGA
>CANQVZ010000038.1 GCA_947627425.1 uncultured Clostridia bacterium | reverse complement strand
AATGGGTAGTAAATTCAAGCTGCTGTCTTGCGGAAATGCCCGTAAACTGGGGATTTTTTGAGATAATCATTTGATTTTATATATACATATACATTATAAATGAATTATAAATATTATATATAACCATTGATAACATATACAAGATGCCTCTCGGCTCAAAACCGAGAGGCATCTTGTATGAGAGACAGTTATTTTTTCATTTATATCTCAATACTTCTTATACTTTGACAAATTTATGCCTTTTCTTGTTGCCATTTCTAGAATTTCATCGTCATCGGCATCTTCAATATCGGAATACTCCGAAAGCGCACCTCCATAACCTCCCACAAAGAAAGCGCCCATATCCTCTTCCTCCAAATCTCTGCGTATGCTGTCAATATCAAATTTCATAACCTTTCCCTCCTTTAGAATAAAATTTCTGTGTTTGGTTTTTACTTACATATTAATTATATTATAGCATATGGCACATTTTTTGTCCATATTGGGGTTTATAATATAAATATAGATAATTTTAGGCTTGTCTATAGGTCATAAAGTGCTTTTGACACGATAGAATTACTGTGTTATACTTAATGTAACAAAAGGTATTTTGTAAACGATGTACAATTAACTATTACTCAAAATTATTATATCAAAGGCGGTGCAAAAAGTGAAATTTATTCATCTTTCGGATCTGCACATTGGCAAGAGAGTGAACGAGTTCTCTATGCTCGATGATCAGAAATACATATTAAAAGAGATCTTAAATATAATTGACAACGAAAAGCCTGATGCTGTCATTATTGCAGGAGATGTTTATGATAAAACGGTACCTTCTGCCGAAGCAGTCAGCTTGTTTGATGATTTTATAGTAAATCTTGCAAAACGCAAATTACAGACTTTTATAATAAGCGGAAATCACGATTCGCCCGAGCGTCTTGCTTTTGGCAACAGACTTATGGACACAAGCGGCATACATTTTTCATCTGTATACAACGGAGATGTTAAACCGCTTGAGGTGCAGGATCAATATGGAAAGGTCAACATTTATATGCTGCCGTTTATAAAGCCTGCCCATGTGCGCAGCGCTTATCCCGACGAGGATATTGCCTCATATAATGATGCTCTTCGCGTGGCTGTTGAAAAAATGAACATAGACAAGGAAAGTAGAAACATACTGATAACGCATCAGTTTGTTACGGGTGCGCAGCGCTCCGAATCTGAGGAAATATCAGTCGGCGGCGCAGACAATGTAGATGCTTCTGTGTTTGAAGATTTTGATTATGTTGCGCTTGGACATCTCCATGGACCGCAGAATATTGACAACGAAAAAATAAGATATTGCGGAACCCCGCTTAAATACTCTTTTTCGGAGGTCAATCATGAAAAATCAGTAAGCGTTGTGGAGCTTGGAGAAAAAGGCAGCCTTTCCTTGAATACCGTTCCTCTTGTTCCTCTTCATGACATGGTAGAGTTCAGAGGCACATATTCCGAATTGATGGAAAATAGCTTTTATAAAGATACATCATATGACAGCGATTATTTACATATAACCTTGACTGATGAGGAAGATGTAATGTTTGCTGTTACAAGGCTGAGATATATTTATAAAAATCTGATGAAACTGGATTATGACAATAAGCGAACCCGTCACAAGGCTTTGATAAGCGGAACAGAAGATATTGAAACAAAAACGCCTCTTGAATTGTTTGCAGAACTATATGTAAAACAAAACGGTGCCGAGATGACCGAGGAACAAGTAAAATTTATGAATGAAATTATAAATAAAGTTTGGGAGGGTGAACAATGAGACCTATAAAGCTTACAATGTCTGCATTCGGTCCATATGCAGGAAAAACAGAAATAGATTTTGACAAGCTGGGTACAAAAGGATTGTATCTTATAACAGGTGATACAGGAGCAGGAAAAACCACTATTTTTGACGGTATAACATATGCACTCTACGGAGAACCCAGCGGAGATAACAGAGATGTCAACATGTTCCGTTCAAAATATGCCGAGCAGGAAACTCCTACAGAAGTAGAACTGACCTTTGAATATGCAGGTAAAGAATACTACATAAAGCGCAATCCCGAATATGAACGTCCTGCAAAGAGGGGCGGAGGCATGACCAGCGAAAAAGCTGCGGCAATGCTGCGCTATCCTAACGGAACATTGGTAACAAAACAATCGGATGTAAACAGTGCTATAAATGAAATAATGGGTATTGACAGGGATCAGTTTGCACAGATTGCCATGATAGCGCAGGGGGATTTTCTCAAACTCTTACTTGCTCCTACAAAGGATAGAATAGAGATATTCCAGAAGATATTTCATACAAAAAATTATGCCATGCTGCAGGAGGAACTTAAAAATAAAGCCTTGGCTCTTGATAAAGAATATGAAAAACATCAAGACAGCATATATCATTTTATTGAAGAAATACGTTGCGATGAAAATGATCCTCTTTCGGTACAGGTTGCTAAAGCAAAAGCGAAGGAGCTTAAAATTGATGATGTTGTTAATTTAACAGAAAAATTAATCAATAAGGATAAATCTGAGTTAAATTCTTTGCAGGAGGTTATTGAGAGTAAAGACGATGAAATACGTAAGCTTACGGAAAAAATAACCAATGCAGAGACCTATGAAAATACAAAAGAATCTCTTGAAAAATCTTTAAAAGAGAAAGAAAACACTGAACCAAAGCTTAAAGAACTGAAAAACAAACTTGAAGAAGAAAAGAAAAATGAACCAAAAATTGAAGAGCTTGACAAAAGTATAGCAAAAATTAATGCTGAGCTTAATGACTATGACGAACTTGATTCAAAAAATAATGAATTAGAGGGTATTAATGCATCTATTTTGCAAAACGAAAATAATCAAACATCTAAAAAAGAACTTGCAGAAAGTCTCAACACTGAAATTGAAAATTTAAAAAATGAGGCAGATTCAATAAAAGATGTCAAGACGGAGATGATTGAACTTAAAAGCAGCAAGGAAGGCATAAGTAAGGACATTGGAGCCATTGAAAATATTGAAGCTGATCTAGAAGAAATTTCAAATCTTACGGATAAACTTAAGGAAAGCCAAAAAGATTATAAGGCGAAGGCAGAAGATGCTGAGGCTAAAAAAGCAGAATACAACTCAAAACATAAGGCTTATTTAGATGAACAGGCGGGAATTTTGGCAGAATCCTTGGAGGAAGGCAAGCCTTGTCCCGTATGCGGTTCACTATCACATCCTACCCCTGCTATTAAATCTCAAAATGCCCCCACAAAGGAAGAGCTTGAGGAATGTGAAGGTAAATATGAGGAGGCAAAAGAGCAAGTTCAAAAAGCAAGTGAAACTGCAGGAAAAATAAAAACAGAGGCTAAGACGAAAAAGGAAGAAACCTTAAAAAAAGCAATTAAATTTGTAGAAATCGAAAAATATGAAGACATTGCTGATGTGATTTCAGAAAAGAAAAAAGAGTACGAAGAACAACGTAAAAATGTTGAAGGCAAATTAGTAAAAGTAGAAAAACAAGTCAAGCGTAAAAATGAATTGGAAAATTTAATACCCGAAAAGGAGGATATGTACAAAGAAATTAATAAAGAAGTTTCAAAGCTTGAAAATTTACTCACAAAACTTAAAACTCAGAAAAATACATTTGAACAAAGAATATTAGCTTTGAAGGACAAACTCCGTTTTGATTCAAAACAAGCTGCAAAGCAGAAAATATCTGAACTCGAAAATCAAAGAACGACTATTAAAAATAATATTGAAACTGCAGAGAACCAATATAAGAAATGCGAGGACAATATAAAAGGACTTGACGCTAAAATAAATGCAGCTAATGACTTGCTCAAAGAAAAAATAGACTGTGATATTGAAACCGAAAAAAATAAGCTTGAAAATGTAACAAATAGCAGAAAGGAACTACTGGAAAACAAACAAAAACTTAATACAAGATTAGAAACAAATAATAATAATCTTGAAAATTTAAAAGAGAAATCAGATGAAATTTCCAAAGTCGAGAAAAAACTTACATGGGTGAAAGTGCTGTCCGATACGGCTAACGGAAAAATAAAAGGGAAAGAAAAAATAATGCTTGAAACTTATATCCAGATGACCTATTTTGACAGGATAATTGAAAGGGCAAATATACGTCTTATGGTTATGTCGAGCGGTCAATATGAGTTGAAGAGAAAGGCTGCGGCCGATAATAACAGCAGTCAAAGCGGACTTGATCTTGATGTTATTGACCACTACAATGGCAGCGAGAGAAGTGTCAAAACTCTTTCGGGTGGTGAATCCTTCAAGGCTTCGCTTTCACTTGCTCTTGGCTTGTCGGATGAAATTCAATCTTCTGCCGGTGGTATAAGGCTGGACACAATGTTTGTAGACGAGGGTTTCGGTTCGCTGGATGAGGAATCACTTCAGCAGGCTATGAGAGCTTTGGCAGATCTTACGGAAGGCAACCGTCTTGTAGGTATAATATCTCATGTGTCTGAACTAAAAGAAAAAATTGACAAGCAGATAGTTGTTACAAAGGAAAGAGAAGGCGGCAGCAAAGTTGAAATAATTGTATAAATATCTTATTTATTTTTTATCAAAATAGTTCAAAATTTGCAAATGGGTGATTAAATGTATACTACGCAACCTAAAAAAATGATAATAGTGAACATTCTGGATATACTCAGGAAATACACTGATGAAAACCACAGACTGAGCCAAGCGGATATACTCAGACTGCTTAAGGAAAAATATAATATGGATATAAACAGAAAATCCATAAGGCCAAACATAATGAACCTTATCGATTACGGTTATGATATTAACTACACGGAGGTAGAGAGAAAAGGGCATGAACCTATGCTCACGGATTTTTATATCAACAGGAAATTTGCCGATGAAGAGCTTAGAATAATTATAGACAGCTTGCTTTTTTCAAAATATATACCTTATAGTCAGTGTAAAAATCTCGTTGAAAAGCTGGAATCACTGTCAAATAAATATTTTGCCTATAAAGTGAGACATATAACGAATTTGCCGGAGAATATGCCCAAAAATAAGGAGCTTTTCTACATAATATCCGTTCTGGATGAGGCTATAGCCAGCAAGAAAAAGGTCATATTCCATTATAATGAATATGGCACAGACAAGAAGCTTCACAATCGTTTGGGAAAGGACGGCAAGCCTGCCGAATATCTTGTGAATCCTTATCAGATGGTCGCAACAAACGGCAGATATTATCTAATATGCAATTATGACAAGTATGATAATGTGTCGAATTACAGAATAGACAGGATAACGGATATAAGGCTCACGGACGAAAAAATAAAGCCTCAAAAGAGCGTAAAGGGTCTTGAAAACGGTCTTGATCTGCCGAAGCACATGGCAGAGCACATATATATGTTTTCGGGAGAAAGCGCAACGGTGGTTTTCAGAGCGGACAAAAAAATTATTTCTGCGGTTATAGACTGGTTTGGCAAGGATATAAGCTTCTTTGATGAAACCGACAATGAAGTCAGTGTAAGCGTTTATGTCAATCTTGATGCTATGAAGTATTGGATTATGCAGTATTCAAGCTATGTCAAGGTTATAAGTCCCCAAAGCCTTGTAGATACTCTAAAAGCCGATTTGAAGGCAGTATGCGGTAAGTATGATATTTAGAAAGCATAACTTAAAAAATATCAATTTAGCGTTCTCCCTTATGGAGGGCGCTTTTGCTTATGTATAAACTATGAATTGTAGTAAAAAATTTACAAAAAAGTTGTTGCATATTTATCATATAAGTGTTATAATATATATTGTTAAAAAAATAACAATAATTTTAAGGAGGAACTTAAAAATGGGAAGATTTACATTACCAAGAGATCTTTATTACGGCAAGGGCGCGCTTGAGAACCTCAAGAACCTTTCTGGTAAGAAGGCTATCGTTGTATCGGGCGGAAGCTCAATGAGAAAGGGCGGTTTCCTTGACAAGGTAGAAGGCTATCTCAAGGAGGCAGGCATGGAAGTTAAGTTTTTTGAAGGCGTTGAGCCCGATCCATCCGTAGATACAGTTATGAAGGGCGCAGCTGCTATGACAGAATTCCAGCCCGACTGGATCGTATCTATCGGCGGCGGTTCACCCATCGACGCCGCAAAGGCTATGTGGGCATTCTATGAGTACCCCGAAACTACTTTTGAAGACCTTTGCACACCCTTCAATTTCCCGAAGTTAAGGACTAAGGCTCGTTTCTGTGCTATTCCTTCAACATCGGGCACAGCTACCGAGGTTACTGCATTTTCTGTTATCACAGACTATTCAAAGGGTATCAAATATCCTCTTGCAGATTTCGAGATAACTCCCGATGTTGCTATAGTTGATCCCGAGCTTGTTGTCAGCCTTCCCGTGAAGCAGGTTGCTTACACAGGTATGGACGCTCTTACACACGCTATCGAGGCTTATGTTTCAACTCTCAACAGTCCGTTTACCGATCCTCTTGCGATCAAGGCGATAGAGATGGTATTTGACTATCTCCCCGCTTCATACAACAAGGATATGGACGCAAGAGAGCAGATGCACTACGCACAGTGCCTTGCAGGTCAGGCATTCTCAAATGCTCTTTTAGGCATTGTTCACTCAATGGCTCACAAGACAGGCGCCGCATTCTCAACGGGTCATATTCCTCATGGCTGTGCAAACGCTATATACCTTCCTTATGTTATAAAGTATAACGCTCACGAGCCCGAGGCTATGAGAAGATATGCCGACATAGCAAGAAGAGTAGGTCTTGGCGGAACATCAGAGAAGGCTCAGGTTAACGCTCTTATTGCAAAGATCGAGGAATTCAATCGCGCTATGAACATTCCCAAGACTATCCAGGAATTTGGCGTAAAGGAAGAGGAGTTCTTAGAGAAGCTTGACACTATCGCAGCAAATGCAGTCGGAGATGCTTGTACAGGTTCTAACCCCAGAGCTATCACTCCCGCACAGATGGCTGAATTGTTCAAGTGTACATTCTACGGCACTGAAGTTGATTTCTGATAAAAACATAAATTTCTTTAAAACGGCGCAGTTTTACTGCGCTGTTTTTATATGAATAAGTTACACTTATTTATTGAATTTATTTGCAATATATGGTAGAATAATATCAAATTAAAAAACATGGGGGTGTTACTTTGGATTCTATACAAAAGGTAATCGACAGCTGTGTGACTACTCAGCATCCGGTCATGCTGTCTGTTATAATAGGCATAGTCTGTGGATTTCTTATATGTTTTTTTGGCTATAAGCTCTTAAGGCTCTGGTGCGCCATTATCGGCTTTGCTGCGGGCGCTCTTATTTCGGGCGTTGTAGCCTATGCCATGGGAGCGGATGTTGTGCTCCTTGTGGCAGGAATAGTGGGTATTATCACCGGTATTTTGTCCTTCGCCTTCTATAAGACGGGAGTGTTTATAATAGGCTTTGGTTCAACGGTAAATGTGGCAGGGCATATAATGAATGCCTATGATGTAAGCGCAAGCTGGTGGATGATAGTGCTTATAATCGCGGCTGCTGTCATCGTGGGCATATTGGCAGTAAAGCTTGTGAGAACAGTTGTTATAATAAGCACAGCCTTAAGCGGAGCGGCTTCTATAGTTACAAATATACTTGGAATATTCAATGTTGCAAACTATGTTGTTATACTCGCTTCAACAGGTATTGTGGCGGTTTTGGGTATGCTTTATCAGTTCACGCACACCAAAAAGAAGAAGGATAGCAAATCGGAAAGCGAAGCCTTGCCCGAAAATGAGCAATCGGAACAGGATATGCTTCCTTCCGACGAACATACACAGTCCAAGGAACCCGATAAACTCCCAGATGAGGAAGTGTGGACAGGCTCTCCGAATTTACCCTCGGACAGCGCTCCGATAAATAATATATCCAAAGATACAGAATCAATACCTAATGACATACAAAATAAAAACGAATAAATAAAAAGACCTGTCAGTATTTCGGCAGGTCTTTTAAAATTAAACACACTCTCTTAGCTTATTCAAAAACAACTCGGCAGCCTTTGAAAAAGTCTGATATTTCTTCCAGCCTATATTCAGCCCGACCTCAAGACGAGGCTCAATGGGTCTGAAGCAGAGAGGACTGTCCGCGCCGCAGTTTATAATGCCGTCAATGCAGAGGGCACAGCCCACATTTTCCTCAACCAAAAGAGAAGCGTTATATAAAAGATTGTATGTAGCCACTATATTAAGCTTATTGTATTCTCCTCCCGAAAATCCAAGCATCTCTCCCTTGAACTGTTCGGAGCAGATAATGGGCACGGTGAGCATATCCTCTGCTTTTATAACTTTTTTTGCTGCTAAACTGTTGTCTCTTCTCATAAGCAAGCCCCATACATCGGTTGTATTCAGATGGATATAATCATATTTTGACATATTTGCTGGTTCTATAAATATTCCGAAATCCAGAAGCCCTCTGTCCAGCCTTTCGGCAATATCCTCTGTGTGTCCGCTGAAAAGGTGTATCCTTATGTTGGGATATTCTTTACGGAGCGTTTCGGACGCCCTTGCAATTATTCTCATTCCTTCCGTTTCTCCTCCGCCTATGTATACATCTCCGCTTATATTCTCACTTGAGGCACTAATTTCCGCTTTTGTTATATCCATAAGCTCTATCATTTCTTCGGCTCTTTTTTTGAGAAGCATACCTTCCTCTGTAAGCGTTATTTTTCTGCTGCCTCTCACAAAAAGCTGTTTTCCAAGCTCGTCTTCAAGTGCTTTCAATTGCCTTGAAAGAGGAGGCTGTGTCATATAAAGCGTTTCTGCCGCCTTCGTTATGCTTTCCTCTCTTGTGACTGTCAGAAAATATTTAAGTACCTTTATGTCCAAATTTAACACCTCCCTTAAAAAAAGTATATCATTTATTGCCATACCTTTCAAGTATAATATATCATTTAATATATGTATTTGATATTTTGTTCCTTAGGTTATATAATAAAATTAAAACTATGTAAAGGCAAGAGATATATAAGGAATAAATAAATTTAATTGTAAATAAGGAGGAAGTCGAATGAAAAAAATAATATCATTGACGCTGTGTGTTATTTTTGCAATAGCGTCTACGGTTGGTTTGAGCTGCTGCACGGCAGTGGGAAGCGAGGAAAGTGATATGATAAACGACAATGTTTTTCCGAGCCATGAGCCATACGGAAAAGGCATAGGCGCTATGCCGGGGCGTGTGGTATGGTCGCATGAGCCCGATTCCGTTGATTGGGATGGCAGCGGTTATTGGTGGCAAACAGATAACTTTGACGAAGCTGTAATAAAAAATATGGTGAACGACAGCATAGCTTCTCTTGGAGGAAAAGAAACGGCAGCCGAAGGCTGGGACAGTCTTTTCGCAGCACATAATATGTCAAGAAACAAAGATATGGGGTATACCAACGGTGAGAAGATAGCAATAAAAGCCAATATAAACGGCTCTGCCGTTTTTGACGATGACACCTCGGGCGAAACGGATATGAGCTATACAAATCCTGTGCTTCTTAAAGTGCTCTTGCAGTCGCTTGTGGAGGAAGCGGGAGTTGCGCCGGGCGACATAACCGTTTATGATGTTTCGCGTCTTTTCCCGGATTATATGGTTAATATGTGTAACGAAGGCGAGTTGAATGGTGTAAACTTTGTGGGAAGAGATACGGGCATACCCGATGAGAATACGCCTATAAACTGGTCTTACGAATTCAGCGGAGCGGTAAATTATATTCCTACCTGTGTTACAGAGGCGGAATATGTTATAAATCTTGCCAATTTAAAGGGCCACAGCTATGGCATAACTCTTTGCGGTAAAAATCATTTCGGTTCTTTTATAAACGGCAATGAAATGCGTCCGCCCGAGGGCGCTAATCTTCATCAGTTCCTCACGAGAAACGAAATGGACACCTACAGTCCTCTTACCGATCTTATGGCAAATTATGAGCTGGGCGGAAAAACCGTTCTATATATGTTGGACGCTCTTATATGCGCAGTGTCGGAGGGTTCTTCCATAACAGCCGAAAATTCAAAATGGCAGCAGGCTCCTTTTAATAACGACTATACATCGAGTATATTTGTATCGCAGGATCCCGTGGCTATAGACTCCGTAGGCGCCGATTTTCTTATAAACGAGCCTACTGTAACAGGAAACAACGGCGCACTTAGGAATAATCCAAATGTTGAAAATTATCTCCATGAGGCGGGACTTGTTGAGAACGCTCCGTCGGGTACAGTCTATTATGACGGCAACGGAAATGTTGTTACCAATCTCGGAGTACATGAACATTGGAATAACTCAAAGGATAAGCTATACAGCCGTAATATGGGCAAGGATGAGGGCATTGAACTTATAAAAACGGGAGGAAAGCAGAATACCGTCAGCGAACCTCTAGGGCAAGGCAAAACACTCATTGCCACATTTTCAAGAACAGGGAATACTCAGAAAATTGCAGATTATATTCACGATAATATCGGCGGTGATATGTTCACTATAAAAACTGTAAGACAATATTCCGACGATTACGACACTATACTGGATCAGGCAACACAGGAAAAGAACAGCAATGCAAGACCCGAGCTTGCAGCATATGTCGACAATATGGATGACTACGACACAATATTTATAGGCTAGCCCATATGGTGGGGCGATACGCCTATGGCTATAATGACCTTCCTTGAAAGCTATGATTTTTCCGGCAAGAGGGTTATTCCATTCTGTACATCGGGGAGCAGCTCTCCGCAGACAAGCTTTAACAGAATAAAAAATACTGTGCCTAATGCAGAGGTACTTTCAGGCTTTTGGACTCCGGGCGATAACGCGGACAACTCGGCTCAAGCCGTTAAAAACTGGCTTGACAGTCGGGATTTGAATATTTCCGAACAGACCGAAGCCACTACAGCCGAAATAACTACCGAAAAGACGGAACCTACAACGGCTGAAATAACGACTGTCAAAACCGAGCCTACAACTGCCAAGACAGCTGCGACAACAAATAAAGCAGAAACTACAGACAAACAAACCGAAACCACTACAGCAAGAGCGCATACAAGCGGCGGAGGCAGTGGAGGAGGCGGAGGCGGTAGTTCTTCAGCAGCCAAAACAACGACCGAAACTTCAACCGAAGCCACTACCTATACAAATACAGCAATGGAAAAATCCGTTGGGCCTACCACAAACACAAAGACATCTTCTAACGAAGTGAGAGTGTCTATAGGCAGCAAAACAATAAGCATTTCGGGCAGGAGCTATGAAATAGATGCTGCGCCCTACATTCAGAGCAGGTCAAATTCTACGCTTGTGCCTCTCCGCTTTGCAGCTGTGGCAATAAGCGGAGGAAGTGTTAACAATGCCGATGAAAGCGCTATAATAAGCTGGGATGCAAGCACAAAAACGGCGTCTGTTCACGCAAACGGCAGTGTTATAAGCTTCAGCGCCGGAAGTGAACTTATGTATAAGAACAATTCGCCCATTGTCATGGAAAACGGCGTAAAAGCTGAGATAAAGGACGGCAGGATGTTTATACCGTTCAGAGCGCTTGGAACGGCGCTTGGCGTAAAAGTGGAATGGATAGCAGAAACAAAAACGGCTGTTTATAAAACGGCGTAAATGCAAAAAGGAATCGTCAAAATGACGGTTCCTTTTTATTTCAATAAAATCTTCTCCAACGGCGTTCTGAGTCTTTTGTTGAAAAACTTAACCGCAACTCCCGTAAAGAGCGCCGATATTACGGTTCCCTCTCTCGCACCGACTATTCTGAAATCAAAAAACGCAAGCGAAAGCACGATCGAAAACAGAACGCAGAATATATCAAAAGCAATCTTAACATTTCCGAATTCTTTATTTATTGTGTCGGAAACAGCCTTTACAAAGGCTTCTCCCGAGTTCATTATGACATTGGCTATCACGGCAAGCGATATGCCGAAGCCAAGCACCGTAACGCCTATTACAACACATATAAGGCGCACGGGATAAAAATTTATGGGTATGGGCGATATAATAAACATACCGAGATCCGTGAACCAGCCGAAAAGGAAGGATAGGGGTATCTGCAAAAGCTGTATGGGCTGAAATTTTCTGCGAAGCACCGCTATTTGACCTACTATAAGACAGCAGTTCCATATTATGAGCCATGTTCCCATTGAAATTGAAGGGAATTTATAGTTCATTACATTTGCGACCGACGATATGGGCGATACGCCCAGCTCCGCGTGCTTTGTAAACGCCACGCCGAGCGCAGAAAAAAACAATCCAAACACAAGCAGTATATAGCGTTTTGCGGTTTCATTTCTTTTCATATATTTGACCTCTTATTCGGAATAAATTATATATTGACATTATAACAGTAATTGACATATTTTTCAACATAATCAAAAATATTTTTATCACAGTTGAAATATACGCGGGCATTTGTTATAATAAAGCATAATAAATTAAAGCAATATAAGGAGAACTGATATGAGCGAAAAAGAAAAAATGCTAAGCGGCAAATGGCACGACGCCAACTTTGATAAGGACCTTGTGGAGGAGAGGAGAAGGGCAGAGATAAATTGTCATGAATTTAATACAGCCGAACCTTCGAGCGACAAACAGCTTTCAGCTTTGAAGTCTTTGCTGGGCAAGGATATACCGCAAGGCGTTACTGTGCTTGCGCCCGTGTACTTTGACTATGGTATAAGCACAAGCTTAGGCGAGGGCACATTTGTAAATCATGGCTGTTATTTTATGGACGGCGGCAGGATAAATATAGGCAAGAATGTGTTTATAGGTCCTTTCTGCGGATTTTACACGGCAAGTCATCCCATGAAGTATGAGGAGAGGAACAAGGGCTTGGAGCGCGCTCTGCCTATAAATATAGGCGATAACTGCTGGTTCGGAGCTAATGTGTCCGTACTCCAGGGTGTAACTATAGGAAGCGGCTGCGTCATAGCCGCAGGGAGCGTCGTAACGCATGACCTTCCCGATAATTGCGTGGCTGCGGGCGTTCCTGCCATTGTAAAGAAATATATAGAGCAATAAAAAACAGGGGCTGAAAATAGTCCCTGTTTTGCAGTGTTTAAAATCAATATCCCTCGGTGCGTCTTGCCTTTCGCATTTCTATTCGCTTCAATGCGCCCTCCCATTCAGCCTTTTCAGCTACCGTTTCGGGCTTTATTGTGTATTGAACGGGCAGAGGTTTGCCGTCTTTATCTATGCATACCTCCGTGAAATAGGCGCGGTTCAGAGCATAGCGTATGCCTGTTTTCATTTCCTCCATGAATACATCTACGCGCACCTCCATAGAGGTCCTGCCAACATATGTTATCTTCGCGGAAAGCAGTATAATGTCGCCTATATAGGCGCCTTTTTTGAATTGCAGGTTGTCGATCGCGGCTGTTGTTATAACACTTCCGCTGTGGCGCATGGCGCATATGCCCGCAGCCTCATCCATCCACTGCATGAGCCTTCCGCCGAAAAGACGCGAACCACCGTTTATGTCCTCATGCTTTACAATGCGCATGCATTCTGTGAGGGAATCGTTTATGCTTTTGACCTTTCTGTTGTCCTCTTTATCCGACATCATTTATAAGTCTCCTTGCATTTTCGCCCAATATGGCTTTTCTGACCTTTTCATCGGGCAAAAGCTCAGTGATTTTTTTGATATATTCCTTCTGCGGGCTCCATGGACTGTCCGTTGCGAACAATATCCTTTCATAGCCATGCTTATCAATGATACGCTCAAACTGTTCCTTCTTGATATATTCAAGGCTGAAAGCCGTATCGAGCCATACATTCTCGCCGCAGAGAAGCTCCTCTACCATGTCCCATTGCTCCCAGCCGCCCATATGGGCAAGCACAAGCTTTTCGGGCTTTATTTCGTCGATTACGCTTCGCATTTTTTCGGGCGGGCAATGCACAGGATCGGGATAGCCAATATCTCTGCCTGCGTGCACGAGTATTATAAGTCCAAGAGCGGAGGCTTCATATATCACATTTTTGCAGGCGATATCGTCTATAAATACCTCCTGATAGTCGGGATGGAGCTTTATGCCTATAAGCCCCATATTTTTTATTGCCTTCAGCTCGTCCTTATAGTTTTCGCTGTAGGGATGAAGTCCTCCGAAGGAAAGAATCTTGCCCTCGTATTTTTCGTTTACCTCGCAGGCAAAGCGGTTTATGGAATTGAACTGGCTCGGCTTTGTGGCAACGGGCAGAACAACGGACATATCCACTCCACTTTTCTGCATACTCTCATATAAGCCCGATACCGTGCCGTCCGTGTTGTTTCTTATACCGCTTTTTGCCGAGAGGAATTCTATTGTTTTAGGCGCAATTTTGTCCGGAAAAATATGTGTGTGAAAATCTATTATCATAATTACTTCAGCGCGCTTTCTTCAAAGAGGTCTCTCTTATCTATTATTCTGACAGCCTTGCCTTCGCTTCTGGGTATGGACTTGGGCTCAACAAGCTTTACCTTAACTGCTATTCCGAGCATAGACTTAAGCTTTCCTACAAGGAAATATTCACGCTCTGTTTTGTCCTGTATATCCTTCGGCGGGTTGTCGGGAAGCCACTCAACATCGCAGGCGATAGTGTCGGAATTGTTCTTTCTGTCAACCACAAGCTGATAATTAGCCTCATAGCCGTTGTTGAGAAGAACGGTCTCTATCTGCGACGGGAATACGTTTACGCCCTTAACGACCATCATATCGTCGCTTCTGCCGAGAGGCTTACTCATTCTGATATGAGTTCTTCCGCAGGAGCACTTCTTTCTTGAAAGCACACATATATCTCTTGTTCTGTATCTGAGGAGAGGGAACGCCTTCTTTGTGATGCAAGTGAATACAAGCTCGCCCTTTTCTCCCTCGGGAAGTACCTCTCCCGTTTCGGGATCTATGACCTCTGCTATGAAGTGGTCTTCATTTATGTGCATACCCTTCTGTTCGCTGCACTCAAACGACACGCCGGGACCGCTTATTTCTGTAAGACCGTATATATCATATGCCTTTATGCCGAGTGATTTTTCAATACCGCGGCGCATTTCCTCTGTCCATGCCTCTGCGCCGAATATACCTGCCTTAAGATGTATCTGATCCTTTAAGCCTTTTTCATTTATGCTTTCGCCAAGATATGCGGCATAAGAGGGAGTACAGCAAAGTATGGTAGAGCCCAGATCGGTCATAAACTGTATCTGTCTGTCGGTGTTGCCCGAGGACATGGGAAGTGTAAGAGAGCCCAGCATGTGTGAACCGCCGTTAAGACCGGGACCTCCCGTGAAAAGGCCGTAGCCGTAGCTTACATGCACAACATCGTCCTTTGTTCCGCCTGCCGCAACGATAGCTCTTGCGCAGCAGGTGTCCCATATAAGAATATCCTCCATGGTGTAGAAGGCAACAACTCTTCTGCCTGTAGTTCCGCTTGTAGACTGTATTCTAACACAGTCCTTGAGAGGAACGGCAAGGAAGCCGTAGGGATACTGGTCGCGCAGGTCATCCTTAGTAATAAAGGGGAGCTTATGCAGATCCTCTATTCCCTTTATATCCTCGGGCTTAACGCCTGCTTCGTCCATTCTTTTTCTGTAGAAATCAACATTCTTGTAAACATGCTTTACCTGTTCCACAAGTCTTTCGCTCTGAAGCTTCTTGATCTCTTCAACGGGCATTGTTTCAATTTCGGGGTTAAAATAATTGCTCATAGTTTTTATATTTCCTCCTGTGATGTTTTTTATGTATATTGCTATGAATATCAGTAATTAAAATTGCAGTATTTTATGAGTTTCTGCCGAGATAAAAAGCTTTCTTGTTAAGCTCAAGGAATTTGGGAGGAACACAGGCTTCTATGGAATGGAGCCATTCCTCCTCGCTTATATCCTCAAAGAACTTGGAAAATCGTCCCATAAGCGCTATATTTGCCGCCTTCTGTGAGCCTGCTTCATTTGCAAGCGCAAGAGCGTCCAGAGCGCTTACCTCTATGCCCGGAGCCTTCATTTTGTCAAGAAGTCCCTCGGGATATTCAGCCGCTCCCGTAATTACGGGCATAGGGTCTATTTCCTGAGAATTAACTATTATTCTTCCGTCCTTTTTAAGATAGGGTATATAACGCGCAGCCTCCAGAACCTC
Organism: uncultured Clostridia bacterium; assembly: GCA_947627425.1. Taxonomy (GTDB): domain Bacteria; phylum Bacillota; class Clostridia; order Lachnospirales; family CAG-274; genus Gallispira. Next base: position 2,986 of record CANQVZ010000038.1, on the reverse strand, counting down.
GAATGAAATTATAAAATCCGCTTCGCCCTTATCTATAACGGGAGAATAGACCTTGTCGCCGAAGCGTACATATGTGACTACGCTTCCGCCTCTCTGGCTCATTCCGTGTACTTCCGAGACCTTTACATCATATCCCTTTGTCATGACTACATGACCTAAAAGCTTGCTTGCAAGCAGTGAGCCTTGTCCGCCTACGCCTACTATCATTATATTTGTTGTGTTGTTCATTATTCCGCCTCCTTGTCAAGCAATGCGTCAAATTTGCAGAGCTGCCGGCATACGCCGCAGCCAACGCAGAGCGTATTGTCAACATGCGCCTTGCCGTTCTTGAAACTTATGGCAGGACAGCCTATCTTCATACAAGCGCGGCAGCTCTTGCATTTTTCCGTATCCACATGGAGCGACGGCTTATGCTTTACATATTTCAGCAGAGCGCAGGGTCTTCTGCTTATTATGACGGAAGCCTCGTCAGACGCGAGTTCTTCCTTTATAACTCTTTCGGTTTCTGCCAGATCATAAGGGTCTACAACCACAACTCTGTTGAAGCCCATTGAACGGCAGAGCGCTTCAAGGTCTATCTTGCCTGCGGGGTCGCCCTTTATGTTATAACCCGTTGTAGGGTTCTGCTGATGTCCCGTCATACCCGTTATGGAATTATCCAGTATGATGACGGTGGAATTGCTTTGATTATATGCTATGTTTGCAAGGCTTGTCATGCCCGAGTGCATGAATGTCGAATCGCCTATAACGCAGACGGTCTTGTCCTCACTTTCCTTGCCCAGCGCCTTGTTAAAGCCATGCAGAGAGCTTATTGAAGCGCCCATGCAAAGCGTCATATCCACAGCGCTCAAGGGCGCTACGGCTCCGAGAGTGTAACAGCCAATATCTCCGAGCACATTCAGCTTGTTCTTTGAAAGGGTATAGAAAAGACCTCTGTGGGGACAGCCTGCACACATTACGGGAGGTCTCACGGGAAGATTTTCGAGAGGAGCATATGTGTCCTTCTCGGGTTCTCCGAGCGCCTTCGCAACGACAGACTGTGAAAATTCACCCATTATGGAGAAAAGCTCCTTACCCTCAACTTCAATGCCTATTGTCCTGCAGTGATTTTCTATAATGGGGTCAAGCTCCTCTATAACAACCACCTTATCTACCGTCTTTGCGAAGTTTTTTATTTTTTCGACGGGCAGGGGATTTACCATACCCAGCTTTAAAACGGGGTATTTATCGCCAAGAGCTTCCTTGGTGTACTGATAGCAGGTGCTTGAAGTTATTATACCTATAGAATTGCCTTTTCCTTCCTCTATTCTGTTGAGAGGTGTATTTTCAGCAAGCTCTGTCAAAGCCTTTGTTCTCTGCTCCACAACGGGGTGTCTTCTTATAGCGTTGCCCGGCATCATAACATATTTTGCTATGTTCTTTTCGTACGGCTTAGTTTCGGGCACTATCCTCTCGCCTGTGTTGACAAGGCTCTGGGAATGAGCAATACGAGTACACATCTTCATAATAACGGGTGTGTCGTATTTCTCGGACATTTCATAAGCCAGCTTTGCAAATTCAAGGCTCTCTGCCGAGTCCGAAGGCTCAAGCATGGGTACCTTTGCCGCTATGGCATAGTGCCTTGAATCCTGCTCGTTCTGCGATGAATGCATGGCGGGGTCGTCTGCAACGCATATTACCATTCCCGCGTTTACTCCCGTGTAGGAAATTGTAAAAAGCGGGTCTGCCGCCACATTAAGACCTACATGCTTCATACCGCAGAAGCTTCTTTTTCCTGCAAGACTTGCGCCGAAAGCTGTCTCCATAGCCACCTTTTCATTGGGCGCCCATTCGCAGTATATTTCGGAAAATTTTGCTGCCTCCTCGGTAACCTCCGTACTCGGAGTGCCGGGGTAAGAGCTCACCACCTCTACGCCGGCTTCATAAAGACCGCGCGCAAAGGCTTTATTTCCTAACATTATTTCTTTCATCTCATATTTCCTCCTATAACAGAAAATTATCAGTTGTCCTTTTCGTTTTCAAATGCCACAAGTCTTTCCTTGCCGTACATTTTTCTAAGCAAAGGCTTTTCTATCTTTCCGGTTGGATTTCTGGGAACATCTGCAAATATTATTTTCTTGGGACGCTTATAACGCGGAAGTCCCATGCAAAATTCGTTTATTTCCTCCTCGGTACATTCCATACCGTCCTTTATTGAAATTATAGCTCCCGCAATCTCGCCAAGTCTCTTGTCGGGCAGACCTATGACGGCGACATCGTGCACCTTATCGAAGTTTCTTATATAGTCCTCTATCTGTACGGGGTAGAGGTTTTCGCCGCCCGAAACTATAACGTCCTTTATACGGTCTACAAGATAAATAAATCCGTCCTTGTCCTGCATAGCGGCGTCGCCTGTGTATAACCAGCCGTCTTTAAGGACCTCTGCCGTTGACTTGGGGTCGTTATAGTATTCCTCCATAACTCCGGGACCCTTTACACAGAGCTCGCCTGCTTCTCCCTGCTTTACAAGGTTACCGTCGGGATCGACGATCTTGCACTCCCAGCCATAGCCGGGGATACCTATTGCGCCGACCTTATGTATGTTCTCAATGCCAAGATGTACGCAGCCCGGTCCTATGGACTCGCTTAATCCGTAGTTGGTGTCATAGTCATGCTCGGGGAAGTAATCCTTCCAATGCTTTATGAGCGAAGGAGGCACGGGCTGAGCGCCTATGTGCATAAGTCTCCACTGCGAAAGCTTGTAGTCCTCTATTTTAAGCTCTCCGCTGTCGAGAGCGTCGAGAATATCCTGCGCCCAGGGAACAAGGAGCCATACTATTGTGCAGTGCTCTCTTGAAACTGTGTTGAATACATATTCTGCCTTCGTACCCTTGAGAATAACGGCGCGCGAGCCCGAAATAAGGCTTCCGAACCAGTGCATTTTTGCGCCCGTGTGATAGAGGGGCGGTATGCACAGGAAGCAGTCGTCGCGGCTCTGACCGTGGTG
>CANQVZ010000037.1 GCA_947627425.1 uncultured Clostridia bacterium | reverse complement strand
CATAATTATCACCTCATCTAATTATACCACAAATTTAAGAAAAAGCCTAGTGTTTACTAGACTTTTTCGACAAGCTGCGGAGCTTTTAGCTCCGCTCTTTTTGTTTAAGTATTTACTTCACCTTATAAATCGCCGTCTTGGTATTTGCGTCCCAATCGACTTGAACGCCCAAGAAGTTTCCTATGGCTCTGAAAGGCACATACATTCTGCCGTCCTTTATCTCGGCTTTTACGCCGTTTTCCATAGCCGTCTTAACGCCGTTCACTTCAACAATATTGCTTCCCGCCGTAAATACAGCCTTCATATTGTCCTTTGTTACGGTTGCCTGCTTTGCTGCGGCATCCCAAGCTATAGCCTTGCTGTTGTCGGCATTTTCTATGTCGTCGCCCGAAAGCACGACTGCCACAAACCTCAAGGGCACAAGCGTTGAATTTGACTCGGACTGTATGTAAGCCGAAGCGTCCATCTTATAGTCCTTTCCGTCAATACTTATTACATCCTTGCCTATAGTAACTTTAACCTCGGGTATAGTGTTGGGTGTAGCTTCCTTGCCCGTTGTGCTTGGCTCTGCCTTTGCCGTGGTCGCCTCTGTCTTAGGCTCTGCCTTTGCGGTCGTGGTCTCCGCTGCCTTAGTGGTTGTTTTTGCTGCTGCCGATGAACCGCCGCCGCCACCGCCCGAAGGACCTCTGCCGCCAGTAACAGACTTCTTTGTGGTGGTCTCCGTGCCTGTTTCGGTTACGGGCGCCTTGGTTGTTGTTTCTGTAGGTTTCTCCGTTACAGTCTGTGTAGTTGTCTGTGTTGCGGGCGCCTTAGTGGTCGTTTGAATAGTTGTTACGGTAGTGGGTGTAGCGGTTGTGGGTTGAGTGGTAGGCTCAGCCTTAGTTGTTGTTTGTGTTGTCGCCGCCTTTGTCGTAGTCTGCGTAGTCGGCGCCTTAGTTGTTGTCTGTGTTGATGTTACAGTAGTTGTTGTCGGCTGAGTTGATGTCTCGGTCGTTGTGGTCGTTGTGGTTGTAGTAGTAGTCGTAGTCGTTGTAGTCGATGTAGTAGTTGTTGGCGGTGCATCATAGGACACCTTAAATCCATGCTCTCTTGCCCATATATCTCCATAGAAATCTTGTTTAACATAGAATGTCAGTTTATCTTTATCACAACCGTCAAATGCTAAGCCATCAATAGATGTAACACTGTTAGGAACAATTATACTTGTCAGTAAAGGACACTCTAAAAATGATTCCTCGCCTATAGACATAACACCATTTTCGATATTTACGTAAGTTAGTGAAGTACAGCCCCAAAATGTCCAAAATTCGATTTCGGAAACATTGCCCGGTATATCTATATTTACCAATGAAGTACAGTCCCAAAACGCAGAATTACCTATTTTAGTAACGCTGTTTGGTATATCTATACTTATCAATGATTCACAACAATCAAATGCCATATTGCCAATAGTAGTAACACCATCGGGAATAGTTATATTTGTGAGCCAAACGCAGAATGCAAATGCGTTGTCTCCTATAGAAGTGATGCTGTCGGGAACGGTGAATTCTTTTAAGCCTTTCGGCACAACAGCAAGAGTCGTTTTATCTTTACTGTATACAACACCGTTCACAGAAGAATATATAGTGTTATCATTGCTTACATTTATGGTTGTAAGTGAAACACAACCGCTGAACATATCAGAATCTATATAGTCTATACCACTGCCGATATTTACCTCAGTCAGTGAAATACAACCTGTAAACGCATTATCTCCTATTTCGCTAACTTTATCGGGAATAGTTATACTTGTCAGAGAAGCATTTTCTACAAATGCGTCATCATCTATTGATGTAACACTGTTGGGAATAATAAATCCGTTTATATCTTTTCCCGAGGGTACATTTATAATTTTTGTTTTATCTTTATTATACAAAACGCCGTCTATAGAAGAGTATGCCGGGTTTTTATCACTTACATTTATTGATTTGAGTGAATGACAGTTAATAATTGTATGTCTGCCGATTTTGGTAACACTTTCAGGGATAGTTATACTTGTTAGCAAGATACAGCCTTCAAATGCCATGTCACTTATAGAGGTTACATAGTCGGGAACTATAAATTCTTTTGTATTTATTCCCGGCGGTAATACCATAAGTTCTGTTTTTTCCTTATTGTACAAAACACCATCCGCAGAAGAAAAGACTGTGTTATTTTCATCTACATTTATCAATGCAAGAGAAGTACAGCCATAAAATGCTTCACGATCTATTTCGGTAATACTTTCGGGGATAGTTATACTTGTCAGAGAAGTACAATCGTTAAATGCTTCATAGCTAACAGATATAACATTATATCCGTTGATTTCACTTGGTATATCTGCTTTTGTTATTGTTTTGTCCGCACCCACTACACTATTGTATTCCGGGTCAAAATAAATATTTCCTCCTTCAACAGGATAGCTTAGTTTTCCGTCTTCAGACACAAGAGTAATATTGTAATCACTCTCTTTGATTTCGCCCGGTTCTGCAGCTGCTTCTGACACTGCTGCATCTTCAAGCTCTGTTTCATTGCCTGTGTATACATTTGTTTTTGCAAGGCAAATATTAAGGCTTGACACAGCCATAATAAATGACAGAATAAAGCTTGTTGCTTTTTTGAATTTCATTAAAATTCCTCCTTTGAATAATAAAATAATATTTATATTTAAACTCTGAATTTTTAGAGTTTAATATACAATATAAAAACCTAAAATTCATATATTAAATTTATAACGCCAACGCCTTATAAACATTATCCTTATCCTCCTGTTCTATACACAGATATCTCTTTGTTATCTCAAAAGAGCTATGATTATATATTTTCATGAGCAGGGCAGGCGGAACGCCCTTTCTCCAGGCGTGGTAGCCGAAGGTCTTTCTGAGGGAATGACAGCTTATCTTATAGTTAAGTCCAGCGCCCTTGCCGCCCTTGGCGATTATATCAAAGGCGCATACTCTTGTTATGTGTCCTCCCTTGCGGCTTGCAAAGAGGTATTCGCCCTTTTTGCCTTCCTCCTTTACATAAAGGCGCACCGCCTTTTTTATTTCGTCATTTATATAAATTCTGTTTATTTTTCCTGTTTTTTTCTCTTTCAGTTCTATATATTTTTTGAATCTGTCCTTTTCCGTAAAAATATCGCTCCATTTAAGATTTATAACGTCATATATTCTCAGCGCGGTATTCAGGCAGACCGTTACAAGCATATAATTTCTGTACTCGCCTTTTTTTAAAAAATACTCCTTAAATCTCTTAACATCTGCATATTTGCTTATGGGCTGTGCTGCACTCATTTTAAATTCCTCCTTTAAAATTTTTATTATTTAACAATTTATAGAAAAATGTTAAATTGGGTTTTCTTGAAAACATAGATAAATACACGTATTGACAAAAAATGAACATTAGAGTATAATTAAATCAATGATTATTCAATCTCTTGTAACGCGCATATTTCTTATGTTTTTGCACATGCTGAATTTAACATAATTCTATAAAATGTTAAATGCCAAATGGCGACATTTTTTATTGACTGCTTCCGCAGTCTTTTTTTATTTGCCTAAAATGCATTATTATGTTATACTTATACTAATCAATGAAAAGGAAGGTCGCCTATGAAACAGCTCGACAAGGACATAGAAACAAGACAATTCAAAAGGGCATATCTCATCTTCGGCGAGGAGGGCTATCTCGTCAAGGACTATACAAAGCGCCTTTGCTCCGCCGTGGTGCCCGAGGAAAGCTCCGTAATGAACATGGAGGTGTTCGAGGGAAAGGACTGCAATGTGTCAAAGATGATACAGTCGGGAGATACTGCGCCCTTTTTCAATGACTATAGGCTTGTGCTGGTGAGGGGTTCCGGGCTTTTCAGAGAGGGCAGGAAGGCTGACACCTCCGCAATGTCGGAGGCTCTCAAAAATATACCCGAGGACTGCGTTTATGTGTTTTCGGATGAAAATGTGGACAAGAGGAATTCACTCTACAAGGCGGTCAAAAAGCTGGGCTATTGCTGTGAGATAGGCTCAAGGGATATGAAGGAGCTTTCGCAATGGCTCATACAGCGCACGGACGGCAGACTAAGCAGCTCCGCCGCCTCTTATATGGTGAAAAACATAGGCAGCGACATGACGCATCTTGCCGTGGAAACGGACAAGCTCTTAGCCTATGCGGGGGATAAAAAAATAACAACGGCGGATATTGACACCGCCTGCACGCGCTCGCCAGAGGTAAATATATTCAATATGGTGGCGGCGATAGGAAATAAAAACGCCGAAAGGGCGCTTGAAATTTACAACAATATGATATTCGACGGCGAGGAGCCAATAGGCATACTTGCCATGACTGCCAGACAGTTCAGGCTCATGCTGCAATGCGGATATTTAAAGAGCAAAAAAAACTACGGCTCAAAGCAGATAGCCGAGGAGCTTAAGCTGAGGGAATTTGTGGTGTCAAATTGTCTGGGGCAGGGCAGGAACTTTAAGCTGAATACTCTCATGCAGGCTTTGAAGGACTGCGCGCGCTGCGACAGCGACATAAAGTCGGGACTTGTGGCGCCCGAACTCGGCGTGGAGCTTATTATTTTGAAATACAGCAAAAAAATTTGACAAAAAATAAAAAAGACGGTATAATCATAGTATACAAATAGGAATTGAGTGTTTGAAAAAGAGGTGTGCTATGAAGATTTCTACTAAGGGAAGATATGCCTTAAGGCTTATGCTGGATCTGGCAATAAACAATACCGGGGAATTTATACCGCTCAAGCTCGTGAGCGAAAGACAGGATATTTCGGTCAAATATCTGGAGCAGATAATAACCGTGCTTGTGAAGGCGGGCTATGTGAGGGGCTTAAGAGGCTCAAAGGGAGGCTATAAGCTTGCGGGCAAGCCCGAGGACTATACGGTGGGTATGATACTTAGGCTCACGGAGGGCAGCCTTGCGCCCGTCGCCTGCCTTGAGGGCGATACAAATTACTGCGAAAGGGCAGACGAATGTATAACGCTGGGGCTTTGGAAGGAGCTTTACGAGGCTATAAATAATGTTGTGGACAATACCACCCTTGCAGACTTGATAGAAAGATATAATGATAAGATAGGAAATGATTATTGTATTTGAAAAAAGCCTGTCCTTTCGGACAGGCTCTTTAATTGCAAATTTTCATTCATCAGGGCTGCTTGCCGATGTAAGCAAGTATACCGCCGTCTACATAGAGTATATGACCGTTTACTGCATTTGAAGCATCCGATGCAAGGAATACAGCAGGACCTGCAAGCTCTTCGGGCTTTAACCATCTGGCAGCAGGAGTTCTGCCTATAATGAACTGATCGAACGGATGTCTTGAACCGTCGGGCTGGAGCTCTCTTAAGGGAGCTGTCTGAGGAGTCTCGATGTAGCCCGGTCCTATACCGTTGCACTGGATGTTGTGCTCGCCGTACTCGGAGCAGATGTTTCTTGTGAGCATCTTAAGACCGCCCTTAGCAGCAGCGTAAGCAGATACAGTCTCTCTGCCCAGTTCTGACATCATGGAGCAGATGTTTATGATCTTGCCGTGACCCTTCTTTATCATTGAGGGGATAACAGCCTTTGATACGATGAAAGGCGCGTTGAGGTCAACGTCGATAACCTGACGGAACTCTGCGGCTGTCATGTCGCACATGGGTATTCTCTTGATGATACCTGCATTGTTTACAAGTATATCTATAACGCCTACTTCCTTCTCGATCTTTGCAACAAGCTCGTTTACAGCCTCTTCGTTGGTAACGTCGCATACATAGCCGTGAGCATCGATGCCTGCTTCCTTGTAAGCTGCAACTCCCTTGTCAACCAATTCCTGCTTGATATCGTTGAAAACGATAGTAGCACCTGCTGCTGCCATGCCCGAAGCGATAGCAAAGCCAATGCCGTAGGACGCGCCTGTTACAAGCGCAACTTTTCCCTTTAAAGAAAAATCTTCAAGTTTCATTTTTCATACCTCCTGATTAATTTATAAGCGTGTTGCTCTGACTTAATTATAATACATATCTTTCCATTTGTCAAAACATAATTGTAATATTGTTGCAATTTGTGTGAGATATAAAAAATGTATATATAAATTTTTGGCGCAAAAAAAGAGCTTTTACAATTCCATGTAAAAGCCCTTTAAATTAGATCTCAAAAAAGCTGTCGTCTGAGCCTTCGCCATTAAATACATAATAGCATCTGCCCTCTTCGGGCTTATAGTAAAGCTCTACAGTGTTTAAGTCCTTAACTCTGTTGCCATCTGACTTCCAGATCTCCTTAGCCATTTCAAGTAAGCTCTTTGTGTCAACATTGTTACCCTTAAACTGTACATATAAATCGCTTTTCATATGTAATCTCCTTTCTTAAAAACACAAATTCAATAACCACGCTTAATATAATACCCCATTTACTCCGTTTTGTCAATATATATGACATTTATTTAAACTTTATGCAACATTTTTGTAACATAACGGTAGCATAAAGCTGTCGCTTGCCTTGTTTACCGCATAAAAACTAGGCTTTTCGCTCTTGTCATTTTTTGTTTTATTGTGAACAATGGCATTTTATACCGTACAGAAGCTGCCCCGAAATGTTCGGGACAGCCTCTGTAAGTAAAATATTTAAGGAAATATGGATAGCCTTTATTTATTTTCGGCGCATTTATTCGCCCTTGGACAGCCGCTGCATCCGCATCCGCAGCCTCCGCCGTTTTTATGCTTTTTGACAAGACTTCTTATTATAAGCGCCACTATTATAAGAAGTATAATGCATATAACAAAGGTCGGTAAATTCATATTTATGCCTCCTTATGCCTCTATGCTGAGCTTTGAACCAAGCTTTGTGCTTTCATTGTAGGGTCTGAAAAGCAGACAAAGTATAACTGCCAGCACAACAATAGCGGCGCAGGTGCCTATTCCGAAGCCTACTTCTCCGCAAATAAGTCCGCCTATCTGATATATTATGAGAGCTATGGCATAAGCAAATATACACTGATAGGATATGGCGAATATCGTCCACTTTGCATTGTTCATCTCTCTGCGTATAGCGCCTATGGCTGCAAAGCAAGGAGCGCACAGCAGATTGAATGTGAGGAATGCATAGCCTGCAACCTTTGTGAGGCTCACGAAGTCGAGCACACCGAATACGCCTACGACCTCCTCCTTTGCCACAAGTCCCATTATTGTTGCGACCGTTGCAGTCGTGTCGCCGAAGCCTATCGGAGCGAATATCCAACAAATAGCTCCGCCTATTATGTCAAGTATGCTTGTTGCTTCAATAGCCTCTTCGGGTATGTAGCCGAAAGCCGAAGCTCCGTCCGCAACATATCTGCCAAAGCTGCTGCCTGCCCATATGACTATCGAAGCAAGCAAAATGATCGTGCCGGCACGCTTTATAAACGACCATGCTCTTTCCCACATACTTCTGAGCACGGCGCCCACAGTGGGAAGATGATATGCAGGCAGCTCCATAACGAACGGCGCGGGGTCGCCTGCGAACATCCTTGTCTTTTTGAGCATTATGCCCGAAATGACAATTGCCGCAATGCCAAGAAAATATGCGCTGGGAGCCACCCACCATGCGCCGTGGAAAAGCGCTGTTGAAATGAGTGCTATAATAGGAAGCTTTGCTCCGCAGGGAATAAATGTGGTAGTCATTATTGTCATCTTTCTGTCTCTGTCGTTTTCTATGGTTCTCGAAGCCATAACGCCCGGAACACCGCAGCCCGTGCCTATGAGCATGGGTATAAACGACTTGCCCGAAAGACCGAATTTTCTGAATATTCTGTCCATTATGAACGCTACTCTTGCCATGTAACCGCAGTATTCAAGGAAGGCAAGGAATATGAACAATATGAGCATCTGAGGCACAAAGCCGAGCACAGCGCCCACACCGCCTATAATGCCGTCGAGCACAAGGCTCTTGAGCCAGCCCGCGCAGCCTATGGAATCAAGTGCGTTTTCGGCAAATACGGGTATGCCGGGAATATATATGCCGTAGTCGGCTGTGTCGGGTACATTTTCGCTTTCAAGAGGAGCGTCAACAAATTCCGAAATATCATATCCTGCTTCGGCAAGCGAATCGGCATATGAACCGTAAGCCTCGTCAAATGCACCGAAGTCGCCGTCCGAAACAGCGCTTTGTATGTCCTCGGCGCCAATTACATCTGCATTTACAGCCTCATCTACCGTAGCTTTAAGCCCGTCTGTAAATATATTTTCGGCTGCGTATTCGTTCATTGCCTCGTCGTACTCCGATGCGCCTATTCCAAACAAGTGCCAGCCGTCGCCGAAAAGACCATCGTTTGCCCAGTCGGTGCCTATTGCTCCAAGCGAAGTTACCGAAACATAGTAAACAATTATCATCACAACCGCAAATATGGGCAGGGCAAGTATTCTGTTTGTGACTATCTTGTCTATTTTGTCCGATACAGTGAGATTGCCCTTGTTTTTCTTGGTATATACGCCCTTTAATATGGACGCTATGTATACATATCTTTCATTTGTTATTATGCTCTCGCCGTCGTCGTCAAGCTCCTCTTCAACGCCTGCGACTACCTCCTTTATATCCTTGAGTGTGTCGGCGTCAAGCTTGAGGCTTTCCATTACCTTCTCATCGTTTTCAAATACCTTTATGGCGAACCATCTCTCCTGAACGCTGTCCACCTTACCCTTAAGACATTCCTCAATGTGGGCAATGGCGTGCTCGGTCTCTCCGCCGAAAACGTGCAGGGCTGCGGACTTTTCACCCTTTGCCGCCTTTATGGCAGCATCGGCAGCCTCTTTTATGCCCGTGCCCTTGAGCGCGGATATTTCTATGACCTTGCAGCCAAGCTGTCTTGAAAGCTCGGCAGTGTTTATCTTGTCGCCCGTTTTCTTTACAATATCCATCATGTTGATAGCGATAACTACGGGTATGCCAAGCTCCGTGAGCTGTGTTGTAAGATAGAGATTTCTTTCAAGATTTGTGCCGTCCACAATGTTGAGTATTGCATCGGGTCTTTCGTTTATAAGATAATTTCTAGCCACGACCTCCTCAAGAGTGTAGGGCGAGAGCGAATATATACCCGGCAGATCCATTACTGTCACATCGCTGTCAAACTTGAGCTTGCCTTCCTTTTTCTCTACCGTAACGCCGGGCCAGTTGCCCACATACTGATTAGAGCCTGTGAGAGCGTTGAACAAAGTTGTCTTACCGCTGTTTGGATTGCCCGCAAGAGCTATTCTTATACTCATTTCTATATCCTCCTTGATATTGCTTTATTCCACCGTTATCATTTCGGCGTCTGCCTTTCTTATTGAAAGCTCATAGCCTCTCACCGTTATTTCGACGGGATCGCCGAGCGGGGCAACCTTGCGTATGTAAAGCTCAACGCCCTTTGTTATGCCCATGTCCATTATCCTTCGCTTTACCGCGCCTTCCCCCGAAAGCTTTATGACCTTCAGCGTTTCGCCTATTTTGGCGTCCTTTAATGTTTTCATATTTTCCTCCTTAAACATACAGCCGTGGCTGTTTTTATTACACCATTATTTTGCCTGCCATTTCTTTGCTTACGGCAATTCGGGATTCCTTAACATTTACTATGATGTTTCCGCCCATTTCCGATATGACGGTAACCGTGCTTCCCGCAACAAAGCCGAGATTTTCAAGGTGGCGCTTCACGTCGTCCTTTCCGCCTATTCTTTTTATAATGTTTTCCTCCCCGATGGGGCAAAGTGTCAAAGGCATCATAATTCCTCCTTGATTAGCAGTGTCTAACCGATATTTCAAATAAAAATGTTAGCTGTTGCTAACAATATTGCTTAAATTTTAGTTAGCCTTAACTATCAAAATTAGATTTAGCTATCTTTATTAGTTGGAGCTAACTATAGTTAGCATACACTAATTTCATTTTTTTGTCAATAGTTTTTTTTAAAAAATTTTTGTATCATTATTTTTTTGGAACGGATATTGTTGAATAAAGGCGACTTTTTTGATATAATTTTTTGTAGGATATTTATATCGGGAGCGTGATAAGCTTTGAAAGAAAAGATTTTTGAATATGCATATAAAAAATACGGCACTTCGCCCGAATATCTCTGGGCAAAATATCCCGACACCGCCGTGCTAAGAAACAGCGGCACCCGAAAGTGGTATGCCGTTGTCATGAGGATAGGGGCGGATAAGCTCGGACTTGAGGGCGGAGATGAAAAGGATATAATAGATGTCAAATGCGATCCTCTTATGATAGGTTCGTTGAGGCTTACCGCGGGTATTTTGCCGGGCTATCATATGAATAAGAAATACTGGATAACCATACTTCTCGACGGCACCGTGCCCTATGACAAAATATTTGCTCTCATGGATATGAGCTATAAGCTGAGCTGTAATAAATAACCTCCGTTATTATATAAACGGAGGTCTCTTTGATTTCATTTGTTCGCCAATTCCGGCACAAACTTCCATATTCTTTTGCTGACAATATCATTTTCTTCCATTTTGAGCAATTCATCACGGCTTAACCACTTATAGTCTATAGTTTCGCCGTTTTGCAGCGTAATATTATTTTTGTTCCGATCGGTCACACACAGATACATAATGTGCAAAGAGGGATAAGCGCAGCGATTTACCATTCTTCCTATTTCTCTCAAATTGTGCGCGGCAATTCCCGTTTCTTCCCGCAGCTCTCTTTCGGCGCATTCCAAAGGAGCTTCGCCCTGCAATGCGGAACCGCCTGCCGTTGTCTCCCACATTCCGCCGTGAGATTTATTGTGCGCCCTCTGCATGAGCAGATATGTGCCGTCCTTATGCCTCACGATCACATCGCACACCAGATGAAACATACCGTCGGGTATAGGCTCTCCCCGCACAAGGGTTATGCCCTCTATCTTTTCAAAATTTTCATTGTAGGCATCCCATATTTCCATGTATGCGCACCTCACTTTTTACAATTTGGCGGATGGGTTTATATAATTGGTGTTTTCCCATTATATATAAGAGAGAGCTCTCTTAGTCGATAAAGGCATTCTGAAACAACCAATATAGCCTGAAACATGTGAATCGCTTCATTTTCAAATTCAAGAAGGTATTCCGTTTTCTTTTTGGTTCTGTCTTTCGGATCTGGAATGTAAGTAATCATCTGACTTACTGCATCATATTTAACATCATTATGTCCAATTGCATTTCTCAATTTTGCATTTACAACAACATCCAGAAAATTAGTATAGATTTCTGTGTCCAAGCAAAAATGATATCTTAATGCTTTTTTAAGTTTTATAAAATCCTCTAAAGAAGATACATTCTTTTCCAAAGGATTCATTGAATTTACATCAGCCCTATATTTTATGTTATTAAGAGCAACCGGGATAATAAGCAAATTCCCAAGGGCTTCATAAACATCCAAATAGAACTGTTTTACTCTATCAAAGCTACTCGTTGTGGAGCCTTCAATTTCAAAATCAAAAGAATCATCTTTGCAATACTGTATAGCAAGGGCGGGAATTAGGCGTTGATATATTTTTATGAAATCATTGTAGACCTTATATATTAAATCCTGTAGTTCCTCAAGATGGTACCCATAATGTGAATTTAAGAAGTTTATCAAGCTCTTAAGCTGAACAGAATCTAGTTTCATAATTCCTGCACTAAAAGAGATGTCGTCCAAAATATCTTTTTTGAGTGCAGAATAAAAACCACAAACTTCAATCATATGTACAGCTCTCAATATTTCAAACTCATTTCTGCATTGAAAGTATTGCTCGGAAAATTCTCTTTGGATTTCACGAACAAGGTATTTACTATTGTTTTTGAAGAGGTCAATGATTCTTTTGTAGTTCTTCCATTTCTTTTCTGTTGTATGCAGCTGTAAAATCGCTTTTCCGAATTGCTCATATGAATCATCTGTTTTCATATAACTTATATAACGAATAAATGGAGTAATAACTACTTTTTCTAATTCCGCCGCTTTTCCTTGTTTAACAGTCGGGAATTCACCAGAGCACTCAACCATGTATTCAGCTTTAGCATCCAAAATTTCATCTGCGTTGTCAAAAGAGAACTGCACCCCCAGACGGTTTTGATCTATCTTAACACTGCCAGATAAGTAGGTACCACATTTACTGCAAGCTACTTCTATAGGATGTTCTTTTTGCCATCCAATCTGTAATCGGACTCTGGTAATGCTTCCGCAAACTTGACATTTAATAAAAGTATTACAAACCATGTAATTTATTTCCTTTTCCTATATTATTAGCTTAAATATGGGACAATCACATCGTAGAATTTTTTTGTCCATTCAGCATGGAAATTAGCCATTCGGAGCCAATCCGTTTCATTTTCTATACCTACATTGTTTAACTGAATAAACACTTTGGATGATTTTATATCATCTCCGCGATTCCATTGTAGTGTCGTACCCAAAACAGATTCAATCTCTGTCTTATGCGCATAAAGACTGTCAAAAGCTTCTTTGTTTTCCTGCTTGTTTCCTCGCCCAAATACAATCTCTGCACGTGCTGAATCGTAGTTTGCTACACAGCTAAGGTAAAAACCGCTGATGCCAAAGAATCCGCAGAGCCAGTTGTCTTTGGATGGATTAACATTTGAGAAAGAACCTGTCTTGCCATGCGCTTTATGTATAATAGGAAGGGCATATGTCCAGTATTTTCTACGGAGTTCAAATCTTGTTCCTGCTTCTTCTTCCACATTTTCACTTTCATCGCGCAAATAAAATACTAAATTATTAGGATCAATATCATACAATTTAAGCACTCTACTAAGTACTGATAATTTGCTTTGAGTGCTTGTGTTTGTACAAACATAAATTCCATCTCCAATTTCAACACTTTTATTGAAATCAGATTCATTCATGCTAAAGTGAAAAGCAACATTATCTTCTTTAGATGCTGCAAGCTTAGTAATAATATTTTTATCTTCAGCATATAAAATTTGAAGTACTTTCTGGAACATTTCTACCCAACTGGTTGCTGGTTGTTCTAAATTTTTATAACTAAATTTAGCAATTAAACGCCCACTAAGATTTGCATCATCATCAAGTGTATATGAATCAAGTTGCTTTTCTTGTGGTTTATATTCGGTTGAAGGTGAGGCCCATATTTTAAGCGCATGTTCTAAAAAATATTGATTACGTTCTTCAATCTCCGTAAGTGTCCATTTATCTTTTTTTGCAATATAAGTATTCATACGAATACCACTATCTTCAAAACCATTTTTCATAGTCTTTTTTTCCTCAAAAGTACTATTACTGTATTTTGAGTTATATGCAGTTAGTGTAAGATTTGCAATCCTATGCAACCATGTTTCATGAATTGTTTTATAATCATCACCTAATGCTTTGATCCAAGCAGGAGTTAAATGTTGTGGCATAATATGTTCAATTGAATATGTTCCATCATCACAATGACGGTATACATCTTTGTCCTCGGCAGTGTCATAATTTTCTAATCGTTCTAAAATATATATCTTGTTTTTACTGTTCATTTGATAGATTTGTCGCTCGGTGAATTTTTTTGCAAATTCATTATCATCAGGGAAACGAGCTTTTTCTTTTTTACATAGAAGTGCGTACTTAAACTTTTCAACATAATTATTATCGTTTCCATCATATCTGATAATTTCTCGATGAAGAAGTAAAAATATTTTATTCAGAGAATTTGTAGGCAGGTCGCAGATATTTCTTCTGAATATGTAGTTTTCTGTAGTTAAAAATATATCGGTAACTTGAGAAATATTTAATTTATCTTCATAATAAAGACGCAAAACTTCCATGAAAAATGGTCTTGTTACTGTAGTTTCTAATCTGTTTAATCTGTAAATACAAGCATTCATAACTTTGTTATTGGTATTTCCGTTTAACAGAACCTCATAACGCTTTGCATAAGCCAATAAATCATTAAGTAGATCTTCTATTTCCAAAGATGATTGTTTTACATATTCTTTGAAACTGATATAAACTTTTTTCTGAGAAGGTATAACTAGTTGCTTAATGCTAAGATAATCCCTTACAAATGAACTTACATCATATTTTGTGCATTCCTCAATGCGATTCCAATACTTTTCATAATATTCGTCTTGTTTTTTTGACGGAAGGCTCATTAAAATGAAGTTTCTTATCTTGTCACCTTCGTTTAAATCAAGACCGGTTGAATTAAGACTTTCAAAAATAAGTTGTGGATTATCTTCACTATTTAATGTAATATTGATGATTTCTAATCTACAAATTGCATCGAAAAGTTCATCAATTGTGATTTTCTGCTTTTGTATTTCGTCATAGAAAAATTTATAGTTTGTGGTAAGATTTGATTCTCTTATATGCTCATCTTCACTATTAAATAGTCTTTCAAATGCCTTACGATCATTTTTTATTGGTTTAAGTTTTATTCTAGTATCTTTTGGTTGATACTTATCAACAAGAAAATCATCATAAATTTGATTTCCAAGTGATACATCCTCTGGAACTATAATGCCATTTGAAATTAAATTATACATTGCTAGGAACAGTAGAGATACAGTAGTTAATCTCTGCTGACCATCAATTACAAGAAATTCAGTATTCCTTCCGGATGGCTCATAGACAGATACAAGACTGCCAAAAAAATGGCTTTTTCTATTATTTTTTATTACATCTACAAGGTCGTTATAAAGTTGTTTACAGTTTTCTGTATTCCAATCATAGTTACGCTGATAAACAGGTATGATAAAACGTTTCTTTGAGCCTTCCATATATTCAATCAATCTACATTCTGAACCTTTCATATGTATTATCCTCCCGTATAGTTAAATTATGATATCGTTAAAATATTCTGCCTAGTGAACAGTCAGCTCTTATCCACATATATTATTCGTTGACATATATATGGAATAACTCAATTTGCTGCGATATCGTCAAATTTTTTAAGTATATCGTCTTTGTTGTCGGATGCCTGCTCAAAGTCATATTCCACCGTCAATATGTCGGAGAGTGGGGCAAGTCCATCGTCTAACTTTATATCGGGGCGCACTGGACGGCGACCCCAGTCCAGATGCTGTTCTTCCTGACACTCCCTTGAGGTTACGAAGTCAATAAAAAGCTTGGCGTTTTCCTCATGGGGTGCATTTTTTATCAAAGCCACGCCATCGGGCACTGCGCTTGTGCCGTCTTTAGGATATATAAAACCTAAATTCGGATCGTCTTTATACTGCAAGGCAGCCTTTTCAAATGTAAGTCCCACACAAAAATCACCGCTTGCCACCATTTCATGGCACTTGTCGGAGGAATCCAATATTTTTCCGTCCAAATTATCATAGAACTGTTTTATGAAATCCCAGCCGTTTTCAATTCCGCCGTGAGCAAAGAGCATGGTGCAAAGCTGTGTATATGCGGAGCCTGAATTTGAGGGCAGACAGTATGCTATCTTTCCCTTCCATTCGGGCTTTGTAAGGTCGCTCCAGCTTTGGGGGATATATAAGCTGTTGTCCTCTATGAGCTTTTTGTTGTAAAATATGACCATAGGCAGAGGGCTTTCGCCTATCCACAGCCCGTTTGGTTCTTTATATTTAGGATCTATGGCTTTGTCATTGGCGCATACATAGGGTGCGAAATATTTCTTGAAAGCCTCAAGCGAATCGGCTCCGCCGCCCCACATGACATCCGCGATGGGCTCGTCGGCTTCATTGGCTATTCTGCCGCAGAGCTCGCCCGTACCACCTGTTACCACATCTACTTTTATGTTGGGATATTTTTTCTTAAACATATCCACACCTGCATTCAAGGGCCCCTCATCGTGCGATGAATATACCACTACGGTTCCTTCCTCTGAGCCTTTGTCTATATTTGTTCCGATTTGTCTGTCGCTGCAGGCAGTCATACAAAACAGTATAATGCTTGCGGATAATATGGCTGTTAAACATCTTTTCATAATAGTTTCTCCTTTATATTAATTGTTGTGATGAAATGCTAAAAAATAAGGGTTTGAAAAAGTCTGTGTCTAATGAGTTGAAATATTCTGCTTTGTGAGCAGAATTGCCTTTCAATATGTCATATAACAATTTTAGCATATTAATTGGTATAAATCAAACCTTTTGATATAAATATCATATTGCTTTAACAAAAATTTGAAATAATATAAAGGGGTTGCCGCAAATGCTGTTTTATTGCGGCAACTCCTTATTTACCGATGTTTTAAAGATTTTGTTTAGTCAGCAGGCAGACTGTTTCAACATGCCGCATAACAAAGATAACATATTAAACGATAAAATACAAGCAGGGGGATAGTAAAGTTGTGTAACTATCCCCTTTGAGTTGTTTATAAACCTTTTGTCATAATTTATATGATTATAGTTAAGTATTGTCAATTTAGTTTTCCCGTGACCCGGTCACGGGAAAATTTGTTACGTCGGTATTATTACTCCTTGTAGATTTTATACGATCAGTTTACAACAAACAAAAAATTCTTCAAAATATGTAAAAATTCTTTTTGTTGACTTGTACTAAGGGTGGGGACTATGCTATAATGATATTATCTATATTTTACAAAAAATTATACTAGAAGCCCTGTGGGCAGAAAGAAGAGATCAATATGAAAAAATTGACAGCGTCTATCACCGCACTGCTGACCGTTCTGGCGCTTACGGTAAACATATTTGCGGCTGTTCCTGCCGCTCCTTTGATCGGAGATACTGCGGGCGCAGTACCGTATGCCGATACAATTGCAATGGCAACGTCCTACGTCGGAATGCATTTCAGCTTGGAATCCGAAGTTATCGCCAAGCTCAACAATATGGGGTATGAAGCAAAAACAGTAAATTATATGTCTCCGCTTGAGCCGGATATTGCTCCCATGGATTCGATAACCGACTGCATCGAAGTAAAGAAGAACGGTGTTCTTTGCGCAAGAATTTATTATTGGGCATGGAAAACCGACAACCCTCCCACCGGCCGGGACTACGAGATGGCGTACTGCGCGGTCTATAACACCGACCTGTTTTCGACGGGATTTGACTTCTCGACTGCCGACACCGACGAACAGGCTGTAGAAAAGGCTCTTGCTCAAGGATTTAGGCAGGGCGAGGGACATATTATCGCAGATATGTCCGACTGCGGCTTGCAGTTTGCAAACGGCAATTATAATGTCGAGCTTGCAAGAAACGGCGGACTTACCGTATATATTGTCGAAAAGCACAAATGCGAAAGCTATGGGACTCTCGAAGGCAGCGAGGGGCATAACGATTTCGTACACTGGACCGAGAGCGATTGCTGGTGCCGTAAGAAAAAGATCGAAAAGCACAGCAGCAAAAGCGGCGAGCCTCTGACCTGCGACACATGCGGAGACTATTTCTCGGGCGTATATCTTGCCGAGCTTGTCGGAAAGACTTATGGCGAGGTAAAAGAGGCTCTGAAAAAGGTCGTGGGCGAAGAATATATAGTTTCTGACGACCAATATATGATTCAGGTAAATCCAAGCAACGAAAGCATGGGCTGGCAGTACATAAATATCAATGTGGAGTTCATGCCCGACTACTTAACGGGAGAAAACAAGGCTTACAGACTGACCTTCAGCCTTCCCGACGGCCACCCCATGACCTCCGACGGTTTGCAATACAACTCGCGGGCGACATACCGGGAAATAGAAAGCTGTGCCGAACAGGTCGGCGCGGAGATGTATAATGATCACTACGGAGCCGACTACGGATATCCGACTACAGATGTATATCTCAGAACTCCTTCGGGACTGTATCTTTCGTATAACACATATAACAACGGCGACAACGGCGAGATCACCGACGATACTCTGCTAAGATCCTGTTCGGCAAGCAGCGAATACGACGGCCATACATTCCCCGATATTTCCGGGATATGTTTTGAGGACCTGATAGGCAAGCCGGAATCTGCACTTTTAGAGCTGAGAGACGAATACAGTTTCTTTACTGCTTACACTGTGACCTCGGATACGAGCCCGCAATATAAATCCGTAGAAATAAAGATCGGACGTTTTCCGTTCTCTGCGTCGCTTGGCACAGACGGCGGAAACGAGTTGGTGGTAACAAATGTATTCTGCGGCCGTGCTTCAAAAAGGACTGAGACTGAGCCGACTGTTTCAGAGGCTGTAAATGACTATACGTTTACCTTGGGCGAGCTTAAGGCATCGGGACTTAAGTATGTCATCGACGGAGCAAGGATCACGCTGAAAACGCCGTCGGGAGTGTATCTGCTATATTTATCCGAAAGCGGAAGCGAGCTTACCAATGACAGCATGAACACGCATTTATCGAGTTTAATGCTTAACTACATCGACAATAATTCTCTTGATTTCTCGGACTGCACGCTTTCCGACTTCATTGGCAAGGACTACAGCTGCATTGAAGAATTTGCAAATCGAGACGAATATGGCTTCTATTCCAGAATAGTCGACTATACCGAGCGGTCCGGCGCCGAGCCCGGAGAGACATGCTACATGCTGAGGATCAACAGAGTTATCTTCTATTTCTATTTAGACGAAAGCGGAACGATCCGGCATATCATGTACTACAGTCCATCCGACCTTGAAGACAGCGATCGTCCTTCCCTTGATCCCGACTTCCCCTATAAGTCAATGACGGTGGCGGATTTCAGGGCTTTGATGGAAAGCGGCGAATATAAATACACCGTAAGCGAGAATAACGGCAGCGCACTTATCGACGGAGAAAAAACGTGGACATACATTATTGACACCTCTTCAACACGCATATCGGCGTCATTCACCAATGTAAAATACGATCATAACACCGACACATATTCGCTTAAGACCGACGAAGAACTTGCCGCCGAAACAATAACGTTCAATACGATTTACATGCTTCCGTTTACCATGGGTGACGTGAACAACGACGGTAAGGTGACTCTTGTGGACGCTATTTTAACGCTCAAATTTGCCACGAACGTAGATTTAGGCGACGCTACGTTTATAAAAAGCGCTGCCGATGTTTCGGGCAATGACGGCTCTATAACTCGTGAGGACGCAATTGCAGTCCTTAAAATAGCCATGAACGCGAGCGTCTAAGCTCCCGGATAATCAATTATAACAAAGTGCGCACTTCTTGTATAGTATGATAACATAGTTTACAAAATGTCTAAGCACATGGTTTACAAAATTTAACATAATAAAAGGCATACGAAGGAGATGATACGTATGCCTTGGAAAGAGGTAGAAAAAACCATGCTGAGAGAAGATTTT
>CANQVZ010000036.1 GCA_947627425.1 uncultured Clostridia bacterium | reverse complement strand
TTGCCTATTACCTTATAATTACAGCCTTTAAGCTCCTTTTCGATATCCACGCCCTTAGGTATTTCAAGCACAAATGAGCCGTAACCGCTCTTAAAGAGGTCATCATCGTTTATCACTGCGCCTATGTCGTTGCCGAAAGCCATTTTGCTGACGGCTGCGGCTATACCGCCTATACCCACGGTATGAACGGAAACTGCTTTTTTATCCTTTATAAGTCCGCTTACAAGCTCAAAATTCTTTATAAGCTCATCAAAGTCGGGAATATCGTATTCATCATAGCTTGTAGTTATCCTGACAAGCGCGCTGTCTGTGTTTTTAAATTCCGGAGAAATAACTGTGTCTATGTCCGAAACATTTACGGCAAAGGAAACAAGCGTTGGCGGTACATCCATATCCTTGAATGTACCCGACATACTGTCCTTGCCGCCTATTGAGGCTGTGCCAAGCTTCATCTGAGCCGTAAGAGCGCCCAAAAGAGCGCTGAAGGGCTTGCCCCATCTCTCCGGAGCATCTCCAAGTCTTTCAAAATACTCCTGGAACGTAAGACGGCAGCCGTCATAGCTTCCGCCCGAAGCAACTATCTTTGCAACGGACTCCACAACGGCATATACCGCTCCGTGATACGGGCTCCACTTTGCCGCCATAGGATTATAGCCGTAGCTCATGAGCGTAGCTGTTTTGGTATCGCCCTCGTACACGGGCACCTTTGCCGCCATAGCCTCTATGGGCGTAAGCTGATTCTTGCCTCCGAAGGGCATAAGCACCGTGCCTGCGCCTATGGTAGAATCGAAACGCTCCGAAAGACCCTTCTGACAAGCCACATTGAGATCGGATAAAGCGGCAAGCCACTGTTGCTTTACGCTGCCCGTGTAAACGCCCTCGCTGTATTTTCCGTTGGGCTGTTCCACGGCTACCTTTGTATACTGCATAGCGCCGTTGGTGTCAAGGAAATCTCTTGAAATATTTACTATATCCCTGCCGTTCCAGAACATCCTGAGCCTTCTGTCATCCGTGACCTCCGCAACGACGGTCGCCTCCAGATTTTCCTCATTGGCGCGCTCTATAAATCTTTCCGCATCCTCGGGCTTTACTACTACAGCCATTCTTTCCTGCGACTCGGATATGGCAAGCTCCGTGCCGTCAAGTCCCTCGTATTTCTTGGGTACAAGGTCAAGATTTATTTCAAGTCCGTCCGCAAGCTCACCTATGGCAACGGACACACCGCCTGCGCCGAAGTCATTGCAGCGCTTTATCATACGGCTGACCTCGTGGTTTCTGAAAAGTCTTTGTATCTTTCTTTCAGTAGGCGCGTTGCCCTTTTGCACCTCTGCTCCGCAGGTGAGTATGGATTCCTCGTTGTGCTCCTTTGACGAGCCTGTTGCTCCGCCGCAGCCGTCTCTGCCCGTTCTTCCGCCGGTGAGGATTATGACATCGCCCTTCTGCGGTCTCTCTCTTATAACATCACACTTCCTTGCGGCGGCAATAACCGCGCCTATCTCCATACGCTTGGCAACATAGCCCTCATCATATATCTCCGTTACCTGTCCCGTGGCAAGACCTATCTGATTGCCATAGGAGCTGTAGCCGTGAGCCGCAGAGCGCACAAGCTTTGACTGAGGGAGCTTGCCGTGGAGCGTATCCTTTACGGGAACCGTGGGATCTCCCGCGCCCGTAACGCGCATTGCCTGATAAACATAGCTTCTGCCCGAAAGCGGATCTCTTATACAGCCGCCTATACAGGTGGCAGCGCCGCCGAAGGGCTCTATTTCCGTGGGGTGGTTGTGTGTTTCGTTCTTGAACATTATGAGGTAGTCCTCTGTTCTGCCGTCTACATCCACGGGTACAACGATACTGCACGCATTTATCTCCTCGGACTCGTCAAAATCCGCAAGCTTGCCGTGAGCCTTTAATGCTCTCATGCCCATTACGGCTATATCCATGAGACAGCGGGGCTTATCCTCCCTGCCAAGCTCCTTTTTAAGGTCGTTATAGAGCTTATAAGCCTCCTCAAGCATGGGCTTATATTTTCCGTCCTTAAAGCTCACATCCGTTATGGCTGTGGCAAATGTGGTATGGCGGCAATGATCCGACCAATAGGTATCTATAACTCTTATCTCCGTTATGCTGGGATCTCTTTTCTCCGTATCTCTGAAATATTCGCGGCAGAATACTATATCCGCCTCGCTCATGGCAAGTCCCAATGTTTCGCGCAGCTTTAAAAGCTCGTCCTCGCTCATGGTTATAAAGCCGTCTATAGTTTCAACGGTCTCGGGTATCGTAAGCTTCATTTTGAGCGTATCGGGCTTATCTGCGGACGCCTCTCTTGAATCCACGGGATTTATGCAGTAGTTCTTTGTTTTTTCCACATCGTCCGCCGTAAGCCTTCCCTTGAGCACAAATATCTTGGCGCAGGCTATTATTGCCTCATAGTTTCCGCCTATTATCTGTATACACTGCATTGCGGAATCCGCTCTCTGGTCGTACTGACCCGGCAGATATTCCATGCCGAAGAAAATTTCATCCTCGGCTGCCGGAAAGGTCTCGCTGTAGAGAATGTCAACGGGAGGCTCAGAAAAAACGGTCTTTTCGGCTATTTTGAAGTTGACCTCCTTCATGCCCTCCACATCATAGCGCACAAGTATCCTCATGTCCTCAAGAGCCTTTACGCCCAGATTTTCTCTTATATCGGCAAGAAGCTGTTTTGCCTCTATATCGCAGCCCTTCTTTTTTTCAACAAAAACTCTTTTGATAGCCATAATTATATCCTTTCTATGTATGTAAATTATTTTTTGTCATTTTCAAGGAAACCCTCAAGTCTCATTTTTTTATACTGCGCAAACCTTCCCTCGTCGAGCGCATACCGTATCTCCTCCATAAGATTGTTGAAGTAATAGAGATTGTGTATGACGCAAAGTCTCATGGCAAGCATTTCCTTAGCCTTGAAAAGATGCCTTATATATGCCTTGCTGTAGCGCTTACAGGTCGGACATTGGCACTCATCATCAATGGGAGTATCGTCAAGCTCATATTTGGCGTTAAGCATATTGAGCTTTCCTTTGTTGGTATATACATTTGCGTGCCGTCCGTTCCTTGCGGGCATAACGCAGTCAAAGAAGTCTATGCCCCTGTCGACCGCCTCCAATATGTTTGCGGGAGTTCCCACGCCCATAAGATATGTTGGTCTGTCCTTCGGGAGATGAGGCACTACATTTTCTATAGTTTCATACATCTCTTCATGACTCTCGCCCACGGCAAGTCCGCCTATGGCATAGCCCGGCAGGTCGAACTCGCTTATCCTCTTGGCGTGCTCTATCCTTATGTCCTTAAGCGTGCCGCCCTGATTTATGCCGAACAGAAGCTGGGCTTTGTTTATTGTGTCATCAAGCAAATTAAGCTCTCCCAGCTTTTTTATACAGCGTTCAAGCCAGCGCGTAGTCCTTTCGACAGATGCTTGTATATAGCTTCTGTCTGCCTTTGACGGCGGACATTCGTCAAAAGCCATAGCGATGGTGGAGCCAAGATTGGACTGTATTGTCATACTTTCCTCTGGTCCCATAAATATCTTGCGTCCGTCTATGTGCGAATTGAAGTAAACGCCCTCTTCCTTTATCTTTCTCAGAGTGGTGAGCGAAAACACTTGAAAACCGCCCGAATCGGTGAGTATGGGCTTGTCCCACACCATAAATTTATGCAGACCGCCGAGCTGTTTTATTATTTTATCCCCCGGTCTCAGGTGGAGATGATAGGTGTTTGAAAGCTCTATCTGGCATTTTATATTGTTCAGATCCTCCGTCGAGAGCGCTCCCTTTATTGCCGCGGCAGTTCCCACATTCATAAAAAGAGGCGTTTGCAGAGTGCCGTGAACAGTCTTAAGCTCTCCCCTTTTTGCCATTCCCTCGGTTTTCAGTATTCTGTACATAAAAGACCTCGCTTGAAGTAGTTGTAAAAAAACATTATTACTTTTAGTATACAACACTTTAAAAAAATAATCAATTCCAATTGCAAAAAATGAGAAAAAAAGTTATACTGTTATCATAGAGAAAAATAAATAAACAAACGGGAGAAAAATATGAAAAAAATAAAGCTTCAGGCAACGACTACCTTCGGACTGGAGGCAGTAGTAAAAAGAGAGATACAGGATATGGGATTTGAAAACGTAAATGTTTCGGACGGCTATGTTGAGTTTGAAACAGACTATTACGGAATGGCAAGAGCCAACCTCAGACTGCGTTCCGCCGACAAGGTGCTCATGGTGATAGGAAGATTCAAGGCGGTCACATTCGAGGAGCTTTTTGACAACACATTCGCCCTTGAATGGGATGAGCTGATACCCAAAAACGGAAATTTCATAATAACGGGAAAGTCCATAAAATCACAGCTTTCAAGCGTGCCTGCCTGTCAGTCCATAGTTGAAAAAGCGATAGTCAAAAAGCTTCAGACAAGATACGATATGCGCAGATTCCCCAAGACGGGAGCCGAATACACCGTTCAAGCGGCTTTGCTTAAGGATGTGGTGACCATAACGCTTAACACATCGGGTCCCTCGCTCCACAAGAGAGGCTACAGACACGGACAGGTGATAGCGCCTCTTAAGGAGACGATGGCGGCGGCTCTTGTACAGCTTAGCTACTGGAACAAGGAAAGAATATTCCTTGACCCCTGCTGCGGCTCGGGCACAATAGCAATAGAGGCGGCGCTCATAGGCAGGAATATTGCTCCCGGAATAAGCAGAAAATTTGCCGCCGAAAGCTGGGACTTTGTGCCAAAAGAGGTATGGCAGGAGGAAAGAAAAAAGGCATATTCCGACATAGACTACGACACGGAGCTTAAAATATATGCATCCGACATAAACGCCCACGCCATAGAGGTAGCTAAGGTAAACGCGGAAAATGCGGGCGTTGACGACTGCATAGCCTTCGAACAGATACCTTTCAACAAGCTTAAGCTCATGGGCGACTACGGCGTATGCGTAACAAACCCGCCATATGCCGAAAGAATGGGCGAGCTTGACGACGTGGAAAGGCTTTACAGGGATATGGGAAGACTTTTTAACAAAAACAAAACATGGTCGGCTTATTTCATAACATCTCACGAGGGCTTTGAAAGATTATACGGCAGAAAAGCCGACAGGAAAAGAAAGCTTTTCAACGGAAATGTCAAGACGGATTATTATCAGTATTTCGGCGAAAGACCGCCTAAAAAATAATTATTTTGTAATTGATATTTGAACATAGGAATAAATAATAAAAAAAGGCTTTTTTAACATGAAGGAATTATCTATTGAAAGAGTGTTTGTTTTTCCCGACGGCACAGAAAAAGCGGAAAGCGATATATCCGCCGAGGAAATAATGGCTGCCGAGGACAATATAAGAAAAAGGCTGAGAGAACGGTTTAATATCAAAAGCGATATTTAAAAAGGTTTGCCGAAGGGCAGACTTTTTTTATGCAGTAAAAAGTATAGCCAAAGACGATCAGCACCGCCGAACTGCGATATAATAAGTCCCGCGAGCTTTGGGTCGGTCTTTTTTATCTTTACGGGAAATTCAAGCTTTTTTTCATATATAAACATTTAGTTGTCCTCCTTTTCAACATCTTTAATATTGAAATTTGCCTCCGCCTGCCACGGCCACAGCTTTCCGACCCATTTGAAGGTATCTCCGTGGTTATAGGAACGGAAGGAGAACAAAGGACCGTACATTTTTTCATATTGACTTCTAAGCATATCGGCATCTTTTATAACGGAGTTATATTTTTCCACCGCCTCCGTATCGTCGGGATGTGTATCGAGATAAAGCTGAAGATCTACAGCCATAAAATCCAGTACAGTAAGCTTTCTTAACAATTCCTGTTCGCTCATGTTATGCCTCCTTACAACCGAACGGTTTATATAATCCCGGAAATATTGTTCCGTTTACAAGTCCCTGAGCGGGCTTGAAATAACTGCATATTTTCTGTACAGGCACATACGCCCTTGCAAGAGAATCGGGCGTTATCTCCGTTTCATACGGTGTACAGACATCAGCTGACATAGTTATCGAATTATTGGCATTTTGCATTTGATCACCGCCTTTTTTCAGTTTTAATTACAGTATATGTATTATAAAAAATAATGTGAAAAGTCACTTTTTTAGTATAACTCGACGAAAAAAGCGCGGGCGTCAAAAATTTGTTGAATAAAATATGTTTTTATGTTAAAATGATTGGATAAGGAGTGATCAAATAATGAAGAAAAAAATTGCATTATTTCTTTCGGCACTGTATTTCACAGGTACTCTTATGCTCCCCTTTGCATACGGCGCAGAGAACAATACTCAAAAAATAAGGGTATATCTCAACGGCGATGAAGTGAAATTTACATCGCAGGCACCCACCGTTGTGGACAGAAGAACTCTCATACCCTTAAGAGGCATATTTGAAAAGATGGGATATTCCATCGCCTGGGAGCCGAACACAAAGACGAGCACAATATCAAATCCTTTGCAGACTATAACTATAAGGAGCGGACATAAGACTATGCAGGCGGACAACAGAAGCATCACTCTGGATGTGCCCGCTCAGATAATAAACGGTTCGCTCATGATACCCCTAAGGGCTGTTGCGGAGTGCACGGGCGCTGTTGTAACATGGGACGCAAACACAAAGTCCATATATGTAAACAGCAGCCGTAAAAATCAGGTCGCAATAAGCATGGACGACTATGTAAAGGAATATTCCTCCATATTGGACGGACTTGACAGAGTAAATACTCTTTTCAAATCGCTCGACGCCCTTACATCAAGAAACATAAGCCAGAGGCTTGACAGCATAAAGATACAAGCCGAAAACGCTTTAGAGGATATAGACGATGCTTATGACAAGCTCAAAAGCATGGAGGTACCCGAACAGTATTCGCAGCTGAACAAGCTGACGGGAGAGGCTTTGGACATAGCGCACTCGCTTTGCAAGCTTATATATGACATGACCGACGGCAGCCTTAACTATAATGCGGCTTCGCTTGAAATAGGCGCATTATACGACAAGGCAAAGGAATTGAACACCAAAATCAGCGATATAACTTCTGCATTCAATCAGGGTATATACAGATAAACGGAGGGTAAATATGCGCAAAAAAAAGAGTTGTAATATAGGAAAGGGAATAGGCGGTCAGGCGGTCATAGAGGGCGTTATGATGAGGGGCAAAAATATGTATGCTCTTTCCGTCAGGACTCCTTCAAAGGAGATAAAGACCGTAAAGACTGCAATACGCTCGCCTAAGGACAGATGCTTCATATGGGGACTGCCGATATTCAGAGGCATGGCGGCATTTGTGGATTCTCTTGTGACGGGCATGAAGGTAACAATGAAGTCTGCGGAGCTTGCGGGACTTGACGATATAGAATACGACAAGGACAGCAAGTTTGAAATGTGGCTGGAAAAGAAATTCGGCGATAAGCTCACAGACTATATAATATATTTCAGCGTATTCATATCCATAATTTTGTGTATTGGGCTTTTTATGCTCCTGCCCACCGTGCTGGGCGGCTGGATAAACAAATTTCTGGGCAATGATCCCGCCGTCAGGGGAGCTATAGAAAGCATAATAAAGGTGCTTATATTCCTCGGATATATGATACTGGTGTCGCAGATGAAGGACATAAAAAGAGTATTTATGTACCACGGAGCGGAGCACAAGACAATAAACTGCTTTGAATCCGACAAGGAGCTTACTGTTGAAAACGCAAGACAGTCAACGCGTTTCCACAAAAGATGCGGAACAAGCTTTCTTGTTATAGTGGTGATAATAAGCATTATAGTTTTTCTGTTTGTAAATACCAATAATTTCTGGCTTAGGATAGTGTCCAGAATAATACTCGTACCCATTATCGCAGGACTTTCATACGAGGTCATAAGATGGGCGGGCAGGCATGACAATTGGCTTGTGAATATAGTTAGCGCACCCGGTATCGCAATGCAGCTCATAACCACAAAGGAACCCGACGACAGTATGCTCGAAGTGGCGATAGCCTCTTTAAAGGGCGTTCTTGAGGAGGAAGGCGAAAATGAAGGCGAAAGAGGCTGTAATTGAGGTAAAGAAAAGGCTTGAAGAAAGCAATATCCCCTCTGCCCTTCTCGACGCTCAGCTTATAGTCGGCAAGGCAACGGGCATGACAAGAGCCTTGCTTCTCGCCTATCCCGACAGGGAGCTAGACGAAAAAGAGAACGACTGTATATGTGATATGCTCAAAAAAAGGCTCTCCCGAATACCTATGCAGTATATTCTCGGGAGCTGTGAATTTATGGGGCTGGAGTTTGATGTAAACGAAAGCACTCTCATACCGCGCAATGACACGGAAACCGTCACGGAAAAGGCAATAGAGATAATAAAAAGCAAAAAATACCGCACCGTGCTTGACATAGGCACGGGATCTGGAGCAATAGCGGTGAGTATAGCAAAATATACGGATACAAAGGTCACAGCCACGGACATAAGCCAAAGCGCTCTGGATACGGCAAGACAAAACGCCAAAAAAAACGATGTGGATGTTGTATTTGTAAAAAGCGACTTATTTTCGGATATAAAGGATAAATTTGATGTCATAATATCCAATCCGCCTTATATAAAAAGAGATGTCATAAAAACGCTTATGCCCGAAGTGAGGGATCACGAGCCTATCACGGCGCTTGACGGCGGAGAGGACGGACTGGACTTTTACAGGGTCATAGCAAGAGAAGCGCCCAAGCATCTGAACAAGGGCGGCGCGCTTATTCTTGAAATAGGCTATGATCAGGGCAGCGCCGTAAGCGAGCTTATGAAAATAAATAATTTTGATGAAATTTCTGTAAACAAAGACCTTTCGGGGCTTGATAGGGTTGTAATCGGTCATAAAATATGTTAAAATAGCATTTATCCATTGAGCGGAGGTAATAACTTATGCCGGAAAAATTAGCGGAATTGGAAAGAAAATTTATAGACTTATCCGACAAGATAAACGATCCCGACATAATAAGCAACAATGAGGAATGGCGAAGGCTCATGAAGGAACACAGTGAGCTTTCACCCATTGTTAATAAATACAGAGAATATAAGGACGCCGAAAAAAGCATTGCCGAGGCTAAGGAAATGCTGGAGGACAGCGACGAGGATATGAGGCTTCTCGCAAGGGAGGAGCTTAAAGCTGCCGAGGAAACGCTTGAACGCACAAAAATACAGCTTAAGATGCTTATGCTCCCAAAGGACCCCAATGATGACAAGAATGTCATTGTGGAGATAAGAGGCGGCGCAGGCGGCGATGAAGCAAATATATTTGCGGGCGATCTTTACAGGATGTACACAAGATACGCAGAGCGCAGGCACTGGAAAACGGAGGTAATGAGCGCCAACGAGTGCGAGGCGGGAGGCTTCAGGGAGATATCGTTCATGATAAACGGTCATGGAGCATACTCAAGGCTAAAGTACGAAAGCGGCGTTCACAGAGTACAAAGGATACCATCAACGGAATCGGGAGGCAGGATACACACCTCCACAGCTTCTGTGGCAGTTTTGCCCGAGGTCGAGGCAGTGGATGTCAAGCTGGACATGAACGACTGCAAATTTGATGTGTTCAGAGCCTCCGGAAACGGCGGACAGTGTGTAAATACCACAGATTCGGCAGTAAGGCTCACGCACATACCCACAGGCATAGTTATATCCTGTCAGGACGAAAAAAGTCAGCTCAAGAACAAGGATAAGGCGCTTAAGGTGCTTATGAGCAAGCTCTACGACCTGGAGCAGGAAAAACAGCACGCCGAGGTCGCAGCCGAGAGAAAGAGTCAGATAGGCAGAGGCAACCGAAATGAGAGGATAAGAACATACAACTATCCTCAGGGCAGAGTTACCGACCACAGAATAGGACTTACGCTCCACAGGCTGGATTCCATAATAGACGGAGACCTTGACGATGTTATGGATGCATTGATAACAACAGAGCAGGCTGAAAAATTAAAGGCAGGCACTGATGAATAATTTTATAATAAATCTTTAAAGAAATGGAGATGCAAAAAATGAGGATCAACAAAGACGAGTTTAAGAAAAAGCTTGCGGCTAATGTAAAGACATTATCCCGCAAGACTATCGAGACCGCCACAAAGGAACAGCTCTATGAGGCGCTTGTATTCACTATAAGGGATTATGTGACCGACAAGTGGCTCGAAACACACGAGACCTACGACAAAACAGGCTGCAAGATAGTGTGCTATCTTTCAATGGAATTCCTTATGGGTAGATTTTTGGGCAATGCCATACTTAACATGACGATGCTCGATGATGTAAAGGAAGTATTGAATGAGCTTGATATCGACTATAACCTTCTCGAAGAGGTCGAAAGAGATCCCGGTCTCGGAAACGGAGGTCTTGGTAGACTTGCCGCTTGTTTCCTTGATTCGCTTTCTACTATGGAGCTCCCTGCATACGGCTGTGGTATAAGATACCACTACGGTATATTTGAGCAGAGAATAGAAAACGGCTACCAGATAGAGGCTCCCGACAACTGGCTCCAGGACGGCGATATGTGGGGCGTTAAGCGCCAGGAATATGCCGTTGAGGTCAAGTTCGGCGGAAATGTAAAGGCAGTCAAGCAGGAGGACGGACAGTATAAGTTCGAGCAGGAGAACTACCAGTCGGTTATCGCCATTCCCTATGACTACCCCGTTATAGGCTACGGCAACAACACTGTAAATACATTAAGACTTTGGGATGCTGAGGCAAAGAACAAATTTGACCTCAAGAGCTTCAATGAGGGCAACTACCACAAGGCAGTGGAGGAGGAAAACCTTGCCAAAACTCTTACGGATGTTCTCTATCCCGCAGACGAGCACTACGCAGGCAAGGAGCTTAGACTTCGTCAGCAGTATTTCTTCGTTTCTGCTACATTGCAGAGAGTAATGAACAAGTTTGTAAAGAAATTCGGCACGGACTTTTCGCTTCTTCCCGAAAAATATGCTTTCCAGCTCAATGATACTCATCCGAGTATTGCGGTTGCGGAGCTTATGCGTCTGCTCATAGACGAGCATGATGTGCCGTGGGATGATGCATGGGAGATCACAAAGAAGTGCTGCGCTTACACTAACCACACCATCATGTCGGAGGCTCTTGAAAAGTGGCCTATAGAGCTTTTCTCAAGGCTTCTTCCCCGTATTTACATGATAGTTGAGGAGATAAACAAGAGATTCTGCGATTTCCTTATAAAGAAGTTCGGTCATAATCCCGAAAAGATAAGGAATATGGCTATAATAGCGGACGGTCAGATAAGAATGGCATGGCTCGCCATAGTAGGCAGCCACTCCGTAAACGGCGTTGCCGCTCTGCACACGGAGATACTTAAAAATCAGGAGCTTAAGGATTTCTACGAGATTTATCCCGAAAGATTCAACAACAAGACAAACGGCATAACACAGAGAAGATGGCTTGGTCATGCCAATCCCGAGCTTGCAAAGCTTATCACAAAGGAAATAGGCGACGGCTTCTACACTGATCTTTCGGAGCTTTCAAAGCTTGTGCCTCTTGCCGAGGACAAGAAGTTCAGAAAGAAATTCATGGACATAAAGAAGGCAAACAAGGTCGCTCTTGCGGATTATTTCAAGGCTAACATGGGCATAGAGATAAATCCCGAATCCATATACGACATACAGGTAAAGAGGCTCCACGAATACAAGAGGCAGCTTTTGAACATATTCCATGTTATGAGCCTTTACAACAAGCTTAAGGCTAATCCCGGACTTGACATAGTGCCCAGAACATTCATATTCGGCGCAAAGTCTGCGGCAGGCTACAGGAGAGCAAAGCTCATAATAAAGCTTATAAACTCCGTTGCAGACCTTGTAAACAACGACGAAACAATAGAGGGCAAGATAAAGGTTATATTTGCAGAGAACTACAGAGTAAGCCTTGCGGAAAAGCTTATACCCGCGGCAGACCTTTCGGAGCAGATATCCACGGCTTCAAAGGAGGCATCCGGTACCGGAAATATGAAATTTATGCTCAACGGCGCAGTTACCATAGGTACGCTTGACGGCGCAAATGTAGAGATACTCGAAGAAGTCGGAGAGGACAACATATTCATATTCGGTATGAAGGCAGACGAGGTAATAGAGCAGTATTCAAGGAACGACTACAATCCCTGGGATATTTACAACATGAATTCCGATGTAAGAGGCGTTATGAATATGCTCATAAACGGTACTCTCGATGAAAATACAGAGCTTTTCAGAGAGATATATGACGCTCTCTTAAACGGCTACAACGGTGCAAGACCCGACGAATACTTCGTTCTTAAGGACTTTGAGGCATACGAAAAGGCTCAGGAAAAGGTGAACGAGGCATACAAGGACAAGGAAAAGTGGGCTAAGATGGCTATACTTAACACCGCTTGCAGCGGTAAGTTCTCATCGGACAGAACAATAAAGGAATATGCCGATGAAATCTGGAACTTAAAGCCCGTTCATATTGAAATGAAAGAGGACTAAGACATACAAAAACATCCCCGAAAAATCGGGGATGCTTTTTAATTAATTCTCATATCGCGCCATTCAAGCTCATTTTTACCATTTTCAAGACGGCGTATTGTAAGGAATTTTTTGTTAAGAAGCGGATTTGTAAAGGGATAATCGGAACGCTTGTGCATACCTCTTGTTTCTTTTCTTTCAAGCGCCGTAAGACATATAAGCCGTCCTATCTGGAGCAGAACAAAGCACTCCAAAGCTCTCATAAGCTCGTGAGAATTATTTACAATAAGCTCATTTTTTGCCTTTTGCTCAAGGTGGTCAAGATATTCCAGACCGGATTCGAGAAGAGTTTTTGAGCGCACATATCGTATGCCGGCATAGTCGTCTAATATTGACTGTATACCATGATTGAACTCCTCCCATGTTGAACTGCCCTTGTTTTCGTAAAGCCTTGAATAAAACTTCTGTGCTTCAAGCACTGTTTTATGACTGAAAAGGTCTATGCCATCATTATTTACATCTTTAACATAGCCCGAAGCGTGTTCGCCCGCAAATCTGCCCATTACGGCAGCTCCCGAAATATCACATCTGAAATTGCCTACCTCATCGCCGGCAGAATAAAGACCGTCAACACTTGTTCTGCCGAATTCGTCAATTTCTATTCCTCTGCCTACAAGTATAGGCTCATATTTTGTGAACTCCACCATATCCCTTTTAAGGCTTACTCCGGCATCATCAAGAGCGTCTATAAGAGAGGTATCGCCCTCGCACTTTAGACCCCAGAGCATATAATCCATATCCTCCTTCGAGGTTTCGGTACAGTTCATGTACACGGGACCTGTGCCATCCTGCATTTTATCCGTAAAGACTGAATGCCACACATCGGCTGTAATATCTCCCAGCTCCTTTGTGGGCTTATCTACAAAGGGACCTATAGAATTGCCCATGACATCACTTATTACGCCTATCCATGTCGCCTTTCCGCAGCGTTCAAAATACTTTGGTCCCGCATGCGTATTAGGTATCTCAAGATTTATAAGCTTTGCACCCGCTCTGTATGCGGCAGCCCTGCCCGCTCCCGTGTTATTGGGACAGTGACCTGTATTGAAAAGCTGTGACGGAGTTATTGACGGATAAAGTCTGCTTGTATTTCCTGTTGCAGATATAACTGCCTTTGCCTTGAAAATCACAATTTCAGGCTCTTCCTTTGTGATATCTATGCCTATGGCACCTACTATCCTGCCGTTATATGTAAGAAAATCCGTAACGGGCGTTTTGTTTACTATTCTTACATTTCGTTTAAGTGCTTCCTTAGTAAGCACTTCTTTCTGGTTATAACCGTCATATTTAAGAAAAATTCTTTTTCTGCCGGGGTAAGCATGACCGTTGAATTCCCATTCTCCATGCGGCTGCATATTTATACCCCACTTATTCCAGTCCTGTACCACCTCAAATGAGCGTGAAAGAAATTTAAGCTGTATATATGGGTCGGCATTTCCGCCTACAAGCGAGTTGTTAAGCTCCTCAAGTATAACCTCTATACCGCATTGATGTACCTCGGGGATATAGCAGGTAAAATGGTCGTTGCCCGTTGCACCCGAGCCGCTTCTTCTGGTATCGCTTTTTTCGGCAACAATTACATCTGCGCCTCCATCCGCTGCCGCAATGGCAGCCATAAGACCGCCTATACCGCCGCCGACAACAAGCACATCACTTTCTATGATATGTTTTTTTACATCAATCATTGTCTTCTCCTTTCAGACGTCTGTACAAGATAGGCATTGACAAGGGAAGCTTCAGCTTTATTGCCTTTGCCGGACAATCCAGAACACAGGCATTGCAGTGCCAACACTCCGAAGGATATCTTACTATAGGGACAGTATCCTTTTCATAAGGACCATATACATCCAGACCGCATATCTGCGCACACAGTCCGCATTTCTTGCATTTATCTTTGTCTATGATGGGCGGCATTATTTACCCTCCTCTACTTCCTGTTGGGCTTCTTCAAATATAGTTTTGTCGAGCCATGCCGAAATGTCAACATCGTTGCTTATAAGCTGATTGTTTGCCAAAAACTCCTTTATTCCGTCGTATACGGTAACAATATTGTCGCTGCCATCGACATTGAAGCTTACCTTTTCGGGGAAAAGAAAGGCAAAGCTATCTTCTGACGTGCCTGACTTCGAGAGCGCCTTTATTGCCGCGTCTCTGTTTTCCTCAGCAAAGGAATTGGCACGAATAACAGCCTTTAAGTATGCCTTTGCGGCATCTCTGTTATTTTCAACAAATTCGGTACGCGCAAGAATTGAGTGACCGCCTTTCCATTCGTCGTGACCATCGCAGTTTTTCAGAAGTCTTACATTTTCTGATTCATTCAGCACACATTCCTGTGTATTTGCTACGACCGCTGCATCTACAGTTCCCGCTTCAAGCGCTGCCGAAGCGTCCTGTGAGGTCATATTGGTAAACTTTATATCATCTATTGTCATATTGCTGTCTGCGAGCATATCAAGCAATACCTTGTGCATATAAGAACCCTGAAGCGTTGCAACCGTTTTGCCTTTTAAGTCCTCGACCGTCTGTACATCCGAGGAAGCGGGAACAGCTATCGCTGCGTCATTGAAGTTAAGCTCTGCGCCTATAAGCACTGTGTCAATACCGTTGCTCTTGCCTATTATAGCGGGAACATCGCCTGTTGAAGCAATATCTATATCACCGCTTACAAGGGCTTCGTTAATAGCGGGACCTGCGCCTGCAAACGGTATTGCTTCAACACTGTAGCCTGCCTTTGTAAACTCCTCATCAAGAATACCTTGGTCTATAGCCACTGCAAGAACCTCGTTGGGAAATGAAGCTCCACTGTCAACATAGCCTATTCTTACTGTTTTGTTTTCGTCTGTCCGAGCGCTGTCATCCTGCTGTGAGGAACAGCCTGTTACTGCGATCGCCCCTATAAACAGTAACGGAATAAATTTTTTCAATGCTTTTTTCATTTTAATTTTCTCCTTTTATATTTTTTTATATATAATACTCAAGTTACTTTGAATAGGTATCAAAGAATTCCCTGAATATTTTTGACTTAAGCCTCATAAAGTCTGAATCTGTCCTCATTCTCGGTCTGGACAGTTCGACCTTAAATTCCTTTTTTATAGCGGCAGGTCTGTTTGAAGTGACAATTATTCTGTCGCTGAGGTATATCGCCTCATCTATATCATGGGTAACAAGTATCATTGTGGTATGATTATAGCTTCGTATATTGAGCACTTCTTTCTGCATTTCTATCCGTGTGAGAGCGTCAAGTGCGCCGAACGGCTCATCCAGCAAAAGTATCTCGGGTTTTCTTACCAAAGCCCTGGCAATTGCAGTACGCTGAGCCATACCACCCGATATCTGATGCGGATATGCATTTTCAAAGCCCTTTAAATTCACCATTTCAATATAGGAATTTATATTTTCTTCGCTTTTGTCGTCTTCGTAAAGTCCAAAGGCTATATTCTGACGAACAGTTTTCCACGGCAGAAGTCTGTGATCCTGAAATATCATACAGCACTTTGCGGAATCGGCAGAGTCCCTAAGCTCTTTGCCGTCAATTTTTACACTTCCGACAGTATAGCCTGTAAGCCCCGCAAGGATTTTGAGTAATGTGCTTTTTCCGCAGCCGCTATGACCTATTATACTTATAAATTCTCCCTTATCGATATTAAGATTAATGTCATCAAGAACATCCAGCTTTTCATTATTTACCAAAAAGCTCTTGCTTAGATGTTCTATTCTAAGCTGTTCATTCATCAGTCCTGCCTCCACCTAACAACTCTTTTTTCTATTTTCCTGAGGAAATAATCCATAAGTCCGCCCACAACACCTATCAATATCATATAAAGTATTACTTGTCCCGTCTGCATAAGATTTCTTGCGGCATTTATTCTGTAGCCAACACCCGCCGTTGCCGCTATCATCTCAGCCGCTACAACAGCCATCCATGCCTGTCCTGCACCAAGCCTGAGTCCAACAAAGACGGAGGGAACTGCGCCCGGAAGCAAAATATGTAAAAGAATATCCTTTTTCTTTATTTTATAGTTACGGGCAAACTCCAGATAGCTTGTGGAAACCTCGGATATTCCGCTGATAGTGTTTAAAAGAACGGGATAAAATACACCAAGAGCTATAAGAATTACCTTTGACGCATCTCCTATACCCACCCACAAAATAAGCAGCGGTATCCATGCAAGGGGAGGTATCTGTCTGAAAGCATTTATTGTGCCGGAAAACAGATTGTTGACTTTTGTAAAAATTCCCATAAGTACACCAAACACAAGACCGAGCAAGACGCCAATTATATAGCCTCTTAAAACTATGAGAATACTCACAAAAAGATCGGTGAACATCATGCCGCTTGTTATGCTGTTTACAAGCTCTTTCCATATTGAGGAAACGGGAGGCATGACAAGAGGTGAAAATTTTCCGCTTCCGCTAAGTATAACCCAAATCACAACCAGTATAACAGGTACTATAAATTTAATGGCATTGTTATATATAAGCTTCATACTATGTACTCCTGTTTTATTTCATATATTATCTATATGATTTATATGAATAACTTTTTATTTATAATAGCATTTTTTTAACTGTATGGCAAATTATGATATATGAAAAATTTTTAAAAATTTTCATATACGAAATAAATATAACATTTTAGTATTATATTCCGTGCTTGAATTTATTTAAAAAAAATAATGCCAACAGCCTTTTAAATAAAAGACCATTGGCACTATCCGATTTTTCACAGTTAATGCTGACTGCCGACAACTACATCACTGTCAACTTTGCCGTAGAAAGTAAGAGTATAAATACCTGAAAGTCCCACAAGAGCATATATTATCCTGCTTATGATAGAATCCATACCGCCGAAAAGAGTCGCAACAAGGTCGAACTGGAAGAAGCCTATAAGACCCCAGTTGACGGCTCCTATAATAACAAGAGTTAAGGCGATATAGTCGAGCACTTTCATATTCATAATAGCCCTCCTCTCCTTTTACTTGAATATCTATTTAAAATATCGACACTGCAGTATCCGATATAATAATATCTTTTGCAGTTTGCCGCATTTTATAATAACTTAAATTTCAGCAAAAATGGGAGAAAGTGGGAAAAAATTTATCAATAAAATGGTTTAATACCAATTATAATGTACTCATTATTATAATAGTTAGCCGAGAGCGAAATATCTACTTCCAAATTTTTATTAACATTTAAAAAGCCATTAATTACTCTATCGGGTCCCTCTGTACGCATATAATTTATATATCCATTGTCAGCCAAGATATTTAAAAATCTGTGAAATGCCTCGTTTGAAGTAACAATATCATATTCATACACAGTTCCAACGCCAAAATAAGTTTTATTGATAAGCCTAGCACCTGTAACCTCACTAAAATCAGGTATACCGCTTGTTGGGGTGTACATATTAGTATAAGCAAAACAGTTTGCAGTTAAAATAAGGCTTAATACTATTGTAGATAAAAGCAATACTAATTTTTTTAACATAAAAAATCATCC
This sequence comes from uncultured Clostridia bacterium, assembly GCA_947627425.1. Taxonomy (GTDB): domain Bacteria; phylum Bacillota; class Clostridia; order Lachnospirales; family CAG-274; genus Gallispira. Next base: position 1,828 of record CANQVZ010000036.1, on the reverse strand, counting down.
TTTCTTTTAGTTTGTATTTGATAACTTCAAATAATATGTTGTCGGCTCTAAATCATATATATGAATTTCTTTTGTAAAACTTTCTCCCACACTGACAGCAGGTGAATACATTGTTCCACTGTCTACAACATTATTATTTTTGTCGTACAGCTTCCATCCGACTGAACAGGCAGAACTTTGCTGAGGTCCTCTGTAATCATATTCTTTTGTTCCGCTGAAATAAACTGTTGCTGAAGATGTTTCACGATATTTGTTTGGTTCAATGTCCCATTTTACGGATTTAATTGATACTTTTGAACTTAATGTACCGTCATACCTAAAATCACCATAATCTTCAGGTATATGATTTTGTAATATTATTTTTGTACCTGCTTTTTCAACGGTAACTTCACATTGATCATATACGCCACCGTTTGATGCTGTTGCGGTAATTACAGCATATGCATTATCAACCAAAGCGGTAATTTTTCCTTCTTGTGTAACGCTTACTATGTCAGGTGCTGAGCTTTCCCAGACAATTTTGGTATTAGCATTTGAGGGTTTGATTTTAGCTGTAAGTTTTAAGCTGTCACCCTTTTGAATTTTAACATTAGCGTTACTGAGAGTAATTTTGCTTACTGCAAGCTCTGTTGTTGTTTCAACTTTTTTCTCTGTCGTTATTTCGGTTGTTGTTTCAGGACTTTTTTCTGTTATTATCTCGGAATCATCGTTTACAATTGTTTCATCCGAATTATCATTTACAGAATTTTCAGCAGTTGATATAAGTACAGTCTTTGCTGCACTGTCCCAATCAACTTTAGCACCAAATAATTCTGAAATTGCTCTTACGGGAACCATTGTTGTGCCATTTATTATTTTAGGCGAAGAATCTATAAAAATTACCTTGCCATTTACATTGATTTGTTCATTACCAATAATCAAAGAAATTGTATTTGAACCACTATTTAAAGTAACTGTTTTTGTATTACTATCCCAATCAACTGAACAATCAAGATCTTCACCAATAACTCTCAACGGAACAAGCGTTCGTCCATTTTCTATAACAGGACTTTGAGAAGTATAAATTTCTTTTCCGTTAATATTGATTTTTACATCATCCGCAAAAGTGCTAATATTAATAAATAATGTTACAAATACCAGCATAATAATAAAACTAAATTTCTTGTAAACCATTCTTATTGCTCCCTTCGATAATATAAAATGTATTATTTAGAGTTATATGCTCTATCTGTCTTCATTATAGAGTATATAACTCTATTTGTCAATATAAAATATAATTTGTCTTATAATTAAAAATGAGGTGAATTGTATGAAATACAACGAGAGGATAAGGGAAATAAGAGAGTATAATTTTCTTACTCAACAGAATATTGCGGACATACTTCACATAGGTCAGAGAACATATGCGGACTATGAAAGCGGAAAGACAAGAATACCCGTAGACAGTCTTTTGATACTTGCCAGATATTATAATGTTTCTCTTGACTACATTACGGGAGCAAGCAATATCAAAAACGAATATCCAAAAAAATAAGCCCTCCATTATGTTAATATGAGGCGCTTATTTTTTTTGCATAAAAAGCAACTCGCCCTCCGTTTTCAGAGAGCGAGCCGCTTTTGGCAATTATATGAATTATAACTTAGATAGTCATATTAAACTATTCAAAAATTATCATTTCACAAATTATATATTAAATTACTTATAGTCTACATTACAGATATTTGCACTCTTCCAGTCGTGATGCTGTGAGAGCTTGAATGTTGCGTCGCTCTTTAAGAAGAATGTGTAGGGCGATGCTGCTGCTGACTTTGAGTAGTTCTCGTCATA
>CANQVZ010000035.1 GCA_947627425.1 uncultured Clostridia bacterium | reverse complement strand
GCGGAAATGCCCGGCTTTGAGAAAAAGGAGACCATAGCCACAGGCTCCAGAGCGGGAGCAATGGGCGGCTTCACGACCGTTTGCACCATGCCCAACACAAGCCCTGTCACAGACAACGCCATAATGATAGAGTATGCGCTCTCTCCCAAGAGGGATGCGGTCATAAATGTACTCCCCATAGGCGCCATCACAAAGGATCAGCAAAGCGAGGAGCTTTCGGATATAGGACAGATGGCTAAGGCGGGCGCCTGTGCCCTCTCCGAGGATGGAAAGTCCGTTTCCGACCCTGCGCTTATGAAAAATGCTATGCGCTATTCCAAAATGTTCGGTCTTCCCATATTCGACCACTGCGAGGAAATAAGCCTTGCAAAAGGCTCAATGAATGCGGGCGACAGAGCGTCTGTACTGGGTCTTAAGGGGATAGGCGACGACTCCGAGGAGATAATAGTTTCAAGAGATATCATACTTGCCAAGGCAACGGGCTGTAGGCTCCATATCTGCCACATAAGCACGGAGGGCAGCATAGAACAGGTAAGAAATGCCAAAAAGCACGGACTTCCCGTTACCGCCGAAGCAACGCCTCATCATTTCACACTCTGCGACGAGGATATCACCGACTACGACTCTAATTATAAAATGAATCCTCCTCTTAGGAGTAGGAAAAATATGGAGGCTGTAAGGCAGGCGCTCAAGGACAACACCATAGAGGTCATTGCAACGGACCATGCGCCACACCATGTAGACGAAAAGAACTGCGAGTTTGAAAATGCTGCAAACGGCATAATAGGTCTTGAAACAAGCTTTGCGCTTTCCTATACGGAGCTTGTGGAGAGCGGACTTATATCGCTTGATGAAATGCTCATGAAGATGACCGCCAAGCCTGCCGAAATACTCGGCATAGACAAGGGACAGCTTTCCATAGGCTCGGCAGCGGACATCGCAATAGCCGATATAGACAATATATACACCATAGATGTTGACAAAATGGTATCAAAGGCGAAAAATACGCCCTTCGGCGGCAGAGATGTAAAGGGAAAAATACTCTACACCGTCTGCGGGGGCGAAATTATAGTGAACAACGGCAAACTGACGAGATAATAAGGAGGCACGGCTATGATCATCGACAGACTTATAGAAAGGATAAAGGCTACGGAGAACCCGACGGTTGTGGGACTTGACCCCAGACTTAACTATATACCGTCTTTCATTACCGAAAAATACTACACCAAATACGGCACCACTCCAAAGGCTGCCGCAAAGGCAATGTATAAATTCAACAAGCACATTATAGACGCGGTGTTCGACATTGTTCCCGCCGTAAAGCCCCAGATAGCCATGTATGAAAGATACGGCATAGAAGGCTTGAAGGCATATGACAAGACTTGTCGCTATGCAAAGAGCAAGGGACTTATAGTCATAGGCGATATAAAGAGAAGCGACATAGCCTCCACTGCCGAGGCTTATTCCGACGGACACATAGGCAGAGTTAATATAGAAGGAATGGAATACGAGGGCTTTGCTCAGGATTTCATAACGCTCAATCCCTATCTTGGCTCGGACAGCATAACGCCGTTTTTAAAGGACTGCGAGAAATACGAAAAGGGACTTTTCGTCCTTGCCAAGACCTCAAATCCCAACAGCGGAGAGATACAAGACCTTCTTACGGACGGCGTGCCCATATATGAAAAGGTAGGCGCTCTCATAGAAAAATGGGGCGAAAGCACTATGGGCAGCTACGGCTTCAGCTCCGTGGGCGCTGTTGTGGGCGCAACTCATCCCGAGCAGGCAAAGAGACTCAGAGAGGTAATGCCTCACACCTTCTTCCTTGTGCCGGGCTACGGCGCGCAGGGCGGAAAGGCGGAGGACCTTGCGGTATGCTTCAATTCCGAAGGTCTCGGAGCCATAGTCAATTCCTCCAGAGGAATAATAGCGGCGCACATGAAGGATGAATACAAGACCTACTTTGCAGACGAGCAGAACTTTGCTCTTGCCGCAAGACAGGCGTGTATAGATATGAAAAACGATTTAAGGAGATGTATCTGAATATGAAAAAAACCGTTAAAGCAGAGCTTATACTTGAAAACGGCGTTAGATTCAAGGGTAATGCATTTGGCTACATCAAGGAGACCGTGGGCGAGGTAGTGTTCACAACGGGTATGACTGGCTATCAGGAAACGCTCACAGACCCCTCATTTGCGGGACAGATAGTCACAATGACCTATCCGCTCATAGGCAACTATGGCATCAATCTTGAGGACATGGAGAGCAGAAGACCCTTCCTAAAGGGCTTTGTCGTGCGCGAAAAGTGCAATGTCCCCAACAACTGGAGATGCGAAATGGATATAGACGACTTCCTTTATCAGAACAAGATAATGGGACTTGAAGGCATAGACACCAGAGCGCTCACAAGAGTGTTGAGAGATAACGGCACTATGCGCGGCATCATCACTACCAGAGTGGGCGACCTCACTCAAAGTCAGATAAAGCAGAAGTTCGATACCTACACAAATGCCTATGCCGTAAAGGAGACCACCATAGACGAGCCCTATACAATAAGCGGTTCGGGCACTCATCTTGCAGTGCTTGACTGTGGCATAAAGCAGGGCATATTGAGAGACCTCAAAAAGAGAGGCTGCAAGCTTAGCGTATTCCCGGCTTTTTCAACGGTCGAGGAAATACTTGCCGTAAAGCCCGATGCAATATTCTTGGGCAACGGCCCCGGAGACCCCAAGGACATACCCACAGTCGTTGATACCGTCAAAAAGCTCATAGACACGGGCATGCCGGTTCTTGGCATATGCTTAGGTCATCAGCTCATAAGCCTTGCTCTCGGCTGCAATACCACAAGGCTTAAGTTCGGTCATCACGGCGGAAATCACCCCGTAAAGGATCTCAAGACGGGCAGAGTTTATATAACAAGTCAGAATCACGAGTTTGTCGTAAGCGACCTTTCCGACGAGGTAGAGGCTACATTTATAAATGTAAACGACGGCAGCATAGAGGGCATAAGGCACAAGACAAAGCCCATATTCTCCGTGCAGTTCCACCCCGAGGCAAGCCCCGGTCCTCTTGACACACAGGAGCTTTTCGACAGATTTTTAAAGATCATTGAGGAGGTGAAGGCTCATGCCTAAGGACAATTCCATCAAAAAGGTACTGGTTATAGGCTCGGGTCCCATAGTCATAGGTCAGGCGGCAGAGTTCGATTATTCGGGCACACAGGCTTGTCAGTCCATAAAGGAGGAGGGCATAGAGGTAGTGCTCGTAAATTCCAACCCCGCCACCATCATGACAGACCTCGGTATGGCGCACTACACATATATAGAGCCTCTTACAATAGATTTTCTTGAAAAGGTCATCGAAAAGGAAAGACCCGACAGCATCATTGCGGGCATGGGCGGTCAAACGGGACTTAACCTGAGCTGTGAGCTTTATGATTCGGGCATATTGGATAAATATAATGTAAAGGTAATAGGCACCTCCATAGACTCCATAAAGGAGGGCGAGGACAGAGACAGCTTCAAGCAGCTCATGGAGAGGACTAACCAGCCCATAGTCGACAGCGACATCGTTACAGATGTGGAATCGGCTGTGGACTTTGCCAACAAGATAGGCTATCCCGTAATAGTCAGACCCGCTTATACCCTCGGCGGTACGGGCGGCGGCATAGCTTCAAACGAGTCGGAGCTTAGAGAAATTTCGACCCAGGGTCTGCACCTTTCAAGAGTAGGTCAGGTGCTCATAGAAAAGAGCATTGCGGGCTGGAAGGAAATAGAGTTTGAAGTAATGCGCGACGGCGCAGGCAACTGTATAACCGTTTGTAGTATGGAAAATGTCGATCCCGTGGGCGTACATACGGGCGACAGTATAGTTGTGGCTCCCGCTCAGACGCTTTCGGACAGGGAATATCAGATGCTCAGGAGCGCAGCCATAAATATAATCAACTCTATCGAGATAAAGGGCGGCTGCAATGTGCAGTTTGCGCTCGATCCTAACAGCTATAACTATGCCGTAATAGAGATAAATCCCAGAGTGTCGCGCTCATCGGCGCTTGCTTCAAAGGCTACGGGCTATCCCATTGCCAAGGTTGCCGCAAAGATAGCGCTCGGCTACAATCTGGACGAAATAAAGAATGCCGTTACTGGCAAGACCTTCGCCTGCTTTGAGCCTACAATAGATTATGTTGTACTCAAATTCCCGAGGTGGCCCTTCGATAAATTCTTCGGCGCAAGAAGAACCCTCGGCACCAAGATGATGGCAACGGGCGAGGTAATGTCCATAGGCAAGAGCTTTGAGGCTGCTCTTTTAAAGGGCGTGCGTTCTCTTGAAATAGGACAGTACGGTCTGGAGAGAAAGAGCGCAAAGGGCTTGAGCCTTGACGAGCTCAAAAAGAGAGTCGTAAAGCCCGATGACGAAAGACTTTTCTATCTTGCCGAGATGATAAGACGAGGCTATAAGGTAGAAAAGGTATGCCAGATAACGGGCATGGATCTCTTCTTCATAGCCAAGATAGCCGCAATAGTTGAAATGGAGGAGACCATAAAGTCAATGAAGCTTGAGGACTTCACGGAGGAAAACCTCAGACACTTCAAGGAATTTGGCTTCTCCGACAAGGCTATAAGCAACTTCATAGGTTGCATACCGCCCGATATTTACGCCCTCAGAAAGAAATGGGACATAATGCCCGTATTCAAGATGGTAGATACCTGCGCGGGCGAGTTCGAAGCCGTAACGCCCTATTACTATTCAAGCTACGACAGCGAGACCGAAGTGGTCGTAAGCAGCAAAAAGAAGGTAATGGTTATAGGCTCGGGTCCCATAAGGATAGGACAGGGCATAGAGTTCGACTACTGTTCCGTTCACTCCATCATGGCGCTTAAGAAGGCGGGCATAGAAACAATAATAGTAAACAACAACCCCGAGACCGTTTCAACGGACTTCGATACAGCCGATAAGCTCTACTTTGAGCCTCTTACGGAAGAGGATGTTCTCAATGTTGTAGAGACCGAAAAGCCCGACGGAGTTATACTCCAGTTCGGCGGTCAGACGGCAATAAAGCTTGCGGGCTTCTTTGACGAAATGCATATACCCATTCTCGGTACTCTGCCCAAGCATATAGACGAGGCGGAGGACAGAGAAAAGTTCGATGCCGTTCTCGAAAAGCTTGGCATCGCCAGACCCAAGGGCAAGGGCGTGTGGACGCTTAAGGAAGGCATAGAAACGGCTCAGAACCTCGGCTATCCCGTGCTTGTGCGCCCCAGCTATGTTCTCGGCGGACAGGGCATGGAGATAACGCACAACGAGGAAGAGCTCATACTCTACCTCAGAGAGGCATTTGAAAAGGACAGCAAAAATCCCGTGCTTATAGACCGCTATCTCAGCGGACGCGAAATAGAGGTCGACGCCATATGCGACGGTACCGACGTATTCATACCCGGCATAATGGAGCATCTCGAGAGAGCGGGCGTCCACTCGGGCGACAGTATATCCATCTATCCGCCTCAGCATATCTCCGACGATATAAAGGCTCAGATAATGGATGTCACAAAGAAGCTCTCCATCGAGCTTAAGGTCGTGGGCATGGTAAATATACAGTTCATAGAGTTCAGGGGCGAGCTGAATATAATAGAGGTAAATCCCCGTTCCTCAAGAACGGTGCCTTACATCACAAAGGTAACGGGAGTTCCCGTTATAGATGTTGCCACAAGGGTAATGCTCGGCGAAAAGCTTGCCGATATGGGCTATAAGACGGGCATAGGCTCCGAGCCGGATGTTGTCGCAGTCAAGGTGCCCGTATTTTCAACCGAGAAGCTTCCGCAGGTAGAGGTAAGCCTCGGTCCCGAAATGCGTTCCACGGGCGAAGTTCTCGGCGTGGGCAAGACCCTCGAAAATGCTCTTTACAAGGGCTTTATAGCCGCAGGTATGACCGTTCCCAAGGTGGGCAGCACAATACTTGCCACAGTCTCCAGCAAGGAGCACGAGGAATTTATGGAGATAGCAAAGCGCTGTGTTGAGCTCGGCTGCAACTTCCTTGCCACAAAGGGCACCGCAAGAGTGCTCAATGAAAACGGCATAAAGTGCAAGGTCGTTAAGAAGATAAGCGAGGGCGTGCCCAACATAATAGATACCATACGAAGCGGAGTTGTAGACCTCACCGTAGATATCCCCAAGAAGGCGAACGATGTGCGTTCGGATGGCTTCAAGATAAGGCGTACCGCAGTTGAAAGCGATGTTACTCTCATAACCGCTATGGATACCTTCGCCGCTATGGTGGACGTTATGTCAAAACACCTCGATATGACTAAGCTCAATATATTCGATATCAATAGAGATATGCGAGAAGAAAACAAATAATACCTTTGACAATGAAAGCAGGACGAATGTCCTGCTTTTAACTTTGCCATATATTGTGTAAACCGGCATAATAATTAAGACCGTCCTAAAGTATAGTTTAAGACGGTCGTTTTTGTTTTCGACTTTATAGGTAAAATTGTACCATAATATGACTTTATTGTCAATATAATTTGGTTAAATTATATATATTTTTGAGTAAATAAAAAGACTTTCAGGAACCGTCCTAAAGTATACTTTATGCCGTGTTGTTTTTAGTATAGAGGAGGATGTGCAATGAAAAGAATTTCACTAATTATTATAGGTTGTGTCATGATGCTTTGTGGCTTTACATTTAATATAGTATATGCAGCTAGTTCGTCTATAACTGTAATCACAATAGGTGCAGATAAAGTTACTTACTATGGAGCGTTACTTAAAGGATATATTTCAGATCCACTTAATGAAGTTGGAGAATATGGATTTGAAGTTTGGAATGATGAAAGTAAAAAATCATATATAGTGGTTGGCAATATGAGCATGACCGGCGATTACAGTACGGATAAAATGTTGCTTGCTTCAGAAACAGAATATTATTATAGAACATATAGTAGAACTAAAAATGGCGTTTACAGTTATGGTGATATTATGTCATTTTATACTCTTAAAGAAGATAAAAATGAACATATCAATGTTAACTTGAATATAAATGTTACTGACCCTGAAAGTATTAATTCTGATGAAGAACCAAATAGAATCATATTGAATTCGCTTATTAAGAATAGACCGGATGATTTGAAATTGATTGCAGGCAATGATTTTAGTGGAGTGAATATGGATATAAGCACAGCCGGTGATGATCCTGTATTTATTAATGAATATTATATGCAGAATTATGAAAATGATTTGCTATTAAAAAGTTTACTTACAGCTTTTGATTTATTTGTATACAATAGAGACCAAACTGTATGGAATGCTATCACGTTTATTTTGCCCAAGGACATAATATATGCTGTTACGCCCGATTCTGCAAACCAAATGCTTGATCAAATATTTAATGATATGAGTCGTAAAAGATATCAGGGTGCTATCAATAATTCGCTTACAGGAGAATATACATCAGATGATAAAAGAACATTTGGCTATGATCAAGTCAAATATCAGCAATTAAATAGCTTTGCAGATAGTTTAAAAGCAGCTAAAAAAGCTGTAAGCGAATATAAAAGCGGTGTACAGAAAGTAGATGAAGGTGTCGAGGCTTATCAAAAATATTATATGGAGAATATTATGCCTAAATATGAAAATGCGCAGAATAATCTCCTGCAAATAAATAAATATCTTTTAGGTGATTCTGGAAAATTGTCTTCTGAAAAAAAAGCTGAAAATCTAGGGTATATGACAGAATACATAAAAGAAATATCGGCATATGAAACATTGGATTTTGCCGATGCTAAGGCAAAAGAATGGAAAGCAGCTATTGACAATGTATATTTCAGTGATGATATGCAGCAGGCTTTAAAAGAAACAGGATATGTATTGAATATTACATCATCAACTATAAATACATGGAAAACAGCCAAGCAACTTGAAAAAAATGAAGAACAGTTAAAAAATGTGTTTAATAGAATTTCAGAAAATACTGATGATGAAAGCCTTAAAAGTGTAATGGATGACTATGTTGCCAAAATGGAAAACAATAAAGCAAGTTTTTTGTTTGATTCCATAGGTAATATTTACAATACATTTTTAAGAAACAGAGTTGAAAAAGCTGTAAATGCTGAAATACAGAAAGCAGCGGTTTCTGTAATAACAGCCAATACCAATGCGTATACATCGTTTGTCATAAATAAGGCTATTGGTAAGGCTAATTATGTACTTTTGGCAGCAGACGCAGGAGGTTTCTTTAGCGAAGTAATATCAGGGACTAAAACAATACTTGAAAAAACAATAGAGGTAAAATATTTATATTCTGTTGAAAATGAAGCTAAAAAGGTATTGCAGAATGATTTGATAGTGTATCAGGGAAATGAGACTGATGAGCTTGCAAAAAATATAATAGATGATCTATATTTTATCAAATCATTAAAGTTAAGAGAAATGTATTTGGTTAAGGAAATATACGTTGCAAACGGAAGTAATTGGGTTTCAAAGGGAGTAAAGAAACTGTCTGTTATTGCAGATGGTGTTGATATAATATATAAAAGTCAACTCAATGCATTATTAAGCGCTTCAATTACAGAAGCAGGGTATACATATGAACCTTTGGTATTGGAAAAAGGCGAGGAATATTATTTACACAACAAAAATGGGTCCTATAATGGCATTATCACTAAAAATAATGAAAAAAAACTGTTGCAGAACGCAGAAAAACGGTTAGTGGGAGATATAACAATTAAAAATGGTGGTCGACTTGTTATTAATTATACAGATCAACCTATTTACATTTCGTCAATAACTATTGAAAACGGTGGAAGTTTAGAAGTTTCAGATAGCAATATAACAATTGGTGAATTGACAAATAATAATGGAGAAAAAATACTTCTTAGTGGTAATATTACAATAAATAATAACTTATTTTCAAGCGGTAATATAATTTTAGGAAATGGCAACTTAACTGTTATGGGAAATACGTCATTAAGTGGAGGAATATTTGATGTTGGCGATGGAGAACTATATGTTGGTGGAAGTGTCTTTTTAACAGGGGGAACTTTAGATATAGATTCAGGAAAAACTGTAGTTAATAAAAATATAGAAAGCATTTTAGGTGTATTAAATGTTAATAATGGAAAGATTGAGGTGTTAGGCGACTATCTTAGTAATTTTAATGGTTATACGTCAAGCTATAGTGAATTAATAATGAATGGTGAAAAAGGACACTTTATAGTTGGCGGAACATTTCATACATCAGCACAGGTTGTTTCAGATGGCAAATTGACAAATGGTATATTAGAGTTAAAAGGCGATTTTATACAAGAAGGCGATGAAATTTTTGTGTTTCCTAAATATAATAATTTTACTCCATCTGACAATCATCAGGTTATCATATCAGGCACATCTGCACAGCATATAAAATTCAGAAATCCAGATTATTCTTGGTTTGGAAAACTGTCTATATTAAATGACAATGTTTATTTTGATACACCTGTAAATATTAAAGAGCAAACCAGTAATTATAACTTAAAAGGCACAGTCAAGATGCAATATGATTTTACTATTCCACAAGGATACTCTTTTAATGTTGATGGCGACATGAATATAAGCAAGGGCTCTTTCAATATCGGAAACAATTCTTTAAACATTACAGGAAATCTAATTTTATCAGGAGGAGAATTTAATACTGTTTCAGGTACGCAAACTAAAACAGGAGGAATATTAAATGTTGAAACGGGTGATGTAAATGTAAAAGGGAACATAGATAATATATCTGGAACGTTAAATATAAGCAACGGAAATGTAAATATTGATGGGGATTATTTAGGTAATAGTACAACAGGAATTTATGGTTGTGATGGTAGTTATGGAATATTAAAAATGAATGGTGAAAAAGGATATATGACTATAAATGGTAGTTTATATATACAAAGTCAAAAACATTCTGTTGGCTATTTAACAAATGGCACAATTGAATTAAAGGGTGATTTTATTCAAAATACAAAATGGAATAATTTTTATAATTGGTATGACAATTTTGCAGCTACAGGTAATCATACAATAATATTATCTGGAGAAAACAAGCAAAATATATCTTTCACAAAACCTAATGATTCTTATTTTAATAATTTAATTATAAAAAATAGTTCTGAAAACGGTATTGAATTTGAAACAAATATAACCGTTAATGGCTATATAAGGCAACCCGTTGAATCTAACATATTGAATCGAGATAATGTAATATTAAAAAATAAAAATGCATTTGTCGATTATGGAAATATAAATTCAAAGATAAATCAATATGTTGGAAATCATATAAATGTTATACCGACATGGTTGGATTATGATGAATATTTATATAACGAAATTATTATTACCGTACCCGTTGCAAATGAAAATCTTATTTACACAGGCGAAGAACAGCAATTAATAAATAGCGGAAGTGTTAAAAAAGGTATTATGCAATATAGTACAGACGGTATTACATACTCAGAAAAAATTCCTGTAGGTATAAATGCAAAGACGTATACAATTTGGTATATTGTAAAAGTAGACGATGAAAGCACTACTGAACCCAGATCAATAAATGCTAAGATTTTAAGAGGTAACCCCGAAATTACAGCGCCTAAACCAAAGCATCTTAAATTTACGGGTGAAGAGCAAGAATTAATTACAGCAGGATATGCTACACTTGGTGCAAAGCTTTTATATAGTATAGACGGCAAAAAATACTATGAAACTATACCTACAGGCATATCGCCTGGAGATTATAAAGTATGGTATAAAGCTAAATCGACAAGTAATACATATGAGATTTCTCCACAGTATGTGGAGGCTAGTATATTGGATATTTTACCATCTGCATCATTTGTAAAGAAAGCTGACAGTGTATCAACTCCTTTTCCATTTGATCAATCCCATATAACCGATAACGGGGAATACATCGAAAAGCCTGAAAGCATTGGCACAAGTGATACGATTTCAACAGGCTTTTATAAAGAAGTGCAGTCAGAAGAAGACAAGGTATATTTGTTATGGGATATTGTAATTCCTGCCAATGCCGATAATTATTTAAAGACATTTGACAGGGAAACAGGAAAAATAAAACTTAACAATGAGCCGGTAATTATTGATACAGATGGAAACATATATACTGATAATATGTCAGAAGATTGTATTCTTAAGCTAAAATTTAGTGTAGATAATATAAACAACACTGAAAACAAGCTTTTTGGAGTTATAATTAAAAATCTATACAGCGCAGATGCTTATGCTGCTGTTAAAAGTGTAACCGAAGATGAGTTTATCGCAGCTACTGATTATGAAGATATTACTGTTAAATCAGTGAACACAGTTTCAACAATGAAAAATATTACAATACAGGAGGTTGTGGAAAAATGAGAAAGTATTTTAAACCCGAATTAAACATTGTTGTGCTATATTCTGAAGATAGCATAGCAGCAAATGTTATAAGTTCAAATACACAGCTTGAGGAACATTTTAACTCAAAAAAAATTAAATTCAATATTTATCATATGTAATAAGTAAAAAAGACTGCTGTAAATGTTAATAAAAATAATGTTTATAGCAGTCTTTTATTTATTTAAAAATTATATATTGCATTTTATCTTTTATTATGTTATACTTTCATTTATGATAACGGACAGTTCGCAACCCTCCTGTCCTTAAACAAAACTAGGTCTTTTCGGCAAGGCGTAGTGCGTCTTTTTTTATTTTTATGAGGTGAAAATATGTATAGCTTAAAAACGGAGCAAAGCTTTGATTCGGCGCATTTTCTCAGCGGATATGACGGCAAGTGCGGCAATATCCACGGTCACAGGTGGAGAGTTATAATCGAGGTCTACGACAGCGTTGTTGAAAACGATGGACGGGCAAGGGGCATGATAGTTGATTTTGCGCTTCTCAAGGAACAGCTCAAAGCGGAGGTCGACACTCTCGACCACTGCCTTATAATTGGAAAAAATACTCTCAGGCTGGGTACTCTTTTTGCGCTTAAGGACGAGGGCTTCAAGGTCGTGGAAATGGATTTCAGACCCACCGCCGAGAACTTTGCAAAGTATTTTTATGATAAATTCAAGGCTATGGGCTACAGCGTGAGAGAGGCGACCGTATACGAAACGCCTACAAACTGTGCTTCATACTACGAGGTGTGATAATGTACATTGCTGAAAAATTTGTGAGCATAAACGGTGAGAGCAGGCGCGCAGGTCAGCTTGCCGTATTCATAAGATTCAAGGGCTGCAATTTAAACTGCACCTACTGCGATACTGTCTGGGCAAACCAAGCGGACTGCCCCGCGGAGGAAATGACGCCCGAAAAGATATATGGCTACATCAGGTCCACGGGCATAAAAAATGTTACTCTCACGGGCGGAGAACCGCTTTTACAGCGGGATATAAATAAGCTTCTACGGCTTATATCCGAGGACGATGAACTTTACTGCGAGATAGAAACAAACGGCAGTGTGGATATATCCGAGGCAAAAGGCTTTCGAAACCCGCCGAGCATAACAATGGATTTCAAATCCCCGTCGAGCGGTATGTGTAGTAAAATGCTTATGTCAAACTATGATATCCTGGACGGCAAAGATACGGTAAAATTTGTATGTGGCAGCTTGGAGGACTTGGAAAAGGCTTATGATGTGATATGCAAATATTCCCTCACACAAAAGTGCGCCGTTTATATAAGCCCCGTTTTCGGCAATATAGATGCGGCAAGCATAGTTGAATTTATGAAGGACAAAAAACTCAACGGAGTTAATTTACAGCTTCAGCTTCACAAATATATATGGAGCCCCGATAAAAAAGGAGTGTAAACAATGGCTATAGATACCAAGGCTATAGAAGAACATATAAAAGGAATATTGATAGCTCTGGGCGATGATCCCGAAAGGGAAGGGCTTAAAGAAACGCCCGAAAGAGTTGCCAAGATGTACGAGGAAGTATTCGAGGGCATGAACTACAGCAATGCCGAAATAGCGGATATGTTCAACAAGACATTTGCGGAGGACTATCCCTCGTCCTCAAACGATGTGGTGGTAGTGCGCGATATTGAGGTGTTCAGCTATTGTGAACACCATCTTGCGCTCATGTACGATATGAAGGTATCTGTCGCTTACATACCCAAGGGCAGGGTGATAGGCTTAAGCAAGATAGCCAGGATATGCGATATGGCTGCAAAGAGGCTACAGCTCCAGGAAAGGCTCGGCAAGGACATAGCCGAGATAATGACAGCGGTTACGGGCTCCGAGGACATTGCCGTGCTCATAGAGGGCTGCCACAGCTGCATGACGGCAAGGGGCATAAAGAAAAGCGCCTCAAAGACATATACGGAGACACTGCGCGGAAGGTTTGAAAACGACACTGCGCTTCAGCTCAGGATAAGGAGGCAGCCATGAAAGCTCTTGTATTGCTGAGCGGAGGTGTGGACTCCGCAACCTGTCTTGCGCTTGCCGTCAAAAATTACGGCAGTGAAAATGTAACGGCTCTTTCCGTTTTCTACGGTCAGCGCCACGATAAGGAGCTTAAGTCCGCAAGGGCTGTCGCCGAGCATTACGGCGTTGAGCTTGCAGAGCTGGACTTAAGCAAAATGTTTGAATACAGCGACTGTTCCCTGCTTTCGCATTCCTCTTTGGCTATACCGGAGGAAAGCTATTCCGAACAGCTCAAAAAGACTGACGGCGCGCCCGTTTCCACCTATGTGCCCTTCAGAAACGGACTTTTTATTGCAAGCGCGGCAAGCATAGCTCTTTCAAAGGGCTGTGAAAAAATATATTACGGCGCCCATGCCGACGACAGCGCGGGAAATGCCTATCCCGATTGCAGTCCTGCCTTTAACGAGGCTATGAACAGAGCCGTTTATGAGGGCAGCGGAGGACAGCTTTGTATAGAGGCGCCATTTGTGGGCATGAACAAGGCGGAGGTCGTAAAGCTCGGGCTTGAGCTCAAAGTGCCTTATGAACTTACATGGAGCTGTTATGAGGGCGGAGAACGCCCCTGCATGAAGTGCGGCACCTGCATAGACAGACGCAAGGCATTTGAGGCTAACGGCGTTTTAGATCCTTTGGAGGTAATGAAATGAGCAGAAATGACGAAAAGGGGATAACGCTTCTCGGCAATAAGGACATAAGTTACAAAAGCGACTATGCGCCCGAATTGCTTGAGACCTTTGAAAACAAGCACAAGGAAAACGACTATTTTGTAAAGTTCAACTGCCCCGAGTTTACTAGCCTTTGTCCTATAACGGGTCAGCCCGACTTTGCAAAGATATACATAAGCTATGTGCCCGATGAAAGAATGGTGGAGAGCAAGAGCCTCAAGCTCTATCTTTTCAGCTTCAGAAATCACGGCGATTTCCACGAGGACTGCATAAACATAATAATGAAGGATCTCATAAAGCTTATGGACCCCAGATATATAGAGGTGTGGGGCAAGTTCACGCCGAGGGGAGGCATTTCAATTGATCCTTACTGCAACTACGGCAAAAAGGGCACCAAGTGGGAGGAGGTCGCATGGAAACGCTTCGCATACCATGACCTCTCCCCGGAGGATATAGATAATAGATAGATATTGAAGGAATACTTTTTTGAGCATATAAAAACAGCCCGCAGAAATGCGGGCGTTATAATTGGTATTAAGTTATTTAAGACATTTTTTTAATATTGGCTTGAGGTAATTCTTTTTAAAAGTGCGGATATTACCAAAAAATTCTGTTTCGGATTTTGAAAAACTGTTTGAATCTGCTTTTAATGCTAAAAGTTCAATTGTACATATCATATCCGCAACCTGAAAGAGTTTATAATTATGCGGAGATACTCTGCGAAATTCTACATTTGTAAGCAGAGTGTTAAAAATGGAAGTCAATATTTTTGTCAATTCGATTTGTCCGTTGTCATAGTAAATTATTATTTTATCAAAGCTATTCCAGTAATCAATATTCATACGAATAGTGTTGCCTATTTCTCTTGAAACATTGGCGGTCAGCTTTATTATGTCTGTATCTTTGGACTTTATTGTTTTTGCGCATGCATAATTTATGTCTAATTTTCTGGCAAAGTTAAAAAGAGCGTTAAATAATCTTTTTCGTTCCTCCATTAAGTCGTTTGAATACACGGCTTCACGTCTTATCAATGGACCGGTATGTACGGTAGTATCACCATCATAGCCGAGCGCTTGTAAATGTTCTTCAAATATTTTAATGTTTCTGTTTATATCAATGTCTTGATTGTGGGTTACAATTGATACTATGTAATAAGGAGAATGTGGGCTATATGTGCCAAAATCTCCCGACTCGTCAATAAATGCGCTTAAAATTTTATCCGACATAATGTGTTCCTCGTATTAAATCAAAATAGCGGGGAAATTCCCCGCCTTTCGGTTGACCTAGGCTTTTCAGCCAGCCAAATTAGTGTTTCCACTAACTTTATTGTATTCACATTATAACAGAAAAATTCACTGTTGTCAATATGATAAGTATGGGCATATAATATTTGACGCCATTAAAGAAACAACTTTCCTTTTTGCGCGGTAATAAATTTCAAATATCGCTGTTTTGCTATAAATATAAATAAAAACTACTGTTAAATTTGTCAAAGCTCCCTTTTATATCCCAAATTTGGGATAAAAAGCGGTTAATTTTGAATAAAGTGTGACTAAAAGATATAAAAAAACAAAATTGTAAGCCATATTCTAAGTCTTTTATACAAAAAATGATTATGAATTTTGTAAAAACTGCACAAAAGAAATTACGCATTTGTAACATTTCTGTTTGACTGCTTTTTAAGCCAATGTTTAGATGTCAAGTAAAATTTTAACTAAATTTATATGTATTATTTTGTGCAACAATTATTTTTTATTTGTATTGACATACTAAATATAGTGGTGTAAAATATAGTTTACCACTATATATGGGAGGTGTTTCGTGGTGGTTGGTGATATGAAAGACGTTTATATTATCAAAAAAGACGGCACCTTAGAACAGTTCGATTCCACTAAGATAGTAGCGGCAATAACAAAATCTGCCAACAGAGTAATGTTCTCATTCACTCAGGAGCAGTATGAGAAGGTTGTTGAGTGGGTAGAAAACCACATACTGGAAAGCGGAGTAAAAAACATTCCCATACAGACTATGCACAATCTGGTGGAAAGCGCCTTAGAGGCAATCGAACCTAAGGTGGCAAAAAGCTATAAGGACTATCGTAATTATAAGAAGGACTTTGTTCATATGCTTGATGATGTGTATCAGAAAGCACAGAGCATCATGTACATTGGAGACAAGGAGAATTCCAACACGGATTCTGCCTTAGTAGCCACTAAAAGAAGTCTGATATATAACCATCTTAATAAGGAACTTTATCAGAAGTTTTTCCTTACAACCGAAGAAAAGCAGGCTTGTAAGGATGGCTATATCTATATACATGATATGTCTGCCAGACGCGATACTATGAATTGCTGTTTATTTGATATGGGGTCTGTACTCAAGGGTGGCTTTGAAATGGGCAACCTCTGGTACAACGAGCCCAATACACTCTCTGTTGCATTTGATGTGATAGGCGATGTGGTCTTGTCAACGGCATCTCAGCAGTATGGTGGCTTCACGGTACCCGAAATAGATAAGATTCTGGCGCCGTATGCAGACAAGAGCTACAACAAATATTGCAGCGAGCTCAAGGAATACTATAAGGACATTAAGGGCAGCGATGAGCTGAGCCTTGATGAGCTTAAGCACATTGATGAGGTCGCTTGCAAGAAAGTAAGACGCGAATTTGAACAGGGCTTCCAGGGCATTGAGTACAAGCTCAATTCCGTAGGCTCTTCAAGAGGCGACTATCCCTTCATTGCCATTACGCTTGGTCTTGCAAGGGACAGATTTGGAAAAATGGCTGCCATCACAGCTTTGGACGTACATAGAGAGGGTCAGGGCAAGAAGAACAACAAAAAGCCCGTTCTCTTCCCCAAGATCATTTTCCTCTATGACAAGAATCTCCACGGCGAGGGCAAGGAGCTCCATGATGTATTCCTTGCAGGCGTTGAGTGTTCTTCAAAGACTATGTACCCCGACTGGCTCAGCCTTACGGGCGACAGCTATGTGGCAGAAGCATATAAAAAATATGGTGTTGTTATTAGCCCTATGGGTTGCAGGGCCTTTCTCTCACTTTGGTTTGAGAGAGGCGGTATGACGCCCGCAGACGAAAATGACAAGGCTATAACCGTAGGCAGATTCAATCTTGGTGCAATCAGCCTGCACCTGCCCATGATACTTGCAAAGGCAAGGTCTGAGAGCAGAGATTTCTATGAGGTTCTTGATTATTATCTCGAGATGATAAGGAACCTTCACAAGAAGACAATAGATTACTTAGGCGAGATGAAGGCTTCTACCAACCCCGTAGCTTACTGCGAGGGCGGTTTCTACGGCGGACATTTAAAGCCCGGCGATAAGATCAAGCCTCTCCTTAAGTCATGTACCATAAGCTTCGGCATAACCGCTCTTAACGAGCTGCAGCAGCTCTACAACCAGAAGAGCCTTGTTGAGGACGGTCAGTTTGCCCTTGAGGTTATGGAGCATATCAACAAGAAGATCAATCAATACAAGGCAGAGGACGGCATTCTCTACGCTATTTACGGCACTCCCGCAGAAAGTCTTTGCGGCTTGCAGGTAAAGCAGTTCAGAAGAAAATACGGCATCATTGCCAACGTTTCCGACAGAGAATATGTTTCAAACAGCTTCCACTGCCATGTTAAGGAGGAAATAACTCCTATAGAAAAGCAGAACCTTGAAAAGAGATTCTGGAACCTTTTGAACGGCGGTAAGATACAGTATGTAAGGTATCCTATCGACTACAACAAGGATGCTATCGTAACACTTATTGAAAGAGCCATGGATATGGGCTTCTACGAGGGTGTTAATTTAAGTCTTTCGTACTGCGATGACTGCGGTCATCAGGAGCTGGATATGGATGTATGCCCCAAGTGCGGCAGCAGAAATCTGACTAAGATAGACAGAATGAACGGCTATCTCAGCTACTCCAGAGTAAGCGGCGACACAAGACTTAACGAAGCAAAGATGGCAGAAATTGCCGACAGAAAGAGCATGTAAATTACCGAAGTATAAAAATAGAGCTCGCTCTAATTTTTATACGAGGTAATTTATCGAGCCTTTTTATTTAGTGACGCGCAAGCGTCACAGGCTTGCGAAGCAAGCCAAATGCGCAGCATTAAAATAAAAAGGGGAGATATTGAACAACAAGCAACTACCTAAAACAGGTCTTTTGCGAAAACCCATATCTCCCGCACGCTTAAAGCGTCACAGGCTTGCGAAGCAAGCCAAATGCGCAGCATTAAAATAAAAAGGGGAGATATTGAGCAACAAACCCATATTGCAAAATAACGGATTCCTCAAAATTTACCGTTAGTTCGCAATATAAAAAACTAAATAATATATACTCACAGGGAAAATTAATGTCCTCTTTCCCTGACTTGTCGATGTCTGCGCTGTGTATCCTCTTGTGCGCAGAAGCGATATATAAACTATTCAATACAAAAAGGGGAATTATTCCCAATTTTTCCCCTCTCTTTTGTTAAGAACGCAAGAAATCGGGGACTATTAACCACCTTTTTAAAAAGAGTCCCCGATGTAGCAATACATAAGAAATTACAACTATCAGATCAAGTACGCTTTATGCGTACTTGATTTATGAAACGGAGAAAAAGAATATGAGATACCACAATATAACTCATGACGATATGCTCAACGGCGAGGGACTCAGAACAGTGCTGTGGGTGAGCGGCTGCGAGCACCATTGCCAGAACTGCCAGAACCCCGTCACATGGGATATAAACGGCGGACTTCTCTTTGATGAGGATGCCGAGCGTGAGCTCTTTGAATGTCTTGCACCGGGTTATATTTCGGGCATAACATTCAGCGGCGGCGATCCCCTCCATCCCGAAAACAGAGCAGAGATAACAAGGCTTGCAAAGAAAGTAAAGGAAACCTTCAAGGATAAGGATATATGGCTCTACACGGGCTATCTCTGGGAGCAGATAAGCAATCTTGAGATCGTCAATTATGTAGATGTCATAGTAGACGGAAAATTCGTTGAGGAGCTTAAGGACAACCTTCTCCATTGGAAGGGCTCAAGCAATCAGAGAATAATAGATGTTCCCGCCACACTTGAAAAGGGCGAGGTAGTCCTTTTTAAAGACTAAGGAGAAAATTATGAAAGACAATAAAATTTATTTTGCAAAGGTAAAGCCCGAGGCAAAGATCCCCGACAAGGAAGCTTATAACGCAGGCATAGATATATATGCCTGCTTTAACGAGGACTATATGATAATACCCCCTCACAGCACCGCTCTTGTGCCCACAGGCATTGCAAGCGCCATACCCTCAGATTTCTATATACAGATACACGAAAGAGGCTCTACGGGCGCGAAGGGCATAAAATACAGCGCGGGCGTTATAGACTCCAGCTACAGGGGTGAGTGGTTCCTTGCCACCACCAACACTAACGATAAGGCGGTCGTTATATCTAAGCTCAATATAGATGAGCTGCCCGCCTCAATAAAGGAGCTTATAAAAAGGGCTTATATCATTTATCCGTATGAAAAGGCGCTTTTCCAGGGCATAGTCCACAATGTCCACAATGAGCTTGAAAGGGAAGAAATAAGCTATGAGGAGCTTCTCAAGATACCCTCCGAAAGAGGCAGGGGAAGGCTCGGCAGCAGCGGAAAATAATGTATAAATTTGGGTGTACAAAAAAGTATGCCCTTTTTTATTTGCTTATTATCACAAAAATATATACATTTTTGTTTTTTTGTGTTATACTAATGATTATTACATTTAAGGTGATACCATGACTTATGCCGAAGCTCTTGAATATATAGGCAAAAATTCGCAGAACCAAATAATACCCGGTCTTGACAATATGCGCGCGCTTTGCGCCCTTCTGGGACATCCCGAGAAAAAAATGCGCGTCATTCACATCGCGGGTACAAACGGCAAGGGCTCCGTGGGAGCCTTCATAGAGGCGGGGCTCATAAATTCGGGCTTCAGCGTGGGCAGATATTCTTCACCCGCCGTCCTCGATTACAGAGACAGGCTCACTTATAACGGCGAATGGATAAGCCGTGAGGAATATGCCGGGGTGATAGAGTATATAAGCCAAAAGATAGAAAATAGCGGCATAAAGCCCACCGTTTTTGAGCTTGAAACAGCGGCGGCTTTCTGCTGGCTCTTTTCTAAAAACTGCGATTATGTCATAATAGAGGCGGGCATGGGAGGCAAGCTCGATGCCACAAATGTCACGGACAAGGTGCTTTCGGTCATAACGCCTATAGCCCTTGACCACACCGCCTTTCTCGGAAATACAATAGAGGAGATTGCCGAGCAGAAGGCGGGTATAATAACGGGCAGGGCAGTCAGCGCACAGCAGCCGAAGGAGGCTCAAAGCATACTTAAAGCCCACAGCTCGGACATAGTCTTTGTGGATAACGGCGATATAAAAAATGTCAAATACGGCGCAGAAAAGACTGTTTTTGACTATAAATCGCACAAGGGCGTTGAAATAAATCTTCTGGGAGCTTATCAGACGGAAAACGCCGCTCTTGCCATAGAGGCGCTTGAAAGCCTCGGCATACGTAATATAAGCCTTAAAAATGCAAGGTGGAGCTGCCGTTTCCGGATATTGCGCCAAAAACCGCTTATAATAGCCGACGGCGCGCACAATCCGCAGGGAATAGACGCGCTTAAAAAGAGCCTTGCTCTCTATTTCGGCGGCAGGGAATTTGTGTTCATAACGGGCGTTCTCAAGGACAAAAATTATGAATACTTTGCAAGGGAAATGGCGCCTCTTGCAAAAATGCTCATTACCGTTGAGACCGACAATAAAAGAAGTCTCGGCGCCGAGGAATATGCCGATGTAATAAGAAAATACAATAAAAATGTTAAAATTGCAGGCACCGTTAAAAAGGCTCTCGAAATGTGCGGCGGCTTTGAAAACATACTCGTTTTCGGCACGCTCACAATAATGAGCGAGCTTTATTCGGCGCTTGGGGAGGATATATGTGCAGATATAACAACATAATCAAAAATGCTCTTTTTAACGAGCTCATGGAGAAAATAAAGCAGAGGGAGAAGGACAGGGTGTTCTGCCGCCACGGCATAGAGCACAGCCTCGATGTGGCAAGGATAGCCTATATACTTGTGCTTGAAAACAACATAGATATAAAGAAGGACATCATATACGCCGCGGCGCTTCTGCACGATATAGGCAGAGCGGACAGCGACGGCAACCACAGGCAGGACAGCGTTGCACCCACAGAGAAGATACTCTCCGCCTGCGGCTACGGCATAGCCGAGATATACGAGATAACCTCAGCCATACTTTCTCACGG
>CANQVZ010000034.1 GCA_947627425.1 uncultured Clostridia bacterium | reverse complement strand
TTTATAACAGAGCTTGAAGAATACATATATTACTACAACAATAAACGAATAAAAAGCAAACTAAAAGGACTGAGTCCCGTACAATACAGGCTTCAATCCTTTGTAGTCGCTTAATTAGTTTTTTGTCTAACTTTTTGGGGTCAGTACAAACTGAATAAGAGCAGTTATTTTAACTACTTTTATACATGAGGAACAACTGTGTTGTTTCTCTTTGTGTTTATATGATAACATATTTTTATTTATATGTCAAGTGCGAATAAAAGCGGGCTGAGGTTTCCCTCAGCCCGCTTTATTACTGCTTTTTAACTTTTAAGATCAAGCTCACTTGCATCAAACAGTGTCAAGCCATATCTTGTTGCCTTTGTGCCGCTCTTTTGAGCAATAGAACTCAATGGAGCAATAACATTTGTATTATCAGTCATATCAAACGAATTTACAGCCATTGAAGGCTTTATATATTCTCTTTTCATTTTTTCTAAGCCTCCTTTTTGCATTATTCAGCAGAGATAGTTACAGGGTCACCGCTTTGTATTGTCCACTTGCCATTTTCGGAAGATTTAGCCGCACCAACTGCATAAAGTGTACTGTCTACATTTTCAACGACAACTCCGTAATAATAGTTGCCATCCGCCTCAACAAGAGGTTTGCCCGTATCGTCAAGTATTCTCTTGAATACCTCCGTTGTTTCATCTCTGAATACATCGGCATTATTTGTACCCGAATCATCAATAGGAACTACGGTTTTATGTCCGTTCGTTTCATGCTTTTCGCCGCCGTCCGCACTTATGGATTGATCATCCGTTGAACTTGTGATCGGATTCGGGTCATCTGTTGGCTTATGCGTATCCGAAATAGTACCATTTATGGCTGCCCACTTAAGAGCATCCTTATTCTTTGAAACGAGAATAGCAAATGCGCTGTAGTTATTAAAAGCATCCTCATCAATACCATCCATGCTAAACTTACCTACAACAAGCTTTGCATTGCTAAGAGTTTCATCATCATCTAAGGATTTTGTCTCAGTCACTGCAAACGGTGAAGCAACATCAAACTCTATAGACTCAACATTTGCAGCCTTATTGGAGTTTGTATAAAGCACAAATGTTGCTCCTTCTTTACCGCCCGAAATACTTATTGCCGTTGTATCAAAGCGGCTATCCACAGATACGATATCACGGCTGCTGTTTATCTTGCCGTCGCCCTCTACGCACTTAAGTATGCAAGTAGTGTTTGATATTTTTATCTTTGCGATGTAATCATCACCGGCAGCAAGCTTGAAAACTACAAATCCTCCATCTGCGCCTTTTTCAATACTTATTCTGCCGTCCTTGTCACCCGGCACAAATCCATCCGCAGGTGTTGTGGTTTTGAACTGACTGTATTTACCCGCGCCGTACATATGACCGCTATCGTCAGTAAAACTATCTGATTCAGCGCTCTTATATTTGATTGCCGCATCCTGCACTGTATCTTTGTTATCGTCAGATTGTCTTATAAATCTGTAAATACCTCTTTGAACGGGAGACAGATCTTTTGCCTTTGCTTCCCAGCCTACTTCTGTTGTTGTTACAGCAGGCGCAAGATAAAGTCTTACTGTTTCTTTACTTACACCATCTTTACCAATTTCTAATTCATCTATCTTAGTACCCTGTCTGTCTTGTATCTCAAAATTGGCATTAGCGCAAGAAACCGTATATTTTCCCGCAGGAGCTTTGAAATAATGAGTTATGCTCTCTACTCTTGCAGTATCGCCCATACTTTCTACAAGACCTTTAATGTGATGATATGTTTTGTCATTTATTTTGATTTTGATAGCACTGTTCGTCTTTGATGTGAGAACTATATCATCTCCAAAGTCCTTTATATCCGTTGTAAGCGTTACTTCTACAGACTTGTCTACAACAAAATCTGCCTGTGAAATTGCCACGCCCTGCTTAACTTCTACAGTCTTTGTGCCTATAAGCTTATTTGACGAATCTTTAGCGGTAACAGTATACTTGCCATCATCAATTCCCTTTCCGTCATCATCAAAAGTGAATGAACCATCGGGATCTATTGTTACTTCTTGATTATTATAAGAACCACCCGTTATCGTTACTTTGGCATCGCTCAAAGGTGTGCTTGTGGTACTGCCTTCAATTGATGTATTGTTAACATAATTTGAAGTGTCCTGCTTGTCATCCATAGCAAGATCTTTATGGTTTGTATGGTCTTTATTTTCAAGAGAATCCTTTGCAATTACAGAACCTGTGATCTTGGGAACGGCATTTTCCTTTGTAATTTCTATGTTGCCAAGCGTAACTGTTCTTGTTTCACTTTTAGCAGCTGTAACAGATTTTAATGCGCTTATTGTGTCAAACTTATCGTAGCCATCAAGCTCGCTAGTTTTATATTCCACTGTATCGTCGCCTATAGTAAGGCTTACAGTATTTTCGGAAAAATCAAATACTACTGTGTAATCAATTTTAGTAAATGTTTTACTTACGGCAGTATTTGTTTCCTTATAGTAAAATTTATCTTTTTTATCTCCCTTGCCCTCTACCGCAAGCGCAAACTTATTTCCGGCAGGCGCACTGCCTATATAGTCATTGCCTGAACTGCTGCTTGATGTTATTCTTATGCTGACACCGTTTCCGAAATCAAGAGGCGACCACTTTCCGCCTACATCGACACCGTTTTTAAGTGAACCTTTGAAGGTTACCTTGCCGTCTGATAAAGGTGTGAGCAACGGAAGATAAAGCTCGGTAGTTGCTTTGCTTGTGTCCATAAGCGTCAGACCGTCGGCATTGACTTTAACATAGTTGCTGGCTTTGTCACCCGAATTGCTACTATCCTGCTTAATAGCCGAATATGCTCCATTATAGTCCTCCGGCTTTGCGGTGGAATCTATAAGTACACGTTCGTCGGTGTAAACATTTTCAAGCGTATAGCCTGTAGATGTCGGCAGGATCTGAACAGCTTCTGTTGAAGCACCTGTGTTCATGGTGACTTCTATTGAGTATATTCTTATATTTCCTTGTGTTTGATCCTCTTCGGCAGGATGATATATACCATATGTCTTTCCGGGTTCAAGACCTGTGAACTTTATATCCTCGTTTGTTGTTGTATCGTCTGTGCCGCCTTTGGGGTCTAAATGTGCAGTAATTGACTTTTTCTGCGCAGTGTCTTCACTCAGTTTTGACAAACTCTTGTCATATTCCGCAAGAGCTATTTGAGTATCCGAGATATCTCCCTCTGATGTGTTTTGTCTATCCTTTACGGCAACACAATTTACGGTCACATCAAATGTTGTTCCTTTGCCTACGATATCCTCACCGGCAAGGGTAAAGCCTATACCGCCGTGCTCTTCTGAACCGGATTCATGCCTTGCTCTTAAAACAATAGCAAGAGCTGCTTCACCGAGGTCTTCACTGCCTACCAAACCGCTAAGCTTATATACATTATTATATTTAGAGCCGAGAACAAAGAAATGCTTTGCCGTATCAAGAACAGTACCGCCCTTTATTCTCTCGCCTGCGCCGCCCGACAATGTCTTAAGGTTTTCAAATGTTGTTTTGGGTACGCTTGCGGTGATTGAATCTAAATCATAAGGATTGAATACGGATGTAAATGAAGATTCTGAATTTTCCACTTTAAACTCCGTTTGTGTAAGATCGCCGCCGCCCATAGATGCGGTAAACGTATCTGTATGTATAGGTATAGTCAAGTCCCCAGACTTGGTGTAGCCACCGTTTCCGTCAGGCTTAAGTATATACTCTGCGCTATAATAATCGTCATCATCGCCCGTCTCGCTCAATAAGACTGAGAATACCTTACCGTGGTCCTTACACTCAAAGTGAACTATTTTGCCCGGAGCATACTGTACTTTTATATTTTCTTTATTGAGTGTCACATTTTCAAGGAGCATATCCTTGGTTATTGTAACGGTTACCGTGTTGCCTTCCTTTTTAAGATATTCGGGCAGTGATGAACCGCTTGCATCCAAAGCTGCATAATTGGGATTAAGTGTATATCCGTCACCGGAGAATGCAAGACCGTTGTGTGCCGCTGCTGTCTCGGTAGTGTTTGCAAATGAAAACATTGCCTGTAAAGCTGCCTTATCGCCTTGAAGATTCGGGAAAAGCTTTCCTACATATATCTCCTTTGATTCATCAAAGTTGTCGGGATTGAACTTCCATGTTGTTTTCTGAACATCCCCGGGAGATTTTATTATTTTTTGAGGTACAAATGTATCAGATCCAGATGATGCAGTAAGATAATATGTTCCTTCTGTTTTTACAGTAAATTGTGACGAAACAAATGTACCCTTCTTACTTACTTCTTTGCTATCTCTTTGTGCATTATTATCATTAGGATTAGCACTTGGCGCAAAACATAATTTAACTGTTTTATTATCACTATTTGCTGTATAATATACAGTTACTATATCTTCTTGATCACAATAAAAAGAGATATATGGCTTATCTGTTGTAGTTACCGGATTATTATCGTTAGAATTTAATTTTTGATATGGAGATACGCCACTTGCTCCATTATGTACTATTGTAAGACCATCATATGTATAGACCTTTTTTGCAGTAGTATATGTGTTCCATGGTGATTCACTAAAATCCCATGTCTTTTGTTCAGCCGCCATAACACTGCTGACATTTACAACCGTCAATGCGCTCACCATCATAACCAATGCAAGCACAAAGCTTAAACCTTTCTTGAAATCCAATCTCATAAAAAATCATTCCTCCCTTTCTGTTAGATTTCAATATTTTGATATGACAAAACACCAAATATCACCGGGTCGGAGTTTATGAGTTGGAAAAGGCTCCGTGCCTCCGCAAAAACCCCTTTTTGCAAGAAGCGGGCGGAATTGCCGTGCGCCGCCGTATCCGTTGGATCAGAACGCATACTTGCCCGAATGAGTGTTCACTCCCTGCGACATCGCGACAGACCTTCTTGGGTGGATACCCGACCCGATAATATCAGGCTTCGTCTGTTAAGGGGAAGCTGTCTTCCCCGGCATACATGAAAATACCCCCCCCACGATGATCTCGTGAGAGGGATATGGGTATCTCATTTTGCAGTAATTACGGAAGTATTCCGTAATCTTGAATTTATGATAGCACTTTTTTTATCTCGGTGCAATAACTTAAATTAATTTTTAATGCAGTAAAGCAAAATTTTTACACTTTGCATAATTTGCCGCCCGCATTTTTGTGCAGATTAACAGCCCTGTCTTATTTTTTATCCATGCCCTTGTTGTTTTCCAATGTGCTTTCATTGACGGGAGCGGTAAGCTCCTGCGTATTGGGCTGATGGTTTGCGCTGCTCTGCTGAAGGTTATTCAAGGACCTTGTCTGCACCGCCTGATTGGGAACATTGGTGCGCAATTCGCTTGCAATGCGCATTTCCTCGGGAGTGAGAGGCTTGCCCATGGCAAACTTTGCATTTACTCTGATAACGCTGTTTATATCGTCCAGGTTTGCGTTGTCCATATCTCTTTGGAGCTTATCGAGAGTGCTGTCTTCAAACGCCTTAACTGCCCTTAAGTTGGCGTCGATGGTGCTCTGTCTGGATATTCTCTTTCTCCAGTCCGGAAATTCATCCACCTTGGGCAGCACCGTGAGCTCCTTGCCCTGAGTTATTTCGGGCACCATTTCGCCTGCGGCGGTCTTTATAGTTATGACGGGTATTGTCTGCATATCCCCATAGCTGTCGGGGTGTACCATTTTGTCAAAGCATTCGCTGAGCTTATCTCTGAAGGTCTTGCTGCGCATCATTATCTTGACATCCTGCTCCGTCATAGAATTTATTCTGTTTTCTATGTCTGCGTTGTTTCTGTTTGCCTGCGTGCTTAAAAGTGTTTCACGCATGAGGGGCTTAAGACCCTGACCGTTTATGGATATGTCGTTTATATCTATGTTCTTTTCACGCATAGCCTTCAGAAGCGATTCGGAATTTGTAAGGTCGTCAAGGCTGAACTTAACATTGGGTATCTTATCTTGGGCATATCTTTCAAGCAGGGCTTCTTCTTCAATGTCCAAAGAACCGTTATTGACCTTCTTTGCATATGTATCCATAAGCTTGTTGTATTCTTCCGCCTGCTCCTTTAAGCTCTCGTGAAGCTCGCCGCCCTCCATGGAAAGCTTTTCCGCCTGATATTTATTGTAATTTTTCAAATTACTCTCCAATATCTTGTTTACCTCGGCTTCGATACTTCCCCTGTCCGCTGCTCTTCTTTCAAATTCTATGGCGATCTCGCTCATAAGTACGCCCTTTTGTGCATCCTTGAGAGAGAGAAGATATTTTTGTACAGCCTGCTTTTCAGCAGCCTCACTCGGGCTTAATTCCGAATTGCTGCGCTGTCTGCCTCTATTCTCCTCCTCTATGGACGCCTTTATGTCATTGAACATTTTTTTGTATTCGTCCGTTTTCTTTATCTCCTGAACAAGAGGAATATACTCCATTTCATACAGAGCTATGAGGTCGGTATTCGCCATTTCGGGCAAATGGAGAGCAGCCTCTTCTACTCTTGAGCGCTGTCCATCGGGTATTCTGTTCATTGCCGAGGTATATTCTGCGCCGTGAATTCTCTCCGGGATATCCTCTCCCACACGAATGCCGTATGTATAGCCGTTTGCGTTCTGTCTTTGAAGCATCTTCTGCTTGGCTTCATTTAAAACATAGTCCCTTGCCTCCTGATAGGAAACAAGCCTGTCCTTGGGCGCCATGGGATGATCTGTATATTCGTCCATTTCCGTGTGAGCCACATCCTCCGCATCGAGCTTCAAGGGTCTGGCAACGCCGTTTTCGTCCTTAATGAGTATAAATGTCCTCTGCGCGTGATTGCCCTTTATGTCCGTACCCTTTACCACGCTGTCTATGGCGTTTGAAAAATCGCCTATCAGTTTGTTGGTAAGATATTCCATGTAGGTATCGTTATCTTTTATGGGGTGAACACCGTCAAGAGTTGAGTTGGGGTCCTGAAAATTGAAAAACTCCTTGGCGCTTTTTCCGTTTACAACAATTTTATCGAGCGCCTTTGTAACATTCTCATATGTTCTGTTTTCGCCGTTCAGCTCTGTGCCCGTGAGCTGTGAAAGCAGAGCAATACCTTTAACGCTGTCATAGGTCTTCATATCTATGCCGCGATTAAGCCAGCGTGAGAGCAGACTTGCCTCGGCGTCAAGCTCGGAATTGTCAATAATCATTTCATCCTCTTCTTCAGCCTCATTGCCTTGAGGATTTCCTGCGGGAGCGCTTTCGGAATTCTCTGCAAGCTTATTTGTCGCTGCTACCAATTTAATTATTTTTGTATAAAGCTCAACCTCTTCTTCACTGACCTCCGGTTCCTCTTTCACGGGTTCTTTGATTTCGGATTTTTTGATTTCGGCGATTTCTTCGTCGGTAAGATCTTCATCTTCGCTGTCGACATATCTCTCAAAGGTTTTGCCTTGCGACTTGGCTTCATTTTCCTTAAACCTCTTGTAATCCTCGTCGAAGTCGGGCATAATGACCCTTTGGTGCGGTTTTCTCTTTGGCTTGACAGGCTCCTCCTCTTTTACGACAGGCTCTTCTTCCGTCACAACGGGTTCTTCTTCCGTTGCGACAGGCTCGGTTTTAACCTCCGTATCGGGGGCGGAGTTAACGGCAGCCGTGTTCTCGGTGCTTTCGCTTGCGGGACCTTCGGCAGCTTGGTTCTCGGAGCTTGCGGCAGCAGTGTTCTCGGAGCTTTCGCTTGCGGGACCTTCGGCAGCCATGTTCTCGGGCTGGGGTGTATTCTGAGCGCTTGGTTCTTCGCCCGAAAATGCGGAGCGAAGCCCTACGAGCATATCTGCAAGAGCCTCCGGCTTTATGTCGGAATCTCTCAGCGATTGATTGACATAATGCCTCATAGCCGTTGAATTGAATTCCTCCAGTTTTTCCTGCGTCATATCCTCATTGGTTACAGACGGGTCTAAAAACAGAGTAGGCATCTGTGCTATCTGATCCTCGTTAATGTTGTTCTCGGGAGAGTCCGAAGAGAGAGTGTTCACATCCTGTATACGATGGATAGAAAAGCCCTCGTCGACTGTGTTTATGTAGCTTTTAATATTGATCGCATATAAATCAAGCGTATTTTCGGGAGTTATCCCCTGCTCATCCAGCAGTTGTATATATGAATTGTTGGATACCAGAACGGGCTGCGCCTGACCTCTTTCCTGCTGAAATATAGCTATCCTGTTCATGACATCCCTCAGGCTTTGGTATGTGATAGCAGTATCGGGCGATATGCCTGCGATATAGCATACAAGCTCCCAATTGCTGAAGCTGTTATTTCATTTATATTAGAGAGTATATGTTCATTCGGTTGTAACGGGTTTGGCATTATGCTGTCTCCTTTCTTCTTTAAATATATCAGTTGTTGCTCATGTTGTTTTCAAGCCTGTTTTCGTTCTCGTTGGAAGCAGTAGGCTGTGTGAGCGCCGCGGGAGCGTTATTAAATGATGTGCTCCTCTGCTGCAAGGCATTGAGATTTGTCGCCTGTACCTGACGGCTGCGCGGGTTATTGAGATTATCCCTTGCATAGAACAAATCCGCAGACGAAAGCATCTGATCCAAGGCAAGCCTTGTATTCACTCTTATGGCGTTGTTCACATCGTCAAGCGACTCGTTTTCCCGCTCTCTCTTGTTGGCTGCGCTTACGCTGTCACTATAAGCCTGCACTTCTTTTTTGTTGGTGTCAATGGTGCTCTGTCTGGATATTCTCTTTCTCCAATCCGGGAACTCATCCACCTTGGGCAGGGGCTCAAGCTTCTTGCCCTCTGTCATTTGGGGAGCTATCTCGTACGCGTCCGTCTTTAATGTTATGACGGGCATATTGTACTTACCCGTTGCGCTGTCCAAGCACATATCGAGATGCGTCATCTTTTCAAACTGATTGAATACCTTTTCTCTGAATACGCCGCCGCGGGAGATTATCTTGAAATCCTCGTCCATCATTTGGTCAAACTCCTTGCCCGACACGCCCTTTAATATATCCTTTATGCTCTCGCCGTTTATATGTATGTTTTCAAAGGCAAAGTCCTTGTTCCTGAGAGCCGTCATAAGCGTTGCGGGGTCCTTGAGCTCGTCAAAGCTGAACTTGAAATCGGGCAGAGTGTGGACAGAGCTTTCAAGCTCATTCTTTGCGTCGGGATCTATTATTTCATTGTTGAGAAGTCTTGAGTATGAATCGCCTGTTTCGTTATATTTCTCCGCCTGCGCCTTGAGAGTGTCCAGAAGCTCGCCCTCCTTTTGGAAAGCGCCCACTTTGACATAGTTATTATAATTATCACGGTTTGTCTCCATAACGTAATTTATGGCTGTACCAAAATCACCGCCGTATTTTGCGTCCAGCACATAATAGATCCTTCTTTCAATCTCCTGCTTTATGTTGCTGAGCACAAATCCGTCCTTTGTTTGTGCAACATACTCCTCTACCGCTTCTCTGCGGTCTCCTTCATCCTTGGTTTCATATGTAATTTTACCATCAACTCCGTCATATACATGGAAAACAGCGTTAGGCTGCAGCTGACCGTTTATTTTTTTGCAATACATAGCCACGGGTACATAACGGCTGTAATATTCCTCCAGAAGCTGTTGGTTTGACATATTTTTGATATTTGCGACATAGTTTAAATCACTTTGAATGCCGTCGTCGCCCTTTTCCTCAAAATATTTGGATGAGAGAGCTGAGAACTGGCGATACAGATCATTACGGTTGGCTTTCACAACGCCGCCCTTGGAATAGGTTATACCTCCGCCGTTGGGATCTTTGCCAAGCTCGCTCAGACAATCGTCCAGAACAAATTGCCTTGCCGCCTGCTTGCTCAAGACCCTCTTTGACGGTATGCCGTTTATTTCAAAGCCGTCCACATATCCGCTTTCGGTCAGTTGGTTGACATCGAGCTTCAAGGGTTCTATCCTCAAATCCTCCTTTACAAAGATAAAAGGCGTTTCGAGGCTGTCGCTCTCATAATCCCAGCCCTTGAAAATATGGTCCATTACCCTTGTAAGTCCGGGCAGCACCTTGTTATCTATTGCGGACATATCCTTTGGCTCGTTTGCAAGTCCGAAATATTCATAGGCGGACTTGCTGTTTATTATAAGCTTGTCAAGAGCCGAAATGCAGTCGTCATATGTACTGTTTTCATTGAGCCTTACGCCCGTAAGTCTTTGTATGAACTTCATTCCCTTCAGATGCTCGTCCGACATATCCGCATCGCGGTCGAATCTGAAGCTGTTGAATTCGTCAAAGCCTATGCCCCTTTGCATAATAGCCCTGTGCTCGGCGGCAAGGTTTTCCCTATCCTGCCTTGCTTCTCTTTCCTCCTGCGTTTCCGCGTTTTTGGGCTTTTCGTGTTCATCACTTTCGGCAGGGGCTTTAGCGGAGCTTTCGGGCTTTTCAATCTCATCCTCGGAGCTGAATGCATTAATAGGTCTTTTGCGTTTTTTGGGTCTGAAGTCCTCCTCCTCACTGCTTTCGGAGCTTTCGGGACCTTTTATGACCGTCTTTACCTTGCGGGGCTTCTTTTCTTCCCTTTCGTCCTCGCTGCTGTCGCTGTCCTTAAACATACCCGGTCTGAAATACAGAGGCGTTCTGCGAGGCTTGCGCTTTGGTTCCTCGTCCTGCTTTTCTTCAGCCTCTTTTTCTTCTTCCTTTTCATCCTCGCTGCTGTCGGAAGAGGATGAAAAGGTATCGCTGTCCGAGCTGTATGAGTTTTCATTGTCCGAGCTGTATGAACGCTCGCTCTCGGAGCTCTCCGACATCTCCTCGGAATCCTCAAAGAAATCGTCATCGGAGCTTTCCGCCCAATTCTGGGGATCGGGATTTTCGGCAGCCTCGCTCTCCGATATTTCATCGACATTGTTTTCGGAGCCTTCGGCAGCCGTAGCCTTAGGCTCGGTATCATTCTGAGCGCTTATTTCTGCGCCCGAGAATATGGCGTTCAGGTTGTTGAGAATATTAGCAAGACCGTCATCGTCAAGCTTAGGGACGTTCTGTGCATTCTCCGGGTTTTCCTGCTCGTTCTCCGGGGTTTCAGGCTCCAGAGTGTAGTAATAGTGCCTCATAGCCGTTTCGTTGAATTCCGTCAGCTTTTCCTTTGACATTTCTTCAATGGTAACTTCCGGATTTAAAACCAGAGTGCTCATGTTCGATTTGCGATGAACGGAATATTCCCCGTTGCCCCTGACTATCTGCTCTCTGAGGAAATTTGCATACCAGTTGAGAGCTTCCTCGGGCTCATATCCCAGCTCGCCCAGCATATCCGCATATACGGCGTTTGATACGGGAGTGATCTCCTCTTGTCCTCTTTCATGATGAAGTGCCGCAATGCTGTTCATGACGCTCAATAAGCTGGCGTCGTCAAGCGCGGTATCCGGAGATATGCCCGCAATAAAGCAGACAAGCTCCCAGTTGCCGAAGCTGTTTAACTCGTTTATATCCGTGAGTATGTGTTGGTTTAACGGTAACGGTTCGTTTGTGGTCGTAGGCATTGTGTTTTCTCCTCTCATTAATAAAGCTTATACATATTCTTCCATGTTACTTTATTCCAATCATAACATAGATTTTTCGGCAATAAAAGTATATAGGCACAAACAGCAATTTTAAAAACGTAAACGACCGTTAGCGCGTATAGATCACCTCCTGAAATTCCCCATTATCTCCCTCGTGTCGCTCACTATCACGAAGGCGTTTTCGTCTATCTCGTTCACTATCTCCTTAAGCCTGCCTATTTCCCTGTTTGACACCACGATAAGCAGCATTCCCTTGTCGTCCATGCTGTACATACCCTTGCAATTTAAGTAGGTTGCGCCTCTCACAAGGCGGTGCGTGAGCGTAAGCCCTATAAGCTCGCAGTTTGACGATGTGATGAACACTGCCTTTGCAAAGTCGAAGCCCTCGAGTATGATGTCCACAAGCTTTGACATTATATATATGGCGACTATGGCGTAGAGAGCGGGAGTTATGCCAAGCACGAATATCCCCGCCGCAACTATGAGCATATCTATAATGAGCATTATCCTTGCCGTGGAGATATGCGGGATGTAGGTGTGCAGTATGGACGCCAAAAGGTCGCTGCCGCCCGTGGTGGCTTCGCCTCTGAAAATAAGCCCTATTCCCGCTCCGCTAAGTATACCGCCGAACACGGCGGAGAGTATAAAGTCGGTCTGTATGGGCTGTATGTGCGCCGTAAGCTCCAGTATGGGCGAGAGCAAAAGGGTAGAAATGAGCGTGTCCTTAACGAAGGCAAAGCCCTTTATCTTTACGGCGGCTATCAAAAGGGGTATGTTTATTATAAGGTTGGTGACCGAGAGCGGCACGCCCGCAAGCTTTTTTAGTATTATGCCTATGCCCGTGGCTCCGCCTATCACAAGCCCCTTCGGCTCCAGAAGGAGGTTAAGGGATAATGAAAGCAGTATAAGCCCGCATAGGATGTATAACCATTTTTTCATGCTATTCCTCCGTGGGTGGTTATTAGTGAGTATATCAGCGTATATAGGGACAGTCCCGCAGGATATTAAGCTTTTTGTTCCATATAGCTTGTGCAGCACCGTTCAACACAACAAACCGGCTAAGTTCGGGACAGTTCCTACCCTTGCCGACAAAGCATAAATATTTTACACATTATATCGGATGTCTGTCCGTGCGAGCCGTTTGTCTGAGCCGTAGGCTCAGGTAACGAAAAGCTCGCACCAAACAGCCCCTTTACGCGACGAAGCTAAATCAGTCAGTTAGCTTTGGGGCGTAAAGGTCGTTAGGGGTGTGGGGAATATCGAAAATTCCCCACGCTTTTTGCTTCTTTTTGTGCGCAAAAAGAAGATAAAAATAAAATAATTTTGTGTAAAAATAAAGTTTAGACAGTCTGAGCTTCTCGGCTGTGGGCAAGAAGAAGGGCTTATGTTTTAATTAGTATGCCCAATATTTTGCTCTTATCAAAAAAAATATTGTAAAAATGGCTTAAAATGAAAATTTTTTCTTGACTAAATCCCGATTTTAAACTATAATAGGACTAGTGCTTGATTTGACTTTAAGTAATATAACAGATTTTGATAAGGAGGTGCTTTGATATGAAAATGACTTTCCAGCCTAAGAAAAGACAGAGAAGCAAGGTTCACGGCTTCAGAAAGAGAATGAGTACATCAAACGGCAGAAAAGTAATACTTGCAAGGCGTAGAAAAGGCAGAAAGGTTTTATCTGCATAATTAAAAGTGAAAGCCAAGAGCCCGCTTTATAAGTGGGCTTTCTTATTAGCTTATACCGAAGGGGGATAAAAATGCTGTTTACAGAATCCCTTAAGAAGAACTATCGGTTCAGATATGTTTACAGCAGAGGTCGCTCCATTGCCAACAGACTGCTCGTTATGTATCACATCAAAAACGGCACGCAGTCGAACCGCTACGGAATATCCGTGAGCAAAAAGGTAGGCAACAGCG
This sequence comes from uncultured Clostridia bacterium, assembly GCA_947627425.1. Lineage (GTDB taxonomy): Bacteria > Bacillota > Clostridia > Lachnospirales > CAG-274 > Gallispira. Next base: position 7,981 of record CANQVZ010000034.1, on the reverse strand, counting down.
TGGTGCGAAGCCGCATAACAAGGCTGCTGCGCGAGAGCTACCGTCTGTCGGAACAGAACATAAAAAACGGCTATGACATCGTGGTCATAGCCAGGGCTTCCGCAAAGGAGGCAAGCTATAGAGAAATTGAAAGTGCTCTTTTGCACTTATTGAGAAAACAAAGATTGCTTAAAACAGAGGACGGGGAGCAAGCCCCGAAATAATTTACCATCACATTTTACTGAAGTCTGAAACAAGGAATCGATGCCTTATGAAAAAAACAGCACTATTTTTAATAGGCTTTTATCGAAAATATATCTCGCCGTATACACCCCGTAGTTGTAGATTTGTCCCGACTTGCTCCGCCTATGCCTATGAGGCGATAGAGAAGTATGGCTGTTGCAAGGGTGGATATATGGCGTTAAAGCGGTTGTTGAAGTGTCATCCCTTCCACAAGGGAGGCTATGACCCCGTACCGTAAAAGGAGGACAGAAAATTGACTTTGCATTTGCTTGCAACTGCCGCCAGGAACATAATGAAGGACCCCGGCATTATTGTGGGACCTATTGCATGGATCCTGGGTCAGGTTATCAACTTTTTCTTTAACATCATTTATAAGCTGGGCATACACGCCAACTCTCTGGGCTTGGCTATAATATTGCTCACTATTTTCACACGCTGTCTTATGATACCTCTTTCATACAAGCAGCAGAAATCTATGTTCAAAATTCAGGCGCTCTCTCCCGAGCTCAAGAGGATACAGGAAAAGTATAAGGACGGCGCCAATGATCCCGAAGTGCAGAGAAAAATGCAGATGGAGATGCAAAAGCTCTACAGCGAAAACAAGGTAAGCCCCTTCAGCGGCTGCCTGCCCATGCTCATTCAGCTGCCCATTTTCTTTGGTCTTTACCATGTAATGCAGAATCCCTTTAAGTATATAGATGTCATAAACGATGTGTATACTCAGCTTTCTACCATCGTTCTTACAGCCGCTCAGAGCGACTCGGCGGTAGTCCAGCTCATAAGGGAATTCGGCAGCATAGGTCATGTTCCCGACGGAACAAACATAACCGTTGCCATATTCAACAGGATAATAAATATTTTAGGTCCTGCCGATGTGGCAAGGCTCAAGGAAATTATACCTTCAGCCGAGTTCAGCGCAGTCTGCGCAAGCAAGGACTCCATAGAAATGTTCTTCGGACTTAACCTTACGGAAACATCAAAGCTTTTCCCGTTCAGTCTTAAGTCGCTCATACCCATTCTTTCGGGCGCTACGACTTATCTTTCGTCATGGCTCATGACAAGAAAGAACAAAAATATGGATCCCGCTATGCGTTCTCAGCAGAAGATCATGAACATAACAATGCCTCTTATGATGATGTGGATAACGTCATCTCTTCCCGGCGGTATCGGTATATACTGGATAACATCAAATATATTCCAGCTTTGCCAGCAGTTCTTCTTGAACCGTTACTTTGAAAAGAAGGGCAATATGGACATAATCGTGCCGAAGGAAAAGAAGCATAAAAAGGGAGGTAAAAAGTAATGAAGCAGATAGAAATGACAGGAAAAACCATCAATGAGGCTGTTGACAACGCCTGCGCAGAGCTTGGCGTTAGCCTGCTTGATGTAGATTATAAGGTTTTAGAGGAGCCCTCAAAGGGATTTTTGGGCATAGGCGCAAAGCTTGCAAAGGTGCTTGTGACCGTTACGAGCAGCGAAGACGAGGAGCCCGAAAAGCCTGCCAAGGCGGAAAAGCCCGAAAAGAAGGCAGAGCCTAAGCAGGAAAAGCCAAAGCCCGAGCCTAAGCCCGCCAAGAAGTCAGAGCCTAAGCCCGAAGTAAAGGCAGAGGCGCCCGCTGTCGAGGAGGCAAAGAGCGAGCCGGAGGCGGCAGCTCCCGCAGATGAGGAAATATCCGAGGCAGAATCCGCAAGAGCGGCGCTCACAGACGAGGACAAGGCAAACATAATCGCCGTTGCTGAGAGCTTCCTTAACGAGGTATTCTCAAAGATGGGCATGAAGGTAGAGCTTTCATCCAAGTTCAACGACAACAAGCACATACTCATAGATATGCAGGGCGAGGATATGGGCGCCATAATAGGCAAGAGAGGTCAGACACTCGACAGTATACAGTACCTCACCAATCTTGTTGTAAACAAGGGCGATTATCCCTATATGAATATAACTCTCGATACCGAGGACTACAGAGCCAAGAGACAAAAAACTCTTGAACAGCTTGCCTTTAATCTTGCAAAGAAGGCTAAGCACAACAGGAGGAACATCACTCTGGAGCCTATGAATCCCTACGAGAGAAGAATAATTCACGCCGCTTTGCAGAACGACAGATATGTCACTACCTACAGCGAGGGCACAGAGCCCTACAGATATGTAGTCATAGCTCTTAAGAATAACTATTATTCGTCAAAAAGAAATTACAGGTAAATACAAAAAGGCATAGGCTTCTGCGCCTATGCCTTTTTGCATATTCGGGAGGTGTTTTTGTGCTCAAGGTCAATACGGACGACACCATAGCTGCGATATCAACGGCGGCGGGCAGCGGCGGCATAGGCATTGTGCGCATAAGCGGCAAAAATGCCATAAGTATTGCCGACAGCGTTTTTTCATCGCCAAGGGGCAAAAGGCTTATGGACACAGGGAGCCATACAATAAGCTTCGGGCATATCGTTTATGGCGGGCAGATCATAGACGAGGTGCTCGTTTCGGTCATGCGCGCGCCCCACAGCTACACCTGCGAGGACATTGCGGAAATCAATACCCACGGAGGCTACAGGTCGCTTTCCGCCGTGTTGGGAGCCGTCATAAAATCGGGCGCAAGGCTCGCCGAGCCGGGAGAGTTCACAAAGAGGGCTTTTCTTAACGGCAGGATAGACCTGACGCAGGCAGAAGCCGTAATGGATATAATAAACGCGGGCACTGACAAGGCAAGACAGGCTGCAATGACGCGCCTTTCGGGCAGGCTCTCAAAGGAGATAGGCGAAATACGCGAAGGCATACTCACAATGCTTGCGCACATCGAAGCGGGCATAGACTATCCCGAGCACGACGATGAAACAATGACATATTCAATGATAGGCGATAACACAAAAAAGGCTCTCGCAGCCGTGGATAAGCTCATTGCGGGAGCGGACATGGGCAGGATATACAAGGAAGGCGTAAAAACGGTAATTCTCGGCTGCCCCAATGTGGGCAAGTCATCGCTTCTCAATGCTCTTTTGGAGGAGGAAAGAGCCATTGTAACGGATATCCCCGGCACCACGAGGGACAGTCTGGAGGAAATGATAAATGTGCACGGAATACCGCTCAAAATAGCCGATACCGCAGGCATAAGAGCCACGGACGACATCATAGAGCGCATGGGCGTTGAAAAGTCAAAAAGCCTTGCGGAGGACGCCGACCTTATACTTCTTATGCTGGACGGCAGCAGGGAACTGGGAGACGACGACAGAGAGCTTATTGCGCTTGCGAAGGGCAAGAAGTGCATAGTGCTTGTCAATAAGAGCGACTGTGAGCGAAAGGCGGATGCTTCGGAGATAGCCTCTCTTTCGCCTCTGTCCATATCTGCAAAGCACGGAGAGGGCATAGAGGAGCTTTTTGCAAGAATAAGGGATATGTTTTCGGCAGGAGAGCTGAACACGGACAATTCCCCGCTTATATCGGGCGAGAGAAACAAAGCAAGCCTCATGAAGGCTAAGCACTACCTTGAAAATGTGCTTGAAACCGTGGAAAAGAGAATGCCCGAGGACTTCATATCCATGGATATGACGGAGGCTTATTCGGCGCTCGGCGAAATAACGGGCGAGGCTCTGGAGGAGGATATATTGGATAAGATATTCAGCGAATTCTGCTTGGGAAAGTAGGCTTGGAAAGAAAAAGACAGCATCAATTATATGTTGCCATTTTTTGCAATATATGATATAATGTACACAAGTTAGGCTTTTGCCTAGCCCGCACAACGGAGCAACGGGAGGTTGTTCCTCCCCTATTCTTAACTGAAAGGGGGATTGATAATCATAACTAATGAAATCATTTTTTGACTTTGTTAATTATCATAATTATTCTAATAAAGCAATAACCGCCCTATCTGGTACATAGGACGGTTGTAAAGCTATAACTTTCCATTGTATGAGGGACAACTGATGTTGCTCCCTTTTGTGTTATTATAATAACATATATATTTGATATTGTCAAGAGGCTGTAGGTCTCTTTTTTTCTTATATAATACGCCTCTAATTAAGCTCGTGTATAAATATGCCGCTCCTGAGCTTTGGCTCGAACCATGTGCTCTTGGGAGGCATTATTTTATTGCTGTCGGCGATAGCCATGAGCTGCTCCATAGTCGTGGGATACATTGAAAATGCCACAGTCATTTCGCCGCTGTCTACACGCCTTTCAAGCTCCTTAAGTCCTCTTATGCCGCCTACAAAGTCTATCCTCTTGTCCGTTCTGGGGTCGCCTATGCCGAGTATGGGCGCAAGAAGCTCCTTCTGCAGTATTGACACATCCAGACAGGCGACGGGATCATCCTCCTTGATGACGCTCTTTTTTGCCTTAAGGCAGTACCACTTTCCGCCCATATACATACCGAAGGTGTGCATTTTTTGGGGCTTATAGCCTCCCTCGCCGTCATATTGCGTTATGCTGAATTTTTTGCTTATCTCTTCTATAAATTTTTCGGGGCTTTTGCCCTTTAAGTCCTTCACTACCCTGTTGTAGTCCATTATGCTGAGCTGATCGGAGGGAAAAATGACGGAAAGATAGAAATTAAACTCCTCCTTACCCGTAAAAAATGGCTTTTCCTTTCGTCTTTTAAGCCCCACTCTTACTGCGGAGGCGTTTCTGTGGTGTCCGTCGGCTATGTAGAGAGCGGGCACTTTTTTAAACTCCTCCTCTATGGACTTGTTTAAGCTCTCGTCCGCTATCCACACAGTGTGCCGAACTCCGTCGTCAGCCGTAAAATCGTATACGGGCTCCTCCTGCGTGCATTTTTCTATTATCTCGTCTATCTCTTTTCTGGGTCTGTAGGCAAGGAATATGGGTCCCGTGTTGGCGTTGCACACGTCCACATGGCGCACTCTGTCCTCCTCCTTGGCAGCCCTTGTAAGCTCGTGCTTTTTAATTCGATTGTCCATATATTCGTCAATGGAGGTGCAGGCTGCAAGTCCCGTCTGGCTCCTGCCGTCCATTGTGAGCCTGTATATATAAAAGCAGGGCTTATCCTCTTTTATATATATACCTCTTCTCACCATCTGGTCGAGGTTCTCCTTAGCCTTGCGGTACACCGCCGCGGAATAGGGATTTGTGTCCTCGGGCAGATCTATCTCCGCCTTGTCTATGTGCAGGAATGAATAGGGCTTGCCCTTTACCTCTTGCCTTGCTTCCTCCGCCGTCATAACGTCATATGGCAAGGCGGCTACCTCCTTGCAGTATTCGGGTCTTGGTCTTAAGCTTTTGAATGGTCTCACAATTGACATATCTGTTGCCCTCCTTGTTTTAAAATCTTATTATTATGCCCGCGGCTGCGCTTAAGGCAATGTAAAATATGGGATGCTTTTTGAACTTGGTGTACGCTATATACAAAATCACAAAGAATATGACCGATTTCAGCCTGAAAAGGTCTGTGATCATCCTGTTTTCCATAAAAAGCGGTATGTTAAGAAGCGCTTCTTTTATGACAAGAAAGCCTGCCGCCGCTATAAGTCCCATTGACGCGGGGCGTATGCCGTAAAATACTCGCTCTACGGTCTTGCTGTTCTTGAATTTTTCAAATATGGACGCCACTATGATTATTATTATGACGGACGGCGTTATAAGTCCCAGAGTGGCGCATATGCCGCCCAAGACCTTGCCCGTTGTAAAGCCAACATATGTTGCCATATTCACGCCCATGGGTCCCGGAGTGGATTCCGAAACGGCTACCATATTCATGAGCTGCTCCATGGAGAACCATTCGGGATATTTCACGGAGAGGTTCTGCAAAAAAGGAAGTGTTGCAAGTCCTCCGCCTATGGCGAAAAGTCCCACCTTGAAAAATTCGTACAAAAGCCTTATATATATCATTTCTTATCACTCTCCCTTGCCCTGCTCACAGCATAGCCCAATGCGCCCGAGAGCACCACCACTATTATGGGGCTTATGCCCAGAAGAGCGGAGAGAACGAATACCACTATGAATATGCCCACTCCAAGCTTGTCTTTTATTGCGCTTTTCCACAGATTGACCGTTGCGCTCACTATGAGCACGCACACGCATATCCTTATGCCGCTGAAGGCATAGCCCACCACGGGCAGGGATGTGGCGTATTCGAGTATGGTGGCAAGCACGGATATTATTATAACCGAAGGCGTTACAAAGCCGAGCGTTGCGGCAATGCCTCCGGGTATGCCCTTGAGCTTGTGCCCTATGAATGTGGATGTGTTCACGGCTATAACTCCGGGTGTGCACTGACCTATGGCATAGTAGTCTATAAGCTCCTCCTTTGTGCACCAGCCCCTGTTTTGCACCAGCTCCCTTTCGAGTATGGGGAGCATGGCATAGCCTCCGCCGAAGCATACGCTCCCCATCTTGGCAAAGAGTATATAAAGCTTAAGAAGTTCCTTCATCTTCGGGTCTCCTTTTGTTCAAATATTTTAAAATAAGTATAGCATTGACAAATTTTTCTGTCAAGCATCAGACTTATTTTATGCGACTTTCGTATATAATATTGAGGTGATGAAAATGAAAAACAGACTTGCGGGCATTTTATTCGGTATAATACTTATAATATTGGGCGTCCTTTTCTATGTAAAGGATCTGCTCAGCATAAATATGAGCACATTTTTGTTCCTGCTTTTGGGCGTAGTGTTCATAATACTCTATATTTCGCAAAACAGAAAGCTTTCACTCATATTCGGAGTGTATTTCATATATTTCGGAATTGCGGGGCTTTTAGGCTCGGAGCTTATGGAAAATATACTGCCCTTCGGACTTAATTTAAAAAATTTCATAACGGGCGGATTTTTTTGTTGTCCCGGAGTGATTTTTGATGTAATATATATAAGAGAGAGAAAACCCGACCAGCTTATCGTGGGCGCGCTTTTCACGCTTGCGGGAATAGCACTCATGTTGGGCGCGCAGTTTTTCGACGCCTTCCTTACGGGCATAGGCGCCTGCCTCATAGCGGATGCTTTCAGAGGAGGCAGAAAGGACTCGCTTCAGGCCGTGATAGGTTTGTTTATACTGCTCTTTGGCTTGAGGGGTATAGTAAACCTTGTTGGCTTTGAGGACGCCATAGTTTCTATCGTGCTCATATGCTGCGGCGGTGCTCTCATAGTAAAATCCATATTGAGGGAGAAGAATTGATATGACTTACAAACCACTTGGAGAAATAGGCGAGGTAGTAGCCGTTGAAAACGGCAGACTTGTAGTTAAGATGCAGAGGACGGAAGCGTGCGCAAAGTGCCGCGCCTGCACTGCGGGGCTTAAAAAAGAGGATATGATGATACAGGCGGAAAACATCTGCGGAGCGTCCGTCGGAAACAAGGTGGATGTCGTGCTGGACAATGCGGACTTCATGAAGGCAACGCTCATAATGTACGGCATACCCTTTGTGGCGTTCATGCTGGGCGTATTTGCGGGCTATTACGGCTCTATGCGCCTTGGAATGGGATATAATGAGCTTTGGGGCATAGCCCTCGGAGTCGTGCTCGTTCTCATATCCTACGGCGTCATACATACCCGCGAGGATAAATTCAAAAAGGGCAATTATGTGCCGAAGGCGATAAAGGTAGTGGAATAGTGAAAAGAGCCTGCAACGGGCTTTTCAGACTGTCGAAAAATTCAAAAAAATAAAAAAATGTTATATACGGGCGTGCAATGCACGCCCCTACAAACCACAATGTGAGCTAATCACTCGTAGGGGCGAGCATTGTGTCAAGTAGCACATGGTTTACAAATTGTACAAGCACATCCTTTACACTTTTACAATCGTCTTGTATCATTATTT
>CANQVZ010000033.1 GCA_947627425.1 uncultured Clostridia bacterium | reverse complement strand
CTATGCCAAGCTTATAACAATGTGCCTTAATCACAGAATAAGGAGTGTTGTTGCCATAATTGCGGTATTTGTCGCATCTCTCATGTGCGTTCCGCTTGTTGGTTCCGACCTTATGGCAAGCACCGACGAGGGCGCAGTAAGCGTTACCGCAACACTCCCCAACGGCACGGACTATGAAACAAGCGAAGAGATTCTTAATAAGCTCCTTGAAAGAATAGGCGATGTGCCCGAGACCGAAACAATGTACGCCATGGTAGGCGGAGGTATGATGGGTCTAAGCACAGGCACAAGCGTAACGCTCTACTACGATGTGGGCGACAAGGAGGACAGAAAGCGCTCAAGCGAGGAAATAGCCGACGATATCGAGAGCAAGCTCCAAAATATAGCGGGCTGCGAGATAGAAGTAAGCGACAGCGGTATGTCAATGGGTTCGCTTGCCGGCAGCGGCTTTAATGTTCAGATTAAGGGCGACGACAACGACACATTAAGAGAGATAAGCAACGATCTTATTGAAGATCTTTCAAAAATACCCAACGCCGAAAATGTAGAGTCGTCTCTCGACGATGCTTCGGCAGAGGCAAGCGTAGTTATAAACAGGGCTAAGGCGGCACAGTACGGACTTAACACAAGCACCATAGCTACCGCCATAAGCTCCGCAAATTCGGGCTCCGTGGCTACGGAGTACAAGACAAACGGTACCGAAATAGATGTCAGGATAATGTATCCCGATGAGGATATAGAGTACATGAAGGATCTTAATAACCTCACGGTCACATCTCCTACGGGTGTTTCCGTGCCCCTTACGGAGGTAGCCTCCGTGGAAATGGGCGAGAGCGCGCTTTCAATAAGGCGTGAAAATCAGCAGAAATACATAGAGCTTACGGGCGAGATAAAGGGTCTTGACGGAGCCGCTCAGAGAGAGCAGGTTCAGCAGGTGCTTGACAACTATGTATTCCCCGAGGGCTATACATATGAATTCGGCGGAATGATGGAAATGATGCAGGACACATTTTCAGACCTCTTTACCTGTATAGTTGTAGCCATACTTCTGGTATATATGGTCATGGCTTCACAGTTTGAGTCGTTCGTATATCCCTTCATTATAATGTTCTCCATGCCTATGTCCATCACGGGCGGTATACTCGGACTTCTTGTTACGGGCAACAGTCTCACGGCTTCGGCATATATGGGACTTATAATGCTTGTAGGTATGGTAGTTAACAACGGTATCGTGCTTGTTGACCATACCAATCAGCTCCTTGAAGCCGATGAAGATCTGGGCGTAAACGAAGCCCTTGCAGAGGCGGGACGCGACAGATTAAGACCCATACTTATGACCACTCTTACCACCGTCATAGGTATGCTCCCGGTAGCGCTTGCAATAGGCTCCGGTATGGAAACAAACCAGAGCTTGGGTATAGTTATAGTGTTCGGTCTTACAATAGGTACACTTATAACGCTTCTGTTCATACCTCTGCTTTATTCGGGTATAAATTCCGTAAAGAATAAGGTGAGAAGGAACAAGGAGCATAAGCGCAGAGTGTCCGATAAGGACGAAAGAAAGATAGCTGTGCGCGAAGCAAGGAAAAAAGCTAAGAAGGAAGAAAAATCTCTTAAGAAAGGGGAAAATAAAAATGAAGATGAACAGTAAAGCTATCATAAGCCTTGCAATGACGGCTGTCATGCTCATGCCCTGCGGTGTGAGCGCCGCAGTCAAGGCTCCCGAGACTGTGACCTCGGGAAAGGTAATATTGGGCTCCAATTCCGTAGGCGACAGCTATAACGCTGCGGCAGAAAAGAAGGAGCTTACAATAGAGCAGGCTGTAAACGACGCAATTGCATTTTCAAGAGATATAAAGGATCTGGACGACACCATAGAGGTCACGGAGGACAACAGACAGACCGTTACCGAAAATTACGATATGGTGGGCAAGGAGGACGCTTACGGCAATTTGCTTGTGCCTGCCGATTATGAAACGGTGCATAATCTTTCGGTAAGCATAAGGCAGATAGCTATGGCGCTTTCAACATACAGTGCAAACAAGGAGATCGCAAGGGAAAAGATAGATTATAATGTAAGAAATCTTTTCTACAGCATCGATAAAGCCGAAAAGAGCCTTGTGCTTTATGACAAGCAGATAGATCTCCAGGCAAGACAGCTCAAGGTATATGAGGTCATGAACAATTTGGGCAAGCTCAGCACGGTTGAATACAATGAGTATAAGAGGACTTATGACAATCTTGTTTCCGACAAGTCAGCCATAGAAACTCAGATATCTTCGGCTTACAGAAGCCTTAATCAGCTCATGGGCAAGCCTCTCAATCAGGAGTATGACCTTGTTGTGGATGAATTGGAATTTAAAGACATGGAGGAAGTCAACCTTGACAGCGAAATTGACAAGGCGCTTTCTTCAAATCAGACTGTCAAGTCCGCTCAGGACGCCGTTGATCTCAATAAGTATTCTCTTGATACCTATGTAAACTACAGCGACAGAGTGAGCACCAGAAGTACAATAGAAACGACCTACGAGAAGTCTACAAGAACTCTTGCGGATGCCAAAACTGCCTTAAGAAACTCAATGACTACCACTTACGATCAGATAAGAGAGTCGGAGAGAACATACAAGGAAAATGAGGCTCAGCTTACAAGCCTTGAGTCACAGCTCAGCGTAAAGGATGTGCAGCTCAAGCTCGGCAAGATAACACAGCTTGAATACGACGCATTTGTTCTTTCTATAGATAATCTCAAAAATACGATGCGTTCGGCTGCCTTCGACCATGACCTTCTTGTAAGACAGTTTGACAATTCAAATTTAATAATGTAATATTGCAAAACCTCTCTCTTTGGGTTATACTAAAGGGAGAGGTTTTTAGCCTTGCTATAAGGCTTTATAAGTTGTGTTCAAAGGAGCTGATACCATGATAAAAATGGTCATATCCCCCGAATATTTCGGCAATAACGACAAGAAAAGCGATATTACGGCGCAGCTAAAGAGGCTGGGCGCCTACGATATAAACATAGACGATGTGACGGGCTTTGTTACCGCCGTCATGACGCTTGACAACTATGAGGGCTTTGTGGAGAGCCTTAAAAAAAGGATAGAGGACAATTCCGAAAGAATAAAGTCGAAGTACGCTGTTATAGACGACATAACATATAATCCCGATTACACGGTTTTCAGAGTTCAGGGCGGAGCGCTCAAAAAAGTCGAAAGAAAATCCATAGCCTTTGATATGCTCATGACAAGCGCCACCTATCAGGTGATAAGCGGCATACCCCAGAATGAGGCGTCCGTCAGAGTTTATTTCTACGACAGAAACGGCAAGCTTACCGACTGCATAGATACCGAGGAGGGAGCTTTTGTATGAAAAACAGCAGCAGATTTTTTGAAAATAAGGACTGCGAATATTTCCCCTGCCATAAGGGCGTTGAGAATTTCAACTGCCTTTTCTGTTATTGCCCGTTTTATACTCGCTCTGACTGTCCCGGCAGCCCGTCCTTCATACAAAAAAACGGTTTGGAAATAAAGGACTGCACTCTCTGTACATTCCCGCATAAGCCCGAAAATTACGACAAAATAATGGCTGAACTTAAAAAACACTAATACGCACAAAAGGGGCGCAAAAGCGCCTCTTTTGTGCGTCGCTCGCCATAAAAATATAATTTTCTTACGAAATGATATTGACTTAATTTTATAATAGTGGCATAATATAACAATCGAAATATTATAAAACGGAGGCAATCATGAAATACAACAACCCCGTACACAGAGGCTTTTTCCCCGATCCCTCGGTCATAAGAGTGGGAGAGGATTATTATAAGGTAAATTCCAGCTTTCAGTATTTCCCTGCCATACCCATTTCACATTCAAAGGATCTGGTGCATTGGGAAATAATAGGGCACGCCATAGACAATGCCGATTGGCTTGATCTGAGCGAGACACTCGATTCAAGAGGTATATGGGCGCCCGATATATCCTATCACGACGGAAAATTTTATATATTTGCAACTCTAAGGCACAACTCTCAGGACGCATCCGTAAGCCCCATGCGCTCACAGCTCGTTATGTTTTCGGACAAGCCCGAGGGACCCTACAGCAAGCCCGTTGTGCTGCCCGTTGACGATATAGACCCGTCGCACTTTATAGACGATGACGGCAGGCATTACATGGTAATAGCGCCTGCGGTAACACTTGTTCCATTAAGCGACGACTGCACCAAAATAACGGGAGAAATAAAACAGGTGTGGGCGGGAACGGGAGAAAGATGTCCCGAGGGTCCGCATATATTTAAAAAGGACGGCTATTACTACGCCGTTGTAGCCGAAGGCGGAACGGGCTACGGCCACGGAATAAACATAGCGAGAAGTAAAAACCTATACGGACCCTATGAGGAATGCCCCTACAATCCCGTTCTCCGCCAGATCGACCCCGACGCGCCCATACAGCGCAGCGGCCACGGCAAGCTTGTCAAAACGCAGAACGGCGAATGGTGGTGTACATATCTCTGTGGCAGACCAAACGGAGGCAAATATACCACCATAGGCAGGGAAACGGCTCTTGATCCCGTGCATTGGACGGAGGACGGCTGGTTCATAATAAACGACGGCTCCCCAAGCACCGAACAGGATATGCCGGATCTTCCCGTGTGCGAATATCCCCAAAATACATATTACGACTTTTCCGAGGGAAAGCTTTCGCTTGACTGGGAGTGGGTAAGAAATCCCGATATGTCCGCCGTTTCTTTTGAAAACAACTGCCTTGCCATAAGGGCGCAGAAGGGACATATGTACGAGATCTCAGCCAAGAATATACTTTTAAGGCGCGAACAGGAGCTTAGCTTCACAGCTGAAACACAGCTGAGCTTTGAGCCCTCCGAGGAGGGACAGAGCGCGGGACTTGCCTGCTATTATTCCACGGTCAGCTATATACGCTTCGGTTTGTGCAGGGAGGGCATTGAGCTTGTTATAAACAGGAATAAGGGCGAGGAAAGAATAACTCTCATAAGGGATATAAATGCAAAGCGCATTGATCTTAAGGTCGTGTCAAAGGGACAGATCAGAGCGTTCTATTACAGCCTTGACGGTAAAAATATGCAGTGCGCAGCAAGCCTTAAAAACTGTACCTTCCTCTGCGACGAGGGAGTGCCCGAGGACAGAAAGCGTCACACAGGCACTCTTACGGGAATATATGCCATAGGCGGAGATACCGATAAGGACGAAAAGGCATATTTCGGATATTTTAAATATATGGATTGATGGAATAGTTTTAATGTTGAATTTTTTGTTTTTGTGTAGTATAATTATTACGATGCCTTTCTAGGCTTTAATATACGATTATATAAAAGGAGTTTTTTTCAATGGCAAAATTCAAGACAGGTGTTGACATAGGCTCAACTACTATAAAGCTTGTTGTCCTTGACGAAAATAACAATATAATATTTAAAGACTACAGACGCCATCGCTCCAACATACAGGAGACGCTTCTTTCGCTCATACGCGAGGCGAAGGACGAAATCGGCAACATCAGCTTTTCGGCCATGATAACGGGCAGCGGAGGACTTTCCATAGCCGAGTGGATAGGCATACCCTTCATACAGGAGGTAGTGGCTGTCAGCAACGCCATAGATACCGTTGCGCCCAATACCGATGTGGCTATAGAGATCGGCGGCGAGGATGCCAAGATAATATACTTCACGGGCGGTATAGAGCAGAGAATGAACGGAATCTGCGCGGGAGGCACGGGTTCCTTCATTGACCAGATGGCTTCGCTTTTGCAGACCGATGCTTCGGGACTTAACGAATATGCCAAGAGCTACAGCGTTATATATCCCATAGCCGCGCGCTGCGGAGTTTTTGCAAAGACGGATATACAGCCTCTTATAAACGAGGGCGCCGCAAAGTCCGATCTGGCAGTCTCCATTTTTCAGGCTGTTGTCAATCAGACCATAAGCGGACTTGCCTGCGGTAAGCCCATAAAGGGCAGGGTAGCCTTTTTGGGCGGACCCCTGCATTTCCTCACGGAGCTTAAGGCAAGGTTTATAGATGTGCTAGGTCTCACGGACGATGAGGTCATAGAGGTGGAAAATTCTCACCTCTTTGCAGCTATGGGCTCCGCGCTTTCCTCAAAGCCGGAGGACAGCTTTGATTTTGATACTCTCATAGCCAACTTAAGCGGTGAAAAGCACCTCACAATGGAAATAAACAGGCTCGATCCTCTTTTTGCTTCACAAGAGGAATATGAAGCCTTTAAGGAAAGACACAAAAAAGCGGTCGTTAAAAAAGGCGAGCTTGAAAAATACAAGGGCAATGCCTTTTTGGGCATAGATTCGGGTTCCACCACCTCCAAGCTTGCGCTTGTGAGCGAGGACGGCGAGCTTTTGTATTCATTCTATGCGGGTAACGAGGGCAATCCTCTTAAGCTTATAATTTCCGCGCTTAAGCACATTTACAAAATCATGCCCGAGGGCGTGGAGATAAAGAAGGCTTGCGTCACGGGCTACGGCGAGGGACTTATAAAAGAGGCTCTCATGGTAGACTTGGGCGAGATAGAAACGGTTGCGCATTACAAGGCAGCTGCATTCTTCGACCCCGATGTGGACTTCATACTCGACATAGGCGGTCAGGACATGAAGTGCATAAGGATAAAGGACGGAGTTATAGACAGCGTGCTCCTCAACGAGGCTTGCTCCGCAGGCTGCGGTTCATTCATAGAGACCTTTGCCAAGAGCCTTAGCCTGAGCGTTCAGGAGTTTGCAAGGGTGGCTCTCTTTGCAAAAAGCCCCATTGATTTGGGTTCGCGCTGTACCGTATTTATGAATTCCAGAGTAAAGCAGGCGCAGAAGGAGGGCGCGGAGGTAGCCGATATTTCTGCGGGACTTGCCTATTCTGTCATAAAGAACGCATTGCAGAAGGTAATTAAAATAACCGACCCCACGGACATGGGCAAGCATATTGTCGTTCAGGGCGGTACATTCTATAACGAGGCAGTTTTGAGAAGCTTCGAGCTTATATCCACAAGGGACGCCATACGCCCCGATATAAGCGGAATAATGGGTGCTTTCGGCGCTGCTGTCATAGCCAGGGACAAATATACCGAGGGCGAAAGCTCAACTCTGCTTTCTGCCGAGGAGCTTGACAGCCTCAGCATATCCACAAGCTTTACGCGCTGTAAGGGCTGCGGAAATAACTGCCTTCTCACAATAAACAAATTCAGCGGCAACAGACGCTTTATATCGGGCAACCGCTGTGAAAGAGGCTTGGGCAAGGACACGACCTCCGGCTGTGTTCCCAATCTCTTTGAATATAAATACAACAGACTTTTCAACTACACCCCTATACCGGCGGAATCCGCCAAGAGAGGTGTTGTAGGCATACCCAGAGTGCTCAATATGTACGAGGATTATCCCCTGTGGTTCACATTCTTCACGGAGCTTGGATACAGCGTAAAGCTGAGCCCCAAGAGCAGCAGGCATATTTATGAGCTCGGCATTGAGTCGATACCCAGCGAATCCGCCTGCTATCCCGCAAAGATAGTCCACGGACATATAAAGAGTCTTATAGACGACGGCGTTAAGTTCATTTTCTATCCCTGCGTTTCGTATGAGAAGAAGGAAATAGGAACTGCCGATAATCACTATAACTGCCCCATAGTTACCAGCTATCCCGAAAACATAAAGAACAATGTGGAGGAAATAAGGGAGCAGAACATAGATTTCAGAAATCCCTTCTTTAATCTTGACAATGAAAATGTGCTTGTCAGAAGATTACAGGAGGAATTTCCCGATATAGATCCCCACGAGGTGGAGAGGGCTGCAAGGCTTGCCTATAAGGAACAGCAGAGCTTCCGCGAGGATATGCGCAAAAAGGGCGAGGAGACACTCAAATATATTGAGGATAACGATATGACGGGTATAGTCATTGCAGGCAGACCCTATCATATAGACCCCGAAATTAATCACGGTATACCCGAAATGATAGTGGGCTACGGCGTTGCGGTGCTCACGGAGGACAGCATTGCGCATCTCGGTATAGACAAGGTGCCAAGACCTCTTAACGTAAAGGATCAGTGGGCTTATCATTCCAGACTTTACGCTGCGGCAAGCTATGTCAGAGAAAAGAAAAATATAGAGCTTATACAGCTCAACAGCTTCGGCTGCGGTCTTGACGCCGTTACCACCGACGAGGTGCACGATATTCTGGCGGCTGCGGGCAAGGTATACACTCTGCTCAAGATAGACGAGGTAAGCAATCTTGGCTCCGCAAGGATAAGGATACGTTCTCTCTTTGCGGCTCTGGAGGAGAGAAGGCTCAAGAACTTCAAGCCCAAAAATCCCGTAAAAACGGGCGGCAGAGTGATATTCACAAAGGATATGAAGAAAAATCATACCATACTTATGCCCCAGATGTCTCCCATTCATTTTGACCTTGCAAAAGAGGCTATGAAAAACTGCGGTTACAACATAGTGCTTATGCCTGCCATAGACAAGGGCTGCATAGATATAGGACTTAAGTATGTAAATAACGACGCCTGCTATCCTGCGCTTATAGTTGTGGGACAGCTTCTCAGGGCTTTGCAGTCGGGCAAGTATGACCTTGACAATGTTTCGGTCATGATAAGTCAGACGGGCGGCGGCTGCCGTGCCACAAATTATATAGGCTTTATAAGGCGTGCGCTCAGAAATGCGGGACTTGAGCATATACCCGTCATTTCCGTAAGCGCCAGCGGTATAGAAAAAAATCCGGGCTTTAAGATAACTCCAAAGCTCGGCATAGGCATACTCCAGGCTACGCTCTACGGCGACCTTTTCATGCGCCTTTTGTATAGGACAAGACCCTATGAAAAGGTAAAGGGTTCTGCGGAGGCGCTCTATCGCAAGTGGAACGAGGTCTGCAAAAAAGCCGTCTTAAGACGCTCGCATTCGGAGTTCAAAAAGCTCTGCAATGCCATAGTGAAGGACTTTGACGAGCTGGAGCTGGACGAGAGCATAGTAAAGCCAAGAGTCGGAGTTGTGGGCGAGATACTTGTCAAGTTCCACCCCACGGCAAACAACGACATTGTTTCTCTCCTTGAAAAGGAGGGAGCGGAGGCTGTTGTGCCCGACCTTATTAATTTCTTTACCTATAGCCTCTACAACAATAAATATAAGGAAATGTATCTTGGCATGAAGCACAGGAACACCGTTGCCGCAGGCATTGCCATAAAGTTCATAGAGGGCTACAGGCGCACTATGAGCGATGCTCTTGAAAACAGCAAGCGCTTTGAGCGTCCCGCCGACATAAGAGAGCTTGCCGAGCTTACGGACGACATAGTGAGCATGGGCAATCAGACGGGCGAGGGCTGGTTCCTCACGGCGGAGCTTATGGAGCTTATACACAGCGGAGTGCTCAACAACATATGCACTCAGCCCTTTGCGTGCCTTCCCAACCATGTCACCGGCAAGGGCGTTATAAAGGAGCTTAAAAGGCGCAATAAAAACAGCAATATAGTTGCCATAGACTATGACCCCGGCGCAAGTGAGGTCAATCAGGTCAACCGTATAAAGCTCATGCTCAGCGTGGCAGAGAAAAATCTTGCCAAGCAGAGGAGAGAAGCGGCGGCATCCGGCGAATAAATTACGGTAAAATGTCATAAAAAAAGCTAAAAAACAGGACTGCTTTTGTGCAGTCTTGTTTTTTATAGAAAATATAAATTTTTTTGTTGAAATTTAGGTAAAAAAGGCTTACAATAATAATATCTATTAGTATATTTCGGAGGTCTGTTCATGAAAGTTTTGTTGACGGGATGTGGTTTCATAGGCAGCAACATTGCCTATGCTTTGTCCGATAACGATATAGAAGCTGTGGTGCTTGACAACAGCGGAGATATGAATAGCTACAGTCTGCCGGGCTGTAGGTTCTATAAGTGCGACATAAGAGACACGTCTGCCGTTTCGGCAATTCTCGATGAACACAGGGATATTGAAATAGTCATACATTCCGCAATGATTTCCGCCGTCGCACAGTCGGTAAAGGAGCCGTTTGAGTTCTATTATCAGAATGTCGTGGGTTCCCTTGCCTTTGTAAATCTTCTTAAGAACAGAGGCATAAAGAAGATAATATTTGCTTCAAGCGCCGCTGTGTATGACGATGTGCCGGGATTTATGGTCACGGAGCGTTCTCCCATGAAGCCCAGAAGTCCCTTCGGAAGGTCTAAATACATATTTGAAATGATGATGAGAGATTTCTGCAATGCTTATGATATGCAGTGCATAAGCTTGAGATACTTCAATCCCATAGGCATAGACAGATACTTTTCCAAGAGAACCGGCAATATGCCCGTCAAAACAGGCTCCAACCTTCTTGAAAGGCTCATAAAGCTTTTAAACAGCGCTGAAGGCTCGTTTGTTATAAACGGCGACGACTGGCTCACAAGAGACGGCACCTGCATAAGGGACTATATACATATAACCGATCTCGCTATGGCAAATGTAAAGGCTGTCATGAATTTTGACGCCTCGTTTAAAAGAGCGGGCAGCGAATACACGAACTACCTCAGCCTTAATGTGGGCAGCGGCGTGGATGTAACGGTAAAGGAATTTCTTATTGCATTCCAGAACATAACGGGCGAAAGGATAAATACGGTCGTAGGTCCCAGACGAATGGGTGACATAGGCGGCAGCTACGCCAACATACAGCTTGCAAAGAAGACCATCGACTGGTCACCCGAATTCAGGGTAGAGGATGCAATTATTGACAGATGTTCACTTGAATATTGATATACATACAGGGGGAAATATGAATAAAAGGGCAAACAGAGTCTATTGGATGCTTTTTATAATGATGCTCATACTCGGTCTTTGTTTTGCAATAGACGGCATAAGGGCTGAGAAGCACAGCGCAGACGATAGCACTATATCGGGACAAACAATGATAAACAATGAAAACAATACAGCGGAAGCTGCCTCGGAGGAGCTTACGGACGATGAGGACACAACGGAAGAGGAGGAGACCACGGAGGGCACCACAATAGATCCCGCCTTGGGCGAGAGAGTGTACGAAAGCTTTTATAATGGACAGGCGTTTGTGGGCGACAGCATAATGAAGGGCTTTTCGACCTTTGCATCAAAGTCGGAGGCTCCCGCATGGCTCAAAAATGTCGTATTCCTCTCAAAGACATCCTGGGGCATAGGGTCGGCGCTCGATGCAAACGGTCCATTCTTCAGGGGCAGAGAGCAGAGCGTATGCACATCTCTTTCGGAGATAAAGCCCAAGAGAGTGTTTATAAATCTGGGTATAAACGAGATGAACGGTCTCGGCTCTCCCGGATATTCCATAGAAAAGCTTATAAATAAATACAGCGAGTTTATATCAAAGCTCAAGGAAACAATACCCTCGGCAGAGCTTTATATCATAAATATAACTCCGTGTACAGCCGAGAAGGAAACGGCGATATTCAGAAACTCCACCATAAAGGACTTCAATACCGCCCTTGAAGCAAAGTGCGAGGAATGGAACGTAAACTATGTAGACCTTGCTTCCGGCTTCGGAGATGTGCTTCTGCCTGAGCTTTCAAGCGACAACTTTGTACATCACAATGACAAGGCGTATAGAGAGATATGGCTTCCATGCCTTGAAAGAATAGCTGTGGAGCATACACCCGAGGAAACCATAGAAGCTATAGAAAAGGAACTTGAGGCATCGGAGGATGCAACAGGAGAAGTTTCCGAGGATCGATGAAAGGAGATAAATATGTTCAAAAGAATATCAGCCTTATTGCTTGTTTCGGCTCTTGTGCTCGCAGGCTGCAAGGAAAAAAATGAAGAAAGCGTTTCTATAAGTTCATTATACGACAGTATATCGCCTATGGCGGAGGGCACTCTTGTGGTCATGGACGACAGCTATATATCCAATTATTACGGCATAGACACGGCAGACCTCAGCGAATATGTGTTTGCGCAGAGCGACAATCCCAAGTCAGCCGAAACTATAATTATGTTCAGATGCGCCGATGAAGAAAAGTTAAAGACCTATAGCAGTGCCGTGGAGAACTCTCTTTCGCAGAGGGAGGAGGAGCTTGCAAACTACGACCTTCCCGATGAGGCAAAGCTTGTAAAGAATGCAAAGGTAACAAAAAAAGGTGATTTTGTTTACCTTGTGATCTCCGATATGGGCAGCGATATGAGCAAGATAATAAAGGATTCTATCTGAAAACGAGGATAAAAAATGGTTTTTTCTAGCTTGGAATTTATATTTTTCTTTTTGCCCGCAGTGTGCGCCCTTTATATGCTTTTTAAGGGCATAAGGGCAAAAAATGCGGTGCTTATTGCCGCAAGTATTATTTTCTATGCCTTCGGTGAGCCGAGGGCGGTAATATTGATGCTTATGTCCATAGTTTTTAACTATGGACTTGCTATGTTAATAGAAAAACACAGTAACATAAAGACTGTGTTTCTTGTCATAGCCGTTGCGCTCAATTTGGGTCTGTTATTTGTGTTCAAATACACGGGCTTTTTTGCTGAGAGCGCAAACAGGCTGTTTTCTCTCAACATAGATGTGCCCGTCATTCATCTTCCCATAGGCATATCCTTTTTTACATTCCAAGCCATGAGCTATGTAATAGATGTATACAGGGGCAATACTCCCGCTCAGAAAAAAATATCAAATATACTCCTCTATATATCCTTCTTCCCTCAGCTCATAGCAGGTCCCATAGTGAAATATCACGACATAGAAAAGCAGATAGACAGCAGAGAGATAAGCTTTTCGGGCTACGCTGCGGGCGTAAAGCGTTTTCTTTTCGGACTTTTCAAAAAGGTGCTCATAGCCAACAATGTGGGCTATGTGTGGTCATGTATAACCTCCTCGGATATGGGCTCTGTATCCCTTGCCACAGCTTGGCTTGGCGCAGTGTGCTTTTCGTTGCAGATATATTTTGACTTTTCGGCTTATTCCGACATGGCTATAGGTCTCGGCAAAATGTTCGGCTTTGACTTCCTCGAAAACTTCAACTATCCCTATATTTCAAAGAGCATAAGGGAGTTCTGGCGCAGATGGCATATCTCCCTTTCCACATGGTTCAAGGAATATCTCTATATACCTTTGGGCGGAAACAGAAGGGGCAAAATAAGAACATATATAAATCTCTTCATAGTTTTCTTCTGCACGGGACTGTGGCACGGCGCAAGCTGGAACTTTGTGATATGGGGTATGTGGCACGGACTTTTTTCGGTCATCGAAAGACTGGGCTTTGAAAAAATACTGCAAAGGGATAAGACTACGATTTTAAGCCATATATACACTATCTTTGTCGTTGTTACGGGCTTTGCCATATTCGGCATAACGGATTTTTCACAGCTTAGGCAGTACCTGTCTATAATGTTTATGAATGTAAACGGCGTTCTGGCAGACTCGTCATTTTTGTTTATGCTTAAAAACAATATATTCTTTATACTTACGGCGCTTGTGCTCTCAACTCCCGTCTATAAGCTCATAAGAAGAAGAGAAAGCAAGGCGCTCGATATCCTGTCGCCCGTGCTGTTTTTTGCGGGCTTTGCGTTCAGTGTGGCTTATCTTGTAAGCTCGGGATATAATCCGTTTTTGTATTTCAGATTTTAGGAGGGGAATAATATGTCGTCAAGGATAAATTCAATAGTTATTTCTCTCTGCGTGGTAGTGTTTTCCGTTATGCTTATAGTCATGCCCAAGTCCGATTTTTCGGAGAACGAAAACAGGAGCCTTGCCGATTTCCCGTCGTTTGACATGGAGGCGGTGCTTTCGGGAGACTATATGTCGGATATAACGGAGTATCTTTCCGATCATTTTCCGTTCAGAGAAAGCTTTGTGCGCTTTAAAAACAGCTTTGAAATAGATGTTCTGGGCAAAAAATATATAAACGATATTTTCATAGGCAAGGACGGCTATTTCATAGAGGACTACGAAAAGCCCGAAAACACGGAAAAAATAATAAATAATCTCAATGCCTTTCAGCATAAAATAAATGTGAAAGCGGATATAATGCTTGTACCCACTCAGGTGGCTGTATACAAGGATAAGCTCCCCGCGCTTGCAAGCCCTATAAGCCAGCTCAAAACGATAGACAGGTATTATTCATCTCTGGATATGAACTGTATAGAGCTTTATGATGCATTTATGTCCGCTAAGGAGGATGAAAAGCTTTTTTACAGGCTCGATCATCACTGGACAACGGACGGAGCATATTGCGCCTATGTACAATACTGTGCCGAAAAGGGCTTTGAGCCTGCCGAAAAAAGCGAGTTTGAAACAGAGGAGATAAAGGATTTCAAAGGGACAATATATTCAAAGCTCAACTATGAAAATGAATATACGAACGGCGAAACCATAAAGCTTTATAAGAAGGACTATGACTTAACGGTAAGCTATGACGGCAAGGAAAGCAATTCGCTTTACAATATGGACTATGCCGACAAAAAGGATAAGTATTCCGTTTTTCTCAACAATATAAATTCTTTTGTTGAGATTACTAACAATTCCATAAAAAACGGCAGGACCTTGGCTATAGCAAAGGACAGCTATGCCAATTCGTTCATACCGTTTCTTGTAGGGCATTACAGCAGGATATATGTCTTTGACACAAGAAGCTACAAAGGCTCTGTGAGCGAGTTTATAAACGAGCATAATGTAAACGATGTGCTTGTACTCTACAATGTAAACACGCTTGACAAGGACACGGGCATAAATGCCATATATTGATCAAAAGGAGATATTCAATTGAGTTTTGAACTGGACTTTCTCAGATATGTTATAGACAACATACAAAATCCGTTTTTGGACAGGCTTATGTACGGCATAACAAGTCTTGGCAACGCAGGCATATTCTGGATAGCGCTTACGCTTGTTTTCCTCATCATAAGACCTATCAGGAAGGAGGGCGCCGTCATGGCGATATCTCTTGTACTTACGTTTATTTTGGTCAACCTCATCATAAAACCTCTTGCAGACAGAGCAAGACCCTTTGAGATATCGCAGTATATACTTGAAAACATACACATTGCGCTGCCATCCGACGCATCCTTTCCGTCGGGGCACACTTCGGCAAGCTTCGCCGCTGCATTTGCTGCGTTTTTTGTAAAAAAACGCACGGGCGCTTTGCTCATTGTGATAGCGTTTTTGATAGCTCTCAGCCGTATATATTTTGCGGTACACTTTCCCACGGATGTGTTGGCAGGCGCGGTCATAGGTATTGTTATGGCTTATATAGCCTACAGAGTTTCTGTCGCTTATGCAAAAAAATAGTTGACAAAGTATATGCTCTGTGCTAAAATATTATTTGTTAGCGGTTCATAGCTGCGGACATAGCGGCTTGGTTAAGTGGTATAACGTTCGCCTCCAAAGCGAAAGTTGAGAGTTCGATTCTTTCAGCCGCTGTATGCGCGAGTGGCTCAGTGGTAGAGCATCGCCTTGCCAAGGCGAGGGCCGCGGGTTCAAATCCCGTCTCGCGCTCTCATTTTTAAAAAGGACTGACAAGTCCTTTTTTTGCTGCAAAAAAAGCCTCGGTTTTGCCGAGACTTCAGACTGTCGAAAAAGTATGCTTTTATGTATCATATAAACAGTTCGTTATCTTTTCTTTTTTCGCAGGCTTTTTTGATAGCCATTGCTGCCAGAGATACCATAGCTTTATTTATGCTTCGGGCGGATTTCGGGCATATCTCAACACAGCGCATACATTCTATACATTTTTTGCCGTCTGTTTCGCCGTTTTTTCCGTGTTTTATCGCCTGAGCGGGGCATTTGTCCGCGCAAAGTCCGCAGTTGTCGCATTTTTTGTTTGTTTTTGGCACCATTGTGACCGCTCCCTGCTTTTTATACGGTCTGTTTCCGGGTATTGCTTGGGATATTCCCGTGCTGCCGTTTTTAAGCTTTTCGGATATCTTTGCTGCAAATTCGCCCAACTCCGCCTTATCCTTATCATCGGGTCTGCCTGCGGCATATTGGTGTATTATGGAGTGCTCCGCAACGGCAGATACGGCGGCAATAACATTAAAGCCGTCACCTTCGGCTATGTCCTTAAGCTCGACAAGGGTGTCCTCATAGGCTCGGTTGCCATAAACACAGACTATGACGCACCTTGCATTGTTTCCCTTTATTTGGGACAGCCTTTTTGCCGCAAGTGCGGGAACTCTGCCTCCGTAGGAGGGAACAGCCATAACTGCGATTTCGTCTTTCTTTATATCGACAGAGCTAAAGTCGATATTGGCATCCGTAAGATCTATCTTTCTTTTATTGCCGAAAAGTCCATCCGTCAATATATCCGTCACCCTTTGTGTGCCTCCCACGGGACTGAAAACGATTTTGACTATATCCATAATTATACTTCCTTTCTTTTTTCTCATTATTATATAATTATATAACATTATGGCTTTTATTTCAACAAATACACGCAAAAACGGCACTGTTTTGTGCCGTTTGTTTTTTTACAGTGTGAGCGAAAACTTATTGAGCCAATAATTCACTTGTATTATATAGGCGAACAGCTGTGGCTTTGCCATGAGCTGACCGAACCACGGCTTGCCGTAGTCGGAGCTTTCCTCCGTAAGTCTTTTTATTTCAGCCTTGTTTATTATGGGATATATGGGCGAACTTGTGTTGTTTATTATATCCCGCACCCTCTGCTTCAGTATCTCCTCATATGCGGGATCGTAGGTCTTGGGATAGGGTGATTTTTTTCTGTATGCTATCTCATGGGGGAGAAGCTCTCTTGCGCTGTCTCTCAACAGACCCTTTGTCACACCATTTGGACATTTATATTCCCACGGCACATTCCACATATATTCTATTATTCTGTGGTCGGCATATGGCACTCTTGCCTCAAGCCCGTTGTACATCGACGCTCTGTCCATCCTGTCCAAAAGAGTTGTCATGAACCATTTTATATTTAAAAAAGATATTTCCCTCTGCCTTTTCTTTATTCCCGTTTCGCCCTCCAAGATTGGCACCTGCGCTATCGACGCCCTATACTGCTTATCTATATAGCCCTTTATATCCAGCTGCGAAACGGCATCGTCGGTCAGTATGGAGTTGCGCACATCATAGTTTACGGACCACGGAAAGGTGTCTGCATTTATGAAGTCCTCTCTGTGGAACCACGGATATCCGCCGAATATCTCATCGGCGCATTCTCCCGTGAGAGCCACCTTGTTGTGCTCCTTCACAAGCCTGCAAAAGTACAGCATGGATGCATCCACATCCGCCATGCCGGGCAGATCCTTTGCGTCCACGGAATAATATAGATAGTCCGCAAGCTCCTCCTTGTCACATTCCAGATAGGTGTGGTTTACTTCAAAGCTTTTAAGCATTATATCCACATATGGTCTGTCCTGTTCGGGCTGAAAGGAATTGGAAACAAAGTATTTGTTGTTGTCCTTGAAGTCGAATGAAAAAGTATTGAATATCTTGCCTTCCTTTTTGAGATAGTTTGCCGCAAGCGCCGTCACAACGCAGGAGTCCAGTCCTCCCGACAGAAAGCTGCATACGGGCACATCCGATACCATCTGATATTCCACAGCGGAGCTTACCAGATATTTTATGTCGTCCACAGCCTCGTCATAGCTCTTTTTGTATTCCTCCGACTTTAACTGCCAATAGGGATATTGTCTGAAGCCGTTTATGTCATACACACCGTAGTGACCGTACTTTATTTCATATATCCCCTTGAACACTCCGTTGCCCTCCGTCCTTGCGGGACCTATGGCAAATATCTCTCTAAGGGAATTGCTGTCTATTTCGGGTGAAAGCTTGGGATGCTCAAAAAGAGCCTTTATCTCCGAGGCGAACACTATATTGTGCCTTTTTATGGAATAAAAAAGGGGCTTTATGCCGCAGCGGTCGCGGAAAAGAAAAAGCTTCTTTTTTGCCTCATCCCATATGGCATAGGCAAATATGCCGTTTAACATCTTCACTGATTCTGTACCGTATTCAATATAGGCGTAGAGTATCACCTCCGTGTCGGTCGTGGTCTCAAAATTATAGCCCTTTGCCTTAAGCTCCGCCTTCAGCGGCTCCATATTATATATTTCTCCGTTATAAACTATGGTGTATTCTCTGCCGTCAATTATTCTTGTCATGGGCTGATTTCCACTCACAAGATCTCTTATGGTGAGCCTTGTCTGCGAAAGCCCTATATGCTCTTTGAGATATTCGCCCATATCATCTCTGCCCCTGTGTGCTATTGCCTCGCGCATCCTCACAAGCACATTGTGCCAATAGCCATGCTCGGACAGATAGTCTATATCAAAGGAACAAAAACCGCATATTCCGCACATATCAATGCCTCCGAAATTTAAGTTATCTATATTATTGTATTCATTGTTCATTTAAAAATACACATCATTGA
The DNA here is from genome assembly GCA_947627425.1 of uncultured Clostridia bacterium. GTDB lineage: Bacteria > Bacillota > Clostridia > Lachnospirales > CAG-274 > Gallispira. The sequence continues at coordinate 3,350 of CANQVZ010000033.1, read as the reverse complement.
CAAAGGCATATAAAAAGGTGTATAATTTTGGATATAAATCATATTGAATTAATAGGAATAGGAGTGATTATAATGAAGGAGCATATTTCAAGAGAAAAGGCATATGAGCTTCTTAAAAAGTACAACAAGGACGCTTTCCATTTACAGCACGCACTTACGGTCGAGGGCGTTATGAAATGGTACGCAAATGAATTGGGCTACGGCGAGGACGCCGAATACTGGGGCATTGTGGGACTTCTGCATGACATAGACTTTGAGCAATATCCCGACGAGCACTGCTTGAAGGCTCCCGAGCTTTTGAGAGAAGGCGGAGTAGGCGAGGATATCATACACGCCGTATGCAGTCACGGCTACGGCATAACGGTGGACATAAAGCCCGAGCACGAAATGGAAAAGGTGCTCTATGCCACAGACGAGCTTACGGGACTTATTTGGGCTGCGGCTCTTATAAGACCTTCAAAGAGCGTTATGGATATGGAGCTTAAGTCTGTAAAGAAAAAATATAAGAGCGCAAATTTTGCGGCAGGCTGTTCAAGAGAGGTAATAGAAAAAGGCGCTGAAATGCTCGGCTGGGATCTGAGCGACCTCATTCAGAAAACAATATACGCCATGCGTTCATGCGAGGCTGAAATAAACGAAGCTTGCGAAAAGGGATTTTGACGGAGGAAAAATGATAGATAAGGAAAGGCTTTTAAATGAATTTATTTCTCTTGTGTCAATAGACTCCCCGTCCTTTAGCGAGAGGAATATGGCGGAGCGTATAAAGTCGCTTTTTGCGGAAATGGGCATAGCCTTGGAGGAGGACAATGCAGGAGAGTATTACGGCGGTAATGCGGGCAATCTCTACGGCTTTTTAAAGGGAAGTATAGAGGGAGGCCCCGTGCTCTTTTCAGCGCATATGGACACGGTTGAGCCGGGAAAAGGCAAAAAAGCGGTCATTTTGGGCAATAAAATAACCAGCGCGGGCGATACCGTTCTGGGAGCAGACGACTGTGCGGGCATTGCGGAAATAGCCGAGGCTATAAGGTATATAAAAGAAAACAAAATACCGCACAGGGATATAGAGCTTCTCTTTACTATAGGTGAGGAGGTCTTTATAAAAGGCTCGGATGTGTTTGATTTTTCAAAAATACGCTCCGAATACGGCTATGTATTGGATCTTAGCGGAAATGCGGGAATAGCAGCCCTGAGCGCTCCATCTCTCATATCCTTTGAAATAACTGTAAAAGGGAAATCGGCGCACGCGGGCTTTGAGCCTCAAAACGGCATAAATGCCGTAGCCGCCGCAGCATTGGCGGTATCGGAGCTTAAGCAGGGACATATTGACGATATTTCCACTTTGAATATAGGTATGCTTTCGGGAGGCTCCGCAATAAATATTGTGCCGGACAAGTGCCATGTAAAGGGAGAAATAAGAAGTCTTAAGCATGAAAGAGCGCTTGAGCTTATTGAAAATGTAAAGAAAGGCTTTGATGAGGCTTGTAATAAATTCGGCGCAAGCTGCGATATAAAATATAACATTGACCTTACGGCGTATTCTGCGGATAAGGAAGGCAGGGCGGTGAAGAGTTTTGAAAAGGTCTGCGGCGCATTGAATGTTGAAACGGAGTACATTTCCACATTCGGCGGCAGCGACAACAACAATATAGTAAAAAACGGCATAGACTCCGTTGTAATATCCTGCGGTATGCAGAATGTCCATAGCTGCGACGAGTATATAAATATATCGGAGCTTGTGAAGTGCACGGAAATTGTTATAAAGCTTATGACAACTGTATAAAAACGGAAAGGAAAAATATATGAGCGCAAAAAATCCGGCTGTATTCTGCGCCGTTGCAGCAGCGGCGCTTTATGCCATAAACATACCCTTGTCAAAAATACTGCTTAATCATATAGATGAGGTAATGCTTGCAGGACTTCTTTATCTGGGCGCGGGCATGGGTCTTTTTATATGCGGACAGGCAGAAAAAATATCGGGAAAATGTAAAAAGCGGGATATGCTCACAGTCGGGGAGCTGCCCTATACCATTGCAATGATAGTGCTTGATATTTTTGCGCCCATATTGCTTATGTTTGGCATAAGTTTCACAAATTCTGCAAATGTGTCGCTTCTCAACAATTTTGAGATAGTCGCCACATCAATTATAGCCCTTGTTATTTTCGGTGAAGTAATAACAAAAAGACTTTGGAGCGCAATATTCATGGTAACGGTGGCAAGTATAATTTTGAGCTTTGAGGGCAAAGACGCATTTGTGTTCAACAATGGCTCTATTATGGTGCTTGGAGCCTGCGTGTGCTGGGGCTTTGAAAATAACTGCACAAGAATGCTGAGCAACAAAAGTCCCATTGAAATAGTTGTTATAAAGGGTATTTTTTCGGGTATGGGAAGTTTTATAATAGCACTTATAACAGGAGAGAATATGCCCGCCCTTATATGGACAGTGGCTGCGCTTTTGCTTGGCTTTATATCTTACGGTCTTAGCATAAGCTTATACATAAACGCCCAAAAAGAACTGGGAGCGGCAAAAACAAGCGCTTATTATTCTATAGCTCCTTTTATAGGCGCATTCATGGGAATAGTCATACTTGGCGAGGGGCTTACATTTAGATTCTGCACAGCGCTTTTAATAATGATCGCAGCCACCGTGGTTATGGCAATGGACAGCATAACTCTACAGCATACACATATGCACGAACATACGCATACGCACGCTCACAGACACGGCGACATAGTGCACACCCATGAACACACGCATACACACGCTCATATGCATACGCACGAAGGAGACACCGAGCGCCATACGCACACTCACAGCGATCTAGGCGACCACACTCACAGCCACAGCGGAATATAGTAAGTTTCACCCCAACTTATCGCCGTTTTCGACCTCAATATCGGGTCTTATGAGCACAACGCCCTGCTTGCTGTATGTGCCAAGCACAAGCACCTCCGACATAAAGTCGGCTATCTGTCTGGGCGGAAAATTCACGACAGCCAATATCTGCCTGCCTATGAGTTTTTCGGGCGTATATACCTCCGTTATCTGTGCGGAGGATTTTTTTGTGCCTATTTCATCTCCGAAGTCTATTTCAAGCTTGTATGCGGGGCGTTTTGCTTTTTTGAATATTTCTGCTTTTATTATAGTGCCGACTCTTATATCCAGCTTCATAAAATCATTGAATACAGCCATTTTTCGTTCATCCTTTCGTCTTTTTGTTATATTTAAAGTATAACATATAAGCGTCTGTTGTCAATATACACCCTTATTAAAAACATTCTTAAATTTATTTAAACTGTTCAATAAAACATTGCAAAAAATCAATATTATGTTATAATTAAAAATAGCAAG
>CANQVZ010000032.1 GCA_947627425.1 uncultured Clostridia bacterium | reverse complement strand
ATTATATTAAATTTTGTAAACCATGTGCTTAGACATTTTGTAAACTATGTTATCATACTATACAACTTGGTCACCCGTTTCCCCGCATAAAAACACCCTCCCACTTGGGAGGGCATTTATCTTTGTTCTTACTTGTTGCTTTCTTTTTCCGCTGACATCTGAGCGTTATATAATTCATATATAACCTCCGTCAAAAGCTGTTCTATACTGTCATAGAATTCAGCCACAAGCAATTCTGTTGTTCTTGAAACAGGCGAATCGGAAGAATTATAAATCCTGTCTGCCGCCTCGATGATTAAGTTGCGTATATCGTTTTTTGACATAAAGTTCACCCCCTTCGCAATGTTTTTTGAGTGGTTTCAACTCATATAAACATTTTACACCAAAAAATTCCATAAGTGAAGTAACAAATAGTATTATTCTATGAACATTTCGAAAATCTTTTGTTAACGTTCTCTAATGGAGGCGTTATGGTGAACTTATGTCCAACTTTAATTGCGACCGTCTCAAACCATACTTTAGGACGGTCGTTTTTCTTTTTATTTTTATAGTCAAATTGTAACATAATATGATTTTATTGTCAATATAATTTATATATTTTTAGTGGAATAAAAGCACTTTTTGGAATTGTTTTAAAATACACATAAGATGTGTTGAAAGGGAAAAATGGAACGGGAGAGTATCGCCCTGCAATGTATCCCCTCACAATGTTAAAACTATGTTTTCAACTTAGCTCTTGACTTTTTGACATTTTAAGTATAAAATACATATATTAGCTTAAAGGCGAAGACGAAAAGAGTAATCCTTAAATGCCATTCAGAGAGGGGCGCGTTTGCTGTGAGCGCTCTATGGCGGATATTGACGAAGTGCATTTCCGAGCCGACGGGTGAACAGGAGTAGCCCGCTCCGTGTGACTGCGTTATAAGTTGCGAGAGAGCCTTTTTTTCAAAAGGAATTAGAGTGGAACCACGAGCTGTCGTCTCTATGAGATGAGAGCTTATTTTTTTATATAACGGGAGTGATATAGTGAAAACATTTGTGATACTGCTCATACTTATTATAGCGGCAATTATTTTATTTTTCGGCGTGAGCTCCGAGGTGCAGACGGTAAAGCGCAAGGATCCCGCCATTAAAAGCGGTATAGAGGCAGTGCTTTATTCCAGCTTCTGGGCTATGATCTTTCATAGGTTCGCGCACAGGCTCTATAAAATGCATCTGTTTTTCCTTGCAAGGCTTGTTTCGCAGCTTTCAAGGTTTCTGACGGGTATTGAAATACACCCCGGCGCGGTGATAGGGCGCGGAGTGTTCATAGACCACGGCATGGGCGTTGTGATAGGCGAGACCTGTGAGATAGGTGACAATGTGCTTATATATCAGAATGTTACTCTGGGCGGCACGGGCAAGGACACGGGCAAGCGCCATCCCACAATAGGCAGCAATGTTATGATAGGCGCGGGCGCTAAGGTGCTGGGTCCCATAACCATAGGGCATGACAGCAAGGTGGGCGCGGGCGCCGTTGTGCTTCACAATGTACCGCCATATTCTACGGCAGTGGGCGTACCTGCAAGGATAACGAACAGAAGCGATCTCACAAGTCCGTCCGATACGCTCGACCAGATCCATTTTCCCGACCCCGTGGAAATGGAAATATGCAGGCTGAGGGTACAGCTTGAAAAAATGCAGAAGGAAATAGAGGAGCTTAAGAAGGGAGAACAGCAATGAGGTTATACAATACGCTGACAAGAAAAAAGGAAGAATTTGTGCCTCTTGAGGAGGGCAAGGTAAAGATGTATGTATGCGGTCCCACCGTTTACGACTACATCCACATAGGCAATGCCAGACCCTACGTTATTTTCGATACCATAAGGCGCTATATGGAATACAAGGGCTACGAGGTGAACTATGTGCAGAATTTCACCGATGTGGATGACAAAATAATAAAGAAGGCGATCGCTGAGGGCGTGGACTCAAAGGTCATATCCGAAAGATTTATAGAGGAGGCAAAAAAGGACGCCGAAGGGCTTAATGTGGAGCCTGCCACCAAAAATCCGAAGGTAACGGAGGAAATGGATGGCATAATAGAAATGATAAGCACTCTTATAGATAAGGGCTATGCCTACGAGGTGGACGGCAGCGTATTTTTTGATACAAAGTCATTTGCGGACTACGGCAAGCTATCGGGCAAGAATATTGACGAGCTTGAGGCGGGCGCAAGGATAGCCGTGGATGAGAACAAGAAAAATCCCATGGACTTTGTGCTCTGGAAGCCCAAAAAAGAGGGCGAACCCTATTGGGAATCGCCGTGGAGCCAGGGAAGACCCGGCTGGCACATAGAGTGCTCCGTAATGGCTAAGAAATATTTAGGCGACACAATAGACATACATGCGGGCGGAGAGGACCTTATTTTCCCGCATCACGAAAACGAAATAGCGCAGTCCGAGGCGGCAAACGGCAAGCCCTTTGCCAAGTATTGGCTGCACAACGGCTTTATAAATGTTGACAATAAAAAGATGAGCAAATCTCTGGGCAATTTCTTCACTCTCAGGGAGATAGTGGAGCATATACCCTATGATGTGGTCAGATTTTTCATACTCAGCGGACATTACAGAAGCCCCATCAATTTTTCAAGAGAGCTCATGGAGTCTGCGGGCGCAGGTCTTGACAGAATAAAGAATGCCTACAAATCGCTGCTTTTCAAGGAAAGCAAGGCTGAGGGCGATATGACGGAGGACGAAAAGAGGCTTGCGGACGAGGCGGATAAGTTCAGAATACAGCTTGAAAAGGCCATGGACGACGACTTTAACACAGCCGATGCCGTAACAGCCATATTTGAAATAGCCAAGTTTGCAAATGTCAATGTGACGGAAAATTCTTCAAAGGAATTTGTGACGGCTATAAGAGAAAAAATGCTCATGCTCTGCAATATTCTCGGTATAAAGCCGTATGACGAGGTCAAAAACGACAGCATATCGGAACAGGAGATAGAAAGGCTCATTGCAGAAAGAGCGGAGGCCAAGAAGGCAAAGAACTTTGCAAGAGCCGATGAAATAAGAGAAGAGCTCAGCGAAAAGGGCGTTGTTATAGAGGATACAAGGGCAGGCGTGCGCTGGTCCTATAAATAGGAGCAATATGAAGATTTTTAATAACACAACGGCAGACCCGCATACTCTTGGTTCACTGGCGCTTGCCTTTATAGGCGATACGATTTTCGATCTGCTTACGAGAGGCGCTGTGGTCTCGGAGGGCAATTTTCCCGTGAATATAATGCACAGAAAGGCTAAGGCTATAGTGAACGCTACGGCTCAGTCAAGGATGTATTCCGCCATAGAGGATATGCTTGACGAGGAGGAGCTTGCGGTCATGAAAAGGGGCAGGAATGCCAAGAGCCACACATCCGCAAAAAATCAGTCCATAGTGGATTACAGACGCGCTACGGGCGTTGAGGCGCTTTTTGGCTATCTTTATTTATTGGAAAGATATGACAGGATCGAAGAATTATATAATGCGGGCATTAAGGAGATACTATGAAAAGACAGGACAACAGAAGAAGCAAAATACAGGCTGAAAGGCGCGAAAACAGACCGCGTGACATAAAGGCGGGCAAGTATGAGGACAGCACGGCTTATGAGGAGGGTCTCCAGCTTGAGGGCAGAAATCCCGTTTTGGAGGCGCTCAATCACGGCAAGCCCATAGATAAGCTTGTTGTCAGAAAGGGCGCCGTAGAGGGCACTCTTAAGGTCATAGTTGCAAAGGCTAGGGAGAGAGGTATTGTTGTGCAGGAGGTTGACAAGGAGCGCATGGCGCTTCTTTCGCGGAGCAACAACAATCAAGGCGTTATAGCCTTCTGTCCCGCTCATGAATACTGTGAATTGAGCGATATTGTCAAAATTGCAAGAGATAAGGGCGAGGAGCCTTTTATAATACTCTGCGACGAAATAACGGATCCTCACAATCTGGGAGCAATAATAAGGACGGCGGACGCCGTGGGAGCGCATGGAGTAGTCATTCCCAAAAGGCGCGCCGTAGGGCTTACAGCCGTTGTGAGCAAGACCTCTGCGGGTGCAATAGAGTTTGTGCCCGTGGCAAGAGTCACAAATATGGCAAGGGCTATAGACGAGCTTAAAAAGGAAAATATATGGGTAGCCTGCGCGGATATGAAGGGACAGAATTATTTTAACGCAGACCTCAAGGGCGCTATTGCTCTTGTCATAGGCAGCGAGGGTACGGGCGTGAGCGAGCTTGTGAGGAAAAAATGCGATTTTTCCGTGGGCATACCCATGTATGGCAGCATAGGCTCTCTCAATGCGAGCGTGTCTGCGGGACTTATAATGTACGAGGTCGTAAGACAGAGAAAATTCAGTTAATGATCAAATAGCGAAAGGAAGGATAAAAAATGGCAGACTGCAGTTCATGCCCCTCAAAGGGCAAATGCGGAAATGACAGCGGAGAGTGCGGAGTTAAGAACAATCCGCTCAATAAGGTGAAGAACATAATAGGCGTTATGAGCGGAAAGGGCGGTGTGGGAAAGTCCACCGTTTCTGCAATGCTTGCAAAGGAGCTTGCGAGGAAGGGCTATTCCGTAGGACTTATGGACGCCGACATAACGGGTCCGAGCGCCTGCCGTCTTATGGGACTTACGGGCAAGAGAGCATATGCCGAAAACAATCTTATAATACCCGTTGAAAACGAGGACGGCATAAAGGTACTTAGCCTTAATCTCATGCTGCCCGATGAAAACCAGCCCGTCGTGTGGAGGGGCGCAATGCTTTCAAGCTGTGTGGAGCAGTTCTGGGCAGAGGCTCTCTGGGGCGAGCTGGACTATCTCATTGTGGATATGCCTCCCGGAACGGGCGATATTGCGCTTACCATTATGCAGAGCATACCCTTAAGCGGTATAGTTATGGTGAGCATACCGCAGGATATGGTGAATATGATAGTGTCAAAGTCCATAAATATGACCAAGATGCTCAATGTACCTATTCTGGGACTTGTCGAGAACATGAGCTATATCATCTGCCCGCACTGCGGAGAGAAGATAAAGATATTCGACGGCGAGAGCACAACGGACTTCCTCAGAAAGAACGATATTGCTCTCCTCGGCGAGCTGCCCACGGATGTAAGCGTGTCGGGCATGGCAAATAACGGCTACGACAATGTGAAGGAAGAAATAGCGGGCGAGTTCAAGAATATAACCGAAAATGTAATAAAGGCTCTTGAAAAATAAGAAACGGTATTTGCCGTTTCTTCTGTGTGTCGATAAAATATTTTTTTACCCTTCAGTCGCCCTTCGGGCGCCAGCTTCCCTGCTTCGCAAGGACGCCTTATAATGTGTGTCCTGCGGATAAAACAGGCTTACTGTCAGGAATTAAAGCACTATAAGCCGTCCTTTAGCCCGTTAGGGCTAAGGGAAGGGGGACCAACCGAAGGTTGGTGGAAGGGTTTTTATTTGAAATAAATTTACTTTTTCGACAGTCTGAAGAAACGGCATTTGCCGTTTCTTTTTATATGGTCGTTTTTTGCTTTATATGGGAGGTATATTTCTCCGGTTGAAAAAAGGAATTTGTTGACACATAAAAGAATAGATATTATAATTATATTATAAAAGTTTTCAAGGCGCAAAAGGAGGATACGGCATGAAGAAAATTACGGCATTGTTTATGGTATTTATACTTGTTTTCACAAGTGTGAATGTATATGCCGATGGGGCATATGAAAGCGACTACAAAACACAGTTTGTCGATGAGTTCAACGCAGAGACAGATAAATTGAAGGAAAAAATCGATAAAGGACCCGCAGATGCTTTTGTATCGGCTGCTTCAATTGAGGTCAAGAAGCTTATGGCATCAAACGATACCGTATATATAGCTTCGTCAGCGGATCTTAAAAATATGGACGGCGCTGTGGGCAAGTACTTTATGTTCACGGACGATATAGATATATCCAAAGAGGCTTGGACGCCGATAAGCGTTAAGGACTGTATTATAGACGGCAGAGGCTGTGTTGTAAAGGGACTTACAATAAGCAATATGTCCTCTGACTATGCCGGACTTTTTTCTACCATAGACGGCAGCTATATCACAAATCTTGACCTTGAAAATGTAAATATAGATGTAAATATAAGCGCAGCCAAAAATAAAAAGTATTATGTCAGCACAATGGCAGCCGATGCAAGCAATGGCAGTATAAACAATTGCGGCATTGACGGTGATATAAATGTGGATTTCAGCTCTGCGTACACGGATTCGGCGGTATATGTGAATGCGCTCTCAAGGGGCAGCGACTGCCGTACCGATGTGCCGATAAGGCTCACGACCTCGGGCACCTTTTTCGCATACGGTCTTGACAGCTGTCATGGCTGCAGCGGCAAGGGAAAGCTCAATATAACCTGTAACGAAAAATACGAAATAAATCGGTCAACAGCTGCCGCTGTAAATGAAAGTGAGAGCACCTCGTATAAGGGCGATATCGAATATAAAAATACAAGTGATATCGATGGATATTACGCATATTCACCTGCCAATATTTACGGTATTTCCGGCGACAATGTCCGCAGCTGTTATTTTGAGGGAAATATAGACGCATATTCCCCCAAAAGCAATATTATCCTAACGGGAATATACCATGGAAAAGACAGCATTATGAAGGGCAGAATCAGCGCAGAAACAAGAGGATGGGCAGCAGTAGCGGGCATAGAAGGCAGGGCTTCTTATTCGCCGCTGCCTGCTCCCGAAAATAATTATATAGAAGGAGATATAAATGTAAAGTGCGCTCCCGGATATGATAATCCAAAAGCGTTGTCCAACTGCGACGGCTGTAAAAGAAAGGGAGATTTTACGGCGGAATTTCATTTGTACGGCGGAGCTTATTTGATTCCGGTCGGGCTGTTTAATTATACATATGATTGTATCAATGTGGGAGACGCATATATATCGGGCAATGATTATAGTACGATAGGCGGCGTTTTTAACGGCTCCGGTAATTGTTGGAACGGGGATGTATATGCAGAAGTGGTCGGCAATTACTATTATTCAATGATACTTCTTAATACCGATGCCGAAGATAATTACCACAACGGTGCGTTGACTGCGAATCTGCAAGGTAATGTGTGCTCCGTTTCGGGAAATTTGCAGGAGTTTAGCTTATTTAGATGTCCTGTTGTGGGCATAAGAACAATGCCCGTTTCACAGTATCTTTATAGCTGTCCTTACAGTCTGACGAATGAAGAAAACATCGAAAGTCCTCATAGTGATAATCATGTTATTTCGCTGCGGCATTGCCGTACGGGCAAACCGGGCGATGTGCGGGAGCCTGAAAATTATGCGCTCAGAGTGGTCGACGAAGTGAGCGAAATGCCCTTGGCTGATGTGACCGTGGCGCTTGACAATGCCGAGTATGTTTCCGATGAAAACGGCATTGTGGAGATAGAAGACGATGACGGATATATAGAGGAGCTTGCTGTAAAGGATGAAAACAAAGAGGTGATATGCTCCCAAGAGGATGTCATGCTCAATGACACAGAGGTAAAGGATGTGAAGGTGCCTGCCTTTGATATGGATGTAGACGACCTTAAGCTTGGCAATGCGGGAAACGATACCATAATGGGTCCTCAGATCAATATATTGGGAAAGACATTTTCCCTTTTCCAATTGCCATTCAGCTTTCAGCCTAAAGTATTCGATGCTCTTTCGATAGCCTATGATGCAGATGAAAAAACATATCAGGCTATACTCAAAATAAAGAGGGATATACCCGTCGGCAAGGAAGAAGCGCAGCAAAAGGGCGACAAAAAGAAGGTGGGAGACGCCAAAACTCCCGAATGGAAAAAGACCTACAATGCTTATAAAGAAGCCTATAAATCCAAGGATCCCAAAAAGATGAAAAAGCTTTTCGGCAGCAAAAACGGAGGCTTTGGCTTTGAGGGTGATGTAAGCGGCGGAGCTTTTCTCAAGGGAGGCTTTAATGATGCAGGCAAATTTGAATTTAAGGAAGGCGGAGTTGTAATAGCGCTTTCGGCAGAGGGCGAATACAGCTGGCCGTTCCCGCCCGCTCCTGCTATTTTCCTTTGCATAGGTCTTTCGGGCGAGGCAGGACTGGACGCCTCTATAGATCTTGTCAAGGCTACAGGACCCGATCATGAATTTGAGGTAGTAGGCAATACCGATTTGGCAGCCGCTATTGCCATGAGCATCGGCGCAGGACTGAGAAGTCTGCTTTCGGCGGATATAGGTCTTGAGGGAGGAATTGACGGCAGCCTTAAAATACCCGTTAAATCTTTGCAGGAGAGCGCAGAGGCATATCTGACGGCTTCGGGATTTTTGAGATGGGCAGCGGGAATATTCGGTGATAAATACGAATTAAATTTTGCAAAGTTCAAGCTCTATCCTAAAAAAGACACAAAAGCCATTTCGCTGTTTGATGAAATAGCAGGGGAAGAAGGCACAAAGGGAAAGCTTATACAGCGCGATTATCTTCCCGATATAATGCCTGTGGCTTTGGAGCCCGATGTATTCAAGCCTGCCGTATATCCGCACGGCAAATTGGAGACCATGAGGCTTTCGGACGGAAGAACGCTCATGGTATGGCTGGATGACGATACCTCCAGAAACCTTGTCAATAAGACGGCAATTTATTATTCCGTATACAGTGACGGCTCGTGGTCGCAGCCTCAGCAGACAGATAACGACGGCACCGCTGATTTTGATTTCAGCCTTTGCCGATATGAAGACGCAGTGTATATGGTATGGCAGAACTGTAGGCAGGAGCTGGATGATAATGCGGATAACGATATAGTTGCCAAGAATATTGACCTTTGTCTTGCAAAATTTGAAAACGGCAGCTGGAGCGCTCCATATGCTGTAACGGGTAATGGAAACGAAGACTACGAGTATATGCCCGCAGTGAATGTATATCAAAAGGGTTATTCTGCTCCCAATGTTATAGTGGGCTGGGTAACAAACAGCAAAAACAGTATGCTCCCCGACGAGGATGCGGTATACAGCATATATAAGTCGGAAATAGATCTTTCGTTTGATTCTGCGGATACGGTGACCGTAGCTTCGGATATACCGTCCGTGTGCGAGCTTTCCATAGGTCAGTTCGGAAATACAGTGTACACCGTGGAGGAAAACAACGAAACAAAGCTTGTTACGGACAAAAAGATGACGGATCTGCAGCTTGGCGATGTTCACGGTCTTCATCTCGTCAACGGAAGGGACCTGTGCTATACCTCCGAAAATACTCTGTTTTCATCGAAGGGCATGGTATCGGACAAGAAGTTTGCTTCCGATAAAATAATGTATATTTGTTCCGATTCCGGGGAAGAGAAAGCAGCCGTATTTGAAGTGCCCGATGGTCTCACATCGGATCTTTACGCTTCACGCTACGCGGGCAATTTCTATACCGACTGGACAGAACCTCAGAAGATAACGGATTTCGGCAAGAAAATACACTCATGGGATGCCGAGATCGATGATGACGGCAGCATAAAGATAAGCGCAATAATAACGGATCTCTCCGATGAAAGCGGAAGATCGGATATAGTAAGCTTTGACACAAAGTTAAAGGATGATACCATACTTGAATATGCGGACATAATGACAGAAAGCATTGAAAGAGGCAAGGATGCGGAAATAACGATGGAGGTATCGAACGGTACGCAAAGCGCTGTCGAAAGCTGGGATGTGCTTGTAAGCGGCGAAAAGTCCGGAACACTTTACAGCGGAAGAGTGAATAACACTGTCAATGCGGGCAATACGGGTCTGATATCCGCATACTTCGATATACCGTCCGATTTTGTAAAGCAGAATGTAAATGTCACGGTCACTCCGGCAGATATGACCGAAGATGACCTTACAAACAATACTCAAAGTCTTGAGATGGGAGAGGCAAATATCAGCTTTGAGGCGGACGAAAGCCGTATCAAAGACAATAAAGCTGTTTTCGTACTCAAAAATACGGGCTTTGAGGACGCGGGAAATATAAGCATAAGTATAAAGGACGATGCGGGCAATGTACTTCTCACCAAGACTGAGGATGCATTAAAAGCGGGTTCGGAGCAAAGCTTTGAGGTAAACATACCCGACAGCTGTTTAAGCTTTGAGAATATATATGACCATCATGCGGTGATAGCTTATGTTGATGTAGATATGGGCGGCTATACTATGGACTATTCGGACAGTATAGGGCTTGATGCGCAGACCGTGGAATACATAACATCGGATTACAGCAGCGTAGCTATGAAGCCGGGAGATACCCTTGATCCCAATATAACGCTTTATCCCGAAAATGCCGAAGTAAAGCTTTACGGTCTCAGCAGCAACAAGAATGTTGCTAAAGTCGATGAAGACAATTTAATAAGCGCAGTTGCTCCCGGAAGTGCCGTCATAACATATGTGCCCTTGGGTTCGGACTGTTCATGTAAAATAAATGTTACGGTAGTAGACAAGGGAGATGTGGATTGCGACGGTGATGTGGATAGGAACGATGCCGCCATGCTGCTGAGATATTGTTCGGGACTTGAAGAATTTGATGAAAATCAGATTTATGCGGGAGATTACAATAATGACGGCGAAATAGATATTAGCGATACCGTCGCTTTGCTCAAGGCTGTTTCGTAGGATGTATGCTGTAAATCTGTAATTCTTTTCAATACAAAAGACCTTCGTTACATCAATGACGAAGGTCTTTTTGTTACTCTGTTTCTATCAGGCAGACTGCCTTTGCGGATATTCCCTCTCCGCTGCCCGTAAAGCCAAGCTCCTCCTCGGTAGTTGCCTTTACGCTTATGTCGTCTCTGCTTATGCCAAGCGCCTGAGCTATATTTTCCTCCATTTCGCCTATATAGGGGCGCATTTTGGGCTTCTGCGCAACTATTATGGAGTCTATATTTATTATCCTTATATTTTTTTTCTCCATTTCCTTGCGCACATACTTCAATAGCGTTATGCTTGAAATGCCCTTGTATTTGGGGTCTGTGTCGGGGAAAAGCACCCCTATGTCGCCCAGCTTTGACGCTCCCAGAAGGGCGTCCATTATGGCGTGTATGAGCACATCCGCATCCGAGTGGCCCAGCAGTCCCTTTTCATATGGTATGTCCACGCCGCCGAGTATAAGGCGTCTGTTCTCCGCAAGCCTGTGGACATCATATCCGAGTCCCGTTCTTATTCCCATATAAGCACCTCCTACATATCCTCGCCGTCAAAAAAATTGTACATATCGTCGTTTTCGGTCACCTTCAGTCCCGCTATCCTTGCAAGCTCCTTTATTGTGTCAACCGATACCTTCTTGCCCCTGTACTCTATAAGATTTTCCATTTCTCCCGTAAATATGTCGGCAGGAGCATATTTTTTGAGAACTATCATATCGCCGTTTGTAAATATTTCAAGAGAATCTCCGACATTCAATCCGAATTGAGAGCGAAGCTCGCTTGGCAGTACCATCCTGCCCAAAGAGTCAATTTTCCTTACAATTCCTGTGGATTTCACACATATCTCCGCCTTTCGCTGTATATTTTGTAAGTATTTTAACATATATGGCAAAAAATGTCAATACTAGCAATTATTATTTTGTTTTACAGTTTTATTACACCGTCATTCTTTCCTGGTATAAATTTACAAAAAAGGCAACAATATAATTGAGGTGTCTTTATGAGAGAAAAAATATACGGGCTTATACTTAAATCCGACAAGAGAAATTTAAGCTATATATATGATATATTCATAAGCTTCATAGCGGTTTTCAGCATATTGCCCATTATGTTCAAAAGAGAGATGTATCCCTTTTTGCATATGGAGAGGACAGCGGTCATAATACTTGCTCTCGACTATCTGCTCCGTTTTGTCGTAAGCGACTATATAATAGGGAAGGGAAGGCTTAGCTTTCTTATATATCCTTTCACATTGGGAGCGGTCGTCGACTTTATATCCATTCTGCCCTTCGGCAGGATATTCAGGGCTTTCCGCATATTCAAAATGCTCAGGTATATGGATATTTTCGTATATATAATGCAGGTGTATAAAAGGGTGCGCAGGGTGCTTTTCACAACTCTTTTGATAGCCTTAAGCTATATTTTCGTTACGGCGCTTTTTATGTTCAATGCCGAGGGCGAGAGCTTTTCAAGCTTTTTTGACGCGCTCTATTGGGCTACCACCGCGCTCACGACAGTGGGCTACGGCGATATTTATCCCGTCACCTGCCTTGGCAGGCTCATAAGCATGATAACCTCCGTATTCGGCATAGCCGTCATAGCTCTGCCGTCGGGAGTGATAACGGCAAATATAATAAAAGAGATAAACAAAAATGATGATACGGACGCCGAATAGGCATAAAAAGGCTTGTTTTCATACAATATATACAAAATTTTACATTGGTTCCAACATAAATTTGGTTAAAAAATTACGAAATTTGGTAAAAAAAAGCTTGCAATCGGGCTTCGGGTGTGATAAAATAACATTGTTGTGACATTAAGAGCAATGAAGTGAAAGGTTGCTGTACAGCTGAAAACACATAGGCTGTGCGGGTTTTTTCACAGAGCAATGTCCAGTTCAAAGAAACCGGGCGACAAGGTCACTGTGCTAATATTGAAGCAGAGCAAAAGGGAGGGGCAGATTTATGCCTTGAGTTGCAGACCCTTTCTGCGGATAAGTGTGCAGTCACCACTTGTCGTGCTAGAATTTCAGAAAGTACGAAAAGGAGGCGACTTTTTTTATGGCTAATCAGAAGATTAGAATCAGTCTTAAGTCATTCGATCACAAGTTGATCGACCAGTCAGCTGCTCAGATTATTGAAACAGCTAAGAAAACAGGAGCAAAGATCAGCGGTCCTATACCCCTTCCCACGAAGAAAGAGGTAGTAACTATTCTTAGAGCTGTTCACAAGGACAAGGATTCAAGAGAGCAGTTTGAGCTCAGAACTCACAAGAGGCTCATAGACATCTTACAGCCCACAAACAAGACTGCGGACGCATTGTCAAGGCTTGACCTTCCCGCAGGCGTGGACATCACACTTAAGATAATGTAATAAGACTGCATTAAAAAAGTTTCAGACAATCTGGTTTATATAAGTAGTAAAGAACGCCTTATGTAGACCTAGAATGATCTTCCCGCAGGGGACGATCCGCTGTAGAGTTTATTATGGAGGTAAAAACAATGAAAAAAGCGATCATTGCCAAGAAGATCGGTATGACTCAGATCTTCACGGAAAACGGCTTGCTTGTTCCCGTAACCGTTCTTGAAGCAGGTCCTTGTGTTGTAACACAGGTAAAGACTGCCGAGAATGACGGCTACGACGCAGTTCAGGTAGGCTTTGGAGAAATCAAGGCAAAGAAAGTAACAAAGCCCATGAAGGGTCATTTCGACAAGGCAGGCGTTGAGCCGAAGAAGGTCCTTAAGGAATTCAGACTCGAATCTGTTGAAGGACTTGAAGCGGGCAGCGAGATAAAGGCAGACATCTTCGCTTCGGGCGATAAGGTAGACGCAACGGGTATCTCAAAGGGTAAAGGTTATCAGGGTCCCATCAAGAGACACGGACAGCACAGAGGACCTATGGCTCACGGTTCCAAGTTCCACAGAGCTGTCGGTTCAATGAGTTCCGCTACTTCTCCCGGTAAGGTAAAGAAGGGCAAGAAGATGGCAGGTCATATGGGTTCCGTTCAGGTAACTGTTCAGAATCTTGAGGTCGTAAGGACCGATGCCGAGAAGAATCTTCTGCTCGTTAAGGGCGCTGTACCCGGAAGCAAGGGTTCAATACTTGTAATTAAGGATAGCGTAAAGGCTTAATTAATCTTTACGGAAGGAGGAAGACCTAATGGCAAATGTAAAAGTGTTCAACTTAAGCGGCAGCGAAGTTGGTACAATAGATTTAAACGACAATATCTTTGCAATAGAGGTAAACACTCATGTTATGCATCAGGCAGTTGTTCAGTATCTTGCTAATCAGAGACAGGGTACACAGAGTGCTTTGACCCGCGCAGAGGTAAGAGGCGGCGGCAAGAAGCCCTGGAGACAGAAGGACACAGGCCGCGCAAGACAGGGCTCTATCCGTTCACCTCAGTGGACAGGCGGCGGCGTTGTATTCGCTCCCAAGCCCAGAGATTATTCCTTTAAGTTAAATAAGAAGGTAAAGAGATTGGCTCTCAAGTCCGCTTTAACTACAAAGGTAAATGACGGCAAGCTCGTTGTTGTTGACGAGATGAATGTAAACGCCAAGACTAAGGAAATGGCTTCCGCTTTAAAGAATTTAAAGATCGAGAAGGCGTTGATAGTAGTCGAGGACGATAACAAAAATGCTGTAGTGGCTGCAAGAAACATTCCCGCAGTCAAGACTGCATCCGTAAACACTATAAACGTATACGACATTTTAAAGTATGACTCTCTTGTGCTTACAAAGAGTACGGCAGCTAAAATCGAGGAGGTGTACGCATAATGGCAGATATAAAGTATTATGACGTTATTTTAAAGCCTATCGTTACAGAGCAGACAATGAACGAAATGGCTGCAAAGAAGTATGCCTTCTATGTTCATCCCGACGCTACCAAGATACAGATCAAGCAGGCAGTAGAAAAGATGTTTGACGGCACAAAGGTCGCTAAGGTAAACACTATGAACTGTGTCGGCAAGGTAAAGAGAAGGGGTTACACCTTCGGCAGAACAAACGCCAGAAAGAAGGCTATAGTTCAGCTCACAGCCGACAGCAAGGAAATAGAGCTCTTCCAGGGTATGTAATCCGACAAATAGGAAGGCTCGGGTAAATAAAAAGAGTATAGACGCTCAAGGCGTCTGCAAATAATCCGGAAAAGGAGTGTAAAAAAATGGGTATAAAGAGATTTAAGCCTTATACACCTTCAAGAAGACAGATGACGGTATCTGACTTCGCTGAAATTACAAAATCAACTCCCGAAAAAAGCCTTGTAGTCCACATCAAGAAAACTGCAGGCAGAAATAATCAGGGTAAGATCACTGTTCGTCATATTGGCGGCGGATATAAGAAAAAGTACAGAATAGTAGATTTCAAGAGAAATAAGGACGGTATTCCCGCAAAGGTCGCATCGATAGAGTACGATCCCAACAGAACGGCAAATATTGCTCTTCTGCACTACGCTGACGGCGAGAAAAGATATATTCTTGCTCCCAACGGCTTAAAGGTCGGCGACACTGTAATGAGCGGTTCAAATGCCGAGGTAAGAGTAGGTAACGCCCTCGCTATGAAGGACATCCCCGTAGGCGCAGAAATACACAACATCGAGATGTATCCCGGCGCAGGCGGACAGCTTGTTCGTTCGGCAGGCAATGTGGCTCAGCTCATGGCTAAGGAAGGCAAGTACGCTACTGTAAGACTTCCCTCCGGCGAGATGAGATTGCTGCCCATCAACTGCAAGGCTACTATCGGTCAGGTAGGAAACGGAGACCACGAGCTTATAAACATAGGTAAAGCCGGCAAGAAGAGATATATGGGCATCAGACCTACCGTAAGAGGTTCCGTTATGAACCCCAACGATCACCCTCACGGCGGTGGTGAAGGCAGGGCTCCCGTTGGTCGTCCCGCACCCAGCACACCTTGGGGCAAGCCTGCTCTCGGTCTTAAGACAAGAAAGAAGCATAAGGCTTCAAACAAGTATATAATCCGCAGAAGAAATAGTAAATAACAGGAGGACTTAATAATGGCTAGATCACTTAAAAAAGGTCCGTTCTGTGATGACCATCTTATGAAGAAGGTCATAGCTGAAAATGAGGCCAATACAAAGAATGTTATAAAGACTTGGTCACGCCGTTCAACTATCTTCCCCGAGATGATAGGTCACACCATCGCTGTGCATGACGGCAGAAAGCACGTTCCCGTATATATCACGGAGGATATGGTAGGACACAAGTTAGGCGAGTTTGCTTTGACAAGAACTTACAGAGGTCACGGTAAGGACGCTGAAAAGAAGTCAAAGGTTAAATAATAGACGGTAAAGGAGGGAAACCCCAATGTCAAAAGGACATAGAAGCCAGATAAAGAAGGAAAGAAACGAGCAGAACAAAGACAGGAGAGCTCAGGCTCATGCTAAGTTCGTGAGAGTTTCCGACACTAAGGCTAGGATCGTTTTGGAGCAGATCAAGGGTAAGAGCGTAGGCGAGGCTTTGGCTGTGCTTGCTTATTCTCCCAGATATGCTGCCGAGATCATTGAAAAGGTTTTAAAGTCTGCAGTTGCCAATGCAGAAAATAACTTAGAGTTAGATGTTAATAATTTGTATGTTGCTGATGTATTTGCAAATCAGGGACCCACTCTCAAGAGGATACGTCCCAGAGCGAAGGGCAGAGCTTACAGAATAAACAAGAAGACTGCTCACATTTCAATATACTTAGATGAGAAGAAATAAGGAGGTCAACATGGGTCAGAAAGTAAATCCACATGGATTAAGAGTTGGCATTATCAAAGGCTGGGACTCTACATGGTATGCTGATAAGAAAGACTATGCAGATTATCTGGTTGAAGACAATAAGCTCAGAGCTTATATCAAGAATAAGTTAGCAAATTC
Organism: uncultured Clostridia bacterium; assembly: GCA_947627425.1. GTDB lineage: Bacteria > Bacillota > Clostridia > Lachnospirales > CAG-274 > Gallispira. Next base: position 5,299 of record CANQVZ010000032.1, on the reverse strand, counting down.
AAGCGTATCAAAGGTCGCTATAGAAAGAACTAACGAAAGAGTTAAGGTAACTATCTTTACTTCAAAGCCCGGTATCATTATCGGCAAGAGCGGCGCTGCCATCCAGGAGCTCAACAACGACCTTCAGAAGATGACAGACAAGAAGCTTATGGTAAACATCGAGGATATCAAGAGGCCCGAGCTTGACTCACAGCTTGTAGCTGAGGATATAGCAAGACAGCTTGAAAACCGTGTTACCTTCAGAAGAGCTATGAAGAAGGCTATGCAGACGACTATGAAGTTCGGCGCAAAGGGTATCAAGACCACTTGCAGCGGCCGTCTTGGCGGAGCTGAAATGGCTCGTACGGAAACATATCATGACGGTACCATACCTCTTCAGACATTAAGAGCCAATATAGACTATGGCTTTGCCGAGGCAAACACGACCTACGGTAAGATCGGTGTCAAGGTATGGATATATAAGGGTGAGGTACTTCCCAAGAACAACAAGAAAGGGAGTGTTAAGTAATGTTAATGCCTAAGAGAGTTAAAAGGCGTAAGCAGTTCAGAGGCCGTATGACAGGTAAGGCTTTAAGAGGCAACAAGATTACTTACGGTGAGTACGGTATAGTTGCATTGGAGCCCAGCTGGATAACCTCCAGACAGATAGAGGCTGCCAGAATTGCTATGACCAGATATATCAAAAGAGGCGGTCAGGTTTGGATAAAGATATTCCCCGACAAGCCCATCACAGAGAAGCCTGCCGAGACCAGAATGGGTTCAGGTAAAGGTTCCACGGAGTATTGGGTAGCGGTAGTAAAGCCCGGCAGAGTTATGTTTGAGATCGCAGGCGTAACCGAGGATATTGCAAGAGAGGCTTTAAGACTCGCAACATACAAGCTCCCCATCAAGTGTAAGATTGTATCACGCGCTGATCTTGAAAAGGAGTGTGACAATTAATGAAAACTAAGGAATATGTTGCAGAATTAAAGACAAAGTCTGTTGAAGAATTGCAGAACGAGCTTGTAGAGGCAAAGAAGGAGCTTTTCAACTTAAGATTTCAGAATGCCACAAATCAGCTCAGCAATACAGCAAGAATAAGCCTTGTTCGCAAGAACATTGCCAGGATCCAGACTGTTATCACTCAGAAGAAGAACACACTTTAAGTTATATGATCGGAAGGAGGACAAAATTCTATGGAAAGAAATCTTCGTAAAACAAGAATAGGAAGAGTCGTAAGCAACAAGATGGAAAAAACTATAGTTGTTGCAGTAGAGAATAATGTAAGACATCCATTATATAACAAGATCGTTAAGGAGACCTATAAGTTAAAGGCTCACGACGAGAATAATGAGTGTCAGATCGGCGACAGAGTAAAGGTCATGGAGACCAGACCCTTGTCCAAGGATAAGAGATGGAGATTGGTTGAAATTGTAGAAAAGGTTAAGTAATCCTAGGTATTAAGGAGGAAATCGACAATGATTCAGCAGGAAAGTAGACTTGTTGTTGCTGATAACTCAGGCGCTAAGGAATTATTATGTATCAGAGTTTTAGGCGGTTCAACAAGAAGATATGCCAACATAGGTGATGTAATAGTTGCTACTGTAAAAGATGCAACACCAGGCGGCGTTGTTAAAAAGGGTGAGGTAGTAAGAGCTGTTGTTGTAAGGACTAAGAAGGGCGCTTCAAGACCCGACGGTTCATACATCAAGTTTGATGAGAACGCAGCTGTTATTATCAAGGAAGACAAGAACCCTAGAGGAACTCGTATTTTCGGACCTGTTGCAAGAGAGCTCAGAGAAAAGCAGTATATGAAGATCTTATCTCTTGCACCTGAAGTATTATAATAGGAGGTTAGGGTCACTATGAAGATCAAAAAGGGCGATAAGGTACAGGTTATCGCAGGTAAGGATAAAGGCAAGGAAGGCAAGGTACTTGTTGTAGATGTAAAGAAGAACAAGGTCATCGTTGAGGGCGTAAACAAGGTAAAGAAGCATGTTAAGCCATCGCCCATGAATTCAAACAGCGGTATCCTTGAGCAGGAGGCTCCCATCAGCGCATCCAATGTTATGTATGTTTACGCAGGTCAGCCGACCAGGATCGGTTACAAGGTAGAAAACGGCGTTAAGCAGAGAATTGCCAAGTCAACAGGCGAAGTGATCGATTAATTCTGTAAAGGAGGACTAAGTTCGTGAACGCATTCAGAGAATTTTACGAGAAGGAAGTTGCACCTGCAATGCAGGCAAAGTTTTCTTATAAAAATGTAATGGAAATTCCTAAGCTTGAAAAGATCGTTATCAACATGGGTCTTGGAGAGGCTAAGGAAAATGCAAAGGCTATCGATTCTGCCGTAAGCGATATGGCTATAATATCGGGTCAGAAGCCCATAGTAACAAAGGCTAAGAAGTCGATTGCCGCTTTTAAGCTCAGAACGGGTATGCCTATCGGCTGTAAGGTTACCTTAAGAGGCGAAAAGATGTATAGCTTTGCTTCAAAGCTCATCAACATTTCACTTCCTCGAGTTCGTGACTTCAGAGGTGTAAGTGCTGAGGCTTTCGACGGCAGAGGCAACTATACGTTAGGTCTTAAGGAACAGCTGATGTTCCCTGAGATACAGTATGACAAGATCGACAAGATCAGAGGTATGGATATTGTATTCGTTACTACGGCAAAGACAGACGAGGAAGCAAGAGAGCTTCTCAGACTGTTCGGTATGCCGTTCAGGAAATAAGGAGGCAGTTATTTATGGCAAAGACATCAATGAAAATTAAGCAGACAAGAAAGCCCAGATTTTCAACTCAGAGCTACACACGCTGCAGGATCTGCGGACGCCCGCACGCTGTGCTGAGAAAGTTTGGTATCTGTAGAATTTGCTTCCGTGAATTAGCTTACAAGGGTGAAATACCGGGAGTTAAAAAGGCAAGCTGGTAATTTGAAAGGAGGATATAACTATGTCAATGAGTGATCCGGTTGCAGATATGCTCACAAGAATAAGAAATGCAAATACTGCTAAGCACGATACTGTAGATGTTCCTTCAAGCAAGATGAAGAAGGCAATCGCTGACATCCTTACAAATGAAGGCTATATTGCAGGATATGAGATTATAGAAGACGGTGTTAAGAAGACAATCCATATTACTCTCAAGTACGGCGTTGACAAGAACGAAAAGGTTATTTCGGGCATAAAGAAGATATCAAAGCCCGGACTTAGAGTATATGCTAACAGAGATGAGTTACCAAGAGTTTTAGGTGGTATGGGTACAGCCATTGTTTCCACAAACAAGGGCGTTATCACCGATAAGGAAGCAAGAAAGCTCGGCGTCGGCGGCGAGGTCATCGCTTACGTTTGGTAATAGAAGGAGGTAAATTATATGTCACGTATAGGTAAATTACCTGTTGCTATTCCTGCTGGCGTAGAGGTTAAGCTTGAGGATGGTAACATAATTACTGTAAAAGGACCTAAGGGTACCTTGAGCCGTAAGCTGGTAGATGAAATGACAATAGATGTTTCCGGCGCAGAGGTCACAGTTACAAGACCCAGCGACCTTAAGAGACATAAGCAGCTTCACGGTCTCACAAGAACACTCATCGCCAACATGGTAGAGGGTGTTACAAACGGCTATAAGAAGGTGCTCGAGATCAATGGTGTTGGTTACAGAGCTGCAAAGTCAGGCAACAAGCTTACATTGACACTTGGTTACTCTCACCCCGTTGAGATGATCGACCCCGAGGGCATCACAACTACTCTTGAAGGCAACAACAAGATCATAGTTGAGGGCATCGACAAGGAAAAGGTCGGTCAGTTCGCAGCAGAGATAAGGACCAAGAGACCGCCCGAGCCATATAAGGGCAAGGGTATCAAGTATGATACCGAGCATATCAGACGCAAGGTTGGTAAGACAGGTAAGAAGTAATAAAGGAGTGAATGTAAGATGATTAAAAAGCCATCACGTTCAGCTGCCAGAGAGAAGAGACATTACAGACTTCGCAACAAGATCTCAGGCACTGCTGAGCAGCCAAGACTGGCAGTATTCAGATCTAATATGCATATCTATGCGCAGGTCATAGATGATACGGTAGGCAACACACTTTGCGCCGCTTCAACAATGGAGAAGGACATCAAGGCTAAGCTTGAAAAGACCAACGATGTCGAGGCTGCAAAGGCAGTAGGCGAGGCTGTAGCAAAGAAGGCGCTTGAAAAGGGTATCACAACAGTGGTATTCGACAGAGGCGGATTTGTATATCATGGCAAGATCAAGGCTTTGGCAGACGCTGCCAGAGAAGCAGGTCTTAATTTCTAATATAAGGAGGGAAAAAGCGTGAAGAATAAAATCGATGTAAGTACCCTTGATTTAAAGGATAATGTTGTTACAATAAAGAGAGTAACAAAGACTGTTAAGGGTGGTCGTACAATGCGTTTCTCTGCCTTAGTTGTAGTAGGAGACGGCGACGGTCATGTAGGCGTAGGTCTCGGCAAGGCTATCGAAATTCCCGATGCTATCCGCAAGGGTAAGGAAGATGCCATAAAGAACATCATCTATGTAGAGAGAAACGAGCACAACAGTATATATCATGAAATTTACGGCAAGTACGGCAGCTCTACCGTACTTCTCAAGCCTGCTCCCGAAGGTACAGGCGTTATTGCGGGCGGTCCCGCAAGAGCCGTGCTTGAGCTTGCAGGCGTAAAGAACATCAGAACAAAGTCCTTAGGCTCAAGAAACAAGAAAAATGTCGTTAATGCCACTCTTGAGGGTCTTGCAAATGTAACCTCTCCCGAGAAGGTAGCAAGGCTCCGCGGCAAGACAGTAGAAGAGATAATGGGCTAAAAAGGGAGGAAAATCGAGATGTTGAGAATTACTTTAGTTAAATCTACAATTGGTGCAATCCCTAAGCACAAAAAGACAGTAGAGGCGCTTGGCCTTAAAAAGACCAACACTTCTGTTGAGCAGCAGGACAATGCTGCAATAAGAGGAATGATCAACCAGGTCAAGCATCTGGTTAAGGTTGAAGAAATCTAATTATAGGAGGTGCGTCCAATGTATTTAAGCGATTTAAAGCCGGCTGAAGGCTCTACCGCAAAGAGATTCAGAACAGGCAGAGGCCATGGCTCAGGTAACGGCAAGACTGCCGGCAAGGGACATAAGGGTCAGAATGCTCGTTCGGGCGGCGGCGTAAGACCGGGCTTTGAGGGCGGTCAGATGCCCCTTTACAGAAGAATACCCAAGAGAGGTTTCAAGTGTATAAACACAAAGAACATTGTTGCTATAAACTTAAGTCTTTTAGACGACAGATTTGACGACGGAGACGTAGTTACGGTTGA
>CANQVZ010000031.1 GCA_947627425.1 uncultured Clostridia bacterium | reverse complement strand
TCGTATGCCTTTTATTATATTAAATTTTGTAAACCATGTGCTTAGACATTTTGTAAACTATGTTATCATACTATACACATTGCTCGCCCACAAAATTTATACAACAAGGTGTTTGTCGACACGCAGAAGAGCCTGCAACGGGCTCTTTTTTATGCGGTCTAATTTTTTGATTTACTATTTATTCACTTTATGTTAAAATATATAAAAAGGAGTGAATAAAATGAAGGATATGCTTTACGCGCTCTATCTTTTTACAAATATAAATCTTTACAAGCCCGACGACAAAGAAAAGAAATACGCTCTTTGTTATCTGCCCTTTACGGGCTTTATTGCGGGGCTTGTGCCTGCGCTCTGGTCGGTGCTTGCGAGAGCCGTGGGACTTCACAGCTTTGTGGCGGCAGCCGTTGGCGCGGTACTCTGCGCTCTTGTTGGCGACCGCTTTATATACAACTGCTCAAGGGGAAGATTTGGCATATTTCCCGCGCTTTTGTACTATGCCGTCATAGGTGTTTTCCTATATATAGAGCCTCTTTGGGGCGTGCTGCTCCTTATGGGCGTTTTTGTGCTTGCGAGAGTATTTGTCATATTCCTCCTCTGGGATAAGGACTATATAAAGGAAGGCGTTTTTCACGAGCTTATAAGCTGCACTCAAAAGGTCGTCACGGCTATAATAACCGCCGTATGGCTTATGGCTGCGATAGCCCTTTTGCAGATGTACGGTATTTTTTATTTTATAATGGCTATGGTCACAATGTTCATAGTTGTAATTGTGTTTGAAAGAAGAGCGCATAAAAGGCTTTCACTTGAGGACAGGGATATAGACCTTTATGTGGCTTATTGTGAATTTGCGGTGATTTGCGAGTTTGTTATATTCGGTACTGTAGGACTGATTGGCGGTAGGTGATATAATGTCTGTTGTAATAAGCGTAGTGATAGCGTATCTTCTGGATATGCTCATAGGCACTCCGCCCTTTGTGCGGGGTATAAAGTCGGGGCTTTCGACTATAATAAATAATGTATATTCTCGCATAGACAAAAGGCTTGCCTGTGTGCTCACGCTTGTGCTCCTAATCGGCGTGGGAACGGGAGTTTACTTTGCCGTGGACATCCTGAAGGACTACAACATGATACTTGCAATAATAGCCGAGGGCATAATATGCTTTTTCTGCATATCCTGCCGAGAGGTCAAGGACAACGGCGAGAGGGTATGCCGACCGCTGAGAAAGGGCTATGTCAAGAGCGCGGCAAGGCTTTATCAGAGTTTTTTTGACGCCGAGGAAAAGGATCCCGAAAAAATAGCCGAAAAAACTCTCATGATAACGACGAATTCATCGCTTGACAAGGTGATGGCGCCCATATTTTTTATATTGCTTTTTGGCTGCACGGGAGGCGTTACATACAAGCTCATAAGCCTTATAGCCGAAAGCGCGCATCAGAAATTTGCCATTGCTCTTAAGAACATATGCGATATAGTGCCTGTCAGGATACAGGTGTTTTTCATGCAGAGGTCGGCGGGACTTTTAAAGCTGGATAAGACAATGGGCAAAAGGATATACAAGCGCGACAGATATAAGCTCGATTCTCTCAACAGCGGACTCATACCCGCCTACTGTGCGGGAGCGCTCAACGCGGAGCTGTATCTCGGCAGAGAGGAGCCCGTAATAGGCAAGACCTCAAGGAGCAAAAGAATAAACGCAGACGACATAATAAAAAGCTGCGAGCTTATAAATCTTTCGGCTCTGCTAGCCTTTGTAGTGCTTGTGGCTTTAAGGCTTGCGGTAGTCATATTTGTGGTTTAAGAGCAGGTTTTAAAAAATTTGTTCTAAATTAGAAAATATTTTCTAAAAAACTGTTGATTTTTGTTTTATGTTCTGCTATACTGTTTTATACAAGGAGAGATGTATATGAATAACGAGGGTATAGAATACAGGCTCATGGAGGAGATAATAAGCCGAGGTATGACGGTTTCCACCGCCGAGAGCTGTACTGGAGGCATGGTGGCTTCAAGGCTTATAAACTACCCCGGAGCATCGGAGGCTTTTGTGAACGGCTTTGTCACCTACACCAACGAGAGCAAGCACAGGCTCCTGGGCGTGAGCAACGATACTCTCGATAAATACGGCGCCGTCAGTCCGCAGACAGCCGAGGAAATGTGCAGAGGCGCAGCAAGGGCGGGCGGCACAAACATAGGCATATCCACAACGGGTATCGCGGGTCCGTCGGGCGGCAGTCCCGAAAAGCCCGTGGGACTTGTGTATATAGGAGTATGCATCAACGGAAATGTGACTGTAAAAAAGCTCAACAATAAAGGCTCAAGGCAGGAGATAAGAGCTAAGTCCGCAGAGGCTGTGCTCAATATGCTCTATGACGAGCTTAAAAATACGGAGGATGAAAATGGCAAAGAAGAATAAGATACTGGATTACAATGCCGAGGGCGACGGCAAGGAACAATCGCTCAAGATGGCTATAAAGCAGATAGAAAAGACCTTCGGCGAGGGCTCCGTCATGAAGCTTGGCGACAACATGGTCAATCTTTCGGTAGAGGCTGTGCCCACGGGCTCACTTTCGCTTGACCTTGCGTTGGGTATAGGCGGCATTCCCAAGGGCAGGATAACGGAAATATACGGTCCCGAAAGCAGCGGCAAGACAACTCTTGCCCTCCATGTTGTGGCAGAGGTGCAGAAGCTTGGCGGAACGGCTGCGTATGTGGATGCCGAGCACGCTCTCGACCCCGTTTATGCGCGCAATTTGGGCGTAGATATAGACGAGCTCTATGTTTCACAGCCGGATTCGGGCGAGCAGGCTCTTGAAATAACCGAAACAATGGTGCGTTCGGGCGCCATAGACATAGTTGTTGTGGACTCCGTTGCGGCTCTTGTGCCCAGAAGCGAGATAGAGGGCGAAATGGGCGACGCCACAATGGGCGGACAGGCAAGGCTTATGTCGCAGGCTATAAGAAAGCTTGCCTCCGTCATAAGCAAGAGCAACTGTATAGTAATATTCATAAATCAGCTCCGCTCCAAGATAGGCGTTGTGTTCGGCAATCCCGAGACCACTACGGGCGGCGCTGCTCTCAAATACGGCGCTTCGGTCAGAATAGACATAAGGCGCGTCGACTCCATTAAGTCGGGCAGCGAGGCTATAGGCAGCAGAACAAGGGCAAAGGTTGTCAAGAACAAGGTGGCGCCTCCCTTCAAGACTGCCGAGTTCGACATAATGTACGGCACGGGCATAAGCCATGTTGGCGATGTGCTCGACCTTGCCGCCGAGGTGGACGTTGTGCAGAAGGGCGGAGCATGGTACAGCTATGAGGAAAACAGGATAGGTCAAGGCAGGGAGAACGCCAAAAAATATCTGGAGGAAAATCCCGACATCTGCCGTGAGATAGAAAATAAGGTAAGGGAGCACTTTGCGCTCAAGCCTCTGCCCGAGGAGGACGACAGAGAGGTGCTCGTTCTGCCCGAGGATATCAAATAAAAATGCGCGAGATACATATTACGGAAAAGGAACAGGGACAGAGGACGGATAAATTTCTTATGAAATATATGTCCCTTGCCCCAAAGTCCTTTATCTACAAAATGCTGAGAAAAAAGAATATAAAGCTCAATTCAAAGAAGGCTCAGGGCGGCGAGCTGCTTAAGGCAGGCGATATCCTGTGCCTTTATTTGTCGGATGATACCATAGAGGGCTTCAGGGAGACAAGGAGTGTAAAAAGGGCGTCCGAGGATATAGACATCATATATGAGGATGAAAATGTCATTTTCTGCGCCAAGCCGCAGGGACTTATAGTCCACCCCGACAACAGGCACAAGGAGGACACACTCAACGACCGCCTCATCTATTATCTCTACAAAAAGGGCGAATACGACCCCGAAGCCTCCCTGGGCTTCACGCCCTCCGTGTGCAACAGGCTAGACCTGAACACAAGCGGTATAGTGACAATGGGGAAAAATCTGCCTGCCGTGCAGCAGCTCAACAGAGCCTTTAAACAGAGACTTGCGGATAAATATTATCTGGCTTTGCTGAAGGGCGAGATGAAAGAGGGCGGTACCGTGAGGGGATATCACATAAAGGATGACAACAATGTGGCGCATCTGGTCGCGGACAGCGACAATGGAAGTCCCATATGCACGCACTACAGACCGCTGGAATGCGGCGGCGGCTTCACTCTTGCCGAGATAAAGCTCGAAACGGGCAAAAGCCATCAGATAAGGCTATGCATGAGTGAGATCGGTTTCCCAATAGCGGGTGACAGAAAATACGGCGACAGCGCGGTAAACAGGCGCTTTTTGTCCGACTTCGGCATCACCGACCAGCTCCTGCACAGCCACAGGCTCATACTCAGGCTTAAGGACGGCGTGCTTAATTATCTTGACGGCAGGGAATTTACTGCGCCCTTGCCGCAGGCTTTTACAAATGTATGCTCATACTTTTTTGAAAAAACATATTGAAAAAATTTTTTATATAGGTTATACTATATATTGACTTTTTTCCGCAGAGGAATATCTGCAAATAAATTAAGAGGGGAATATACAAATGAAAGCAATTATTTTGGTCGCGGGCTATGCAACGAGGCTTTACCCGCTCACTAAGACCACGCCCAAGCCTCTTCTGAGCGTAGGCGGCAAACCGATAATCGACTATATCGTGGACGAGATAAACACACTTGATGCCGTGGACAGCATTTTTGTGATAAGCAATCATAAATTTGCGGAGCATTTTGAAAGGTGGGCGGCAAACAAGCCCAATCCCAAGCCTATCACCGTCATTGACGACGGCACGGATTCCGACGAAAACAAGAGAGGCGCCATAGGCGACATACAGTATACCATAGAGCAGGGAAATATAGACGACGACGTTGTCATAATCGCAGGCGACAATCTTTTCACATACAAGCTCAAGGACTATTACGGCTATTACAGCGAAAAAAAGGCGGACTGCGTGTGCGTAAAGCAGTTTGACGATCCCGAAATGATAAAACAGCTCGGCGTTGTGCTCATGGATGAGAACGGCAGGGTCATAGACCTGGAGGAAAAGCCGCAGAAGCCCAAGAGCAACAAGGCGGCATTTGCCACCTATATGTACACCAAGGAAACCGTCAAGCTTTTCAGGAAATATCTTGACGAGGGCAACAGCCCCGACGCTCCGGGATATTTCCTTCAGTGGCTCCACAGCAGAAAGCCTGTTTACGGCTATGTTATGCAGGGCGAGTGCTACGATATAGGCACTCATAAGGCGCTCGAAGAGGTGCGCCGTATTTATGGAGAATAACCCCCTCAGTCAACTCTACGAGTTGACAGCTCCCCCAATGGGGGAGCCAAGAATTCTGGGTTAGCCTATACCTCTCGGCGCCCCCTCCGGGGGAGCTGTCGCCTGAAAGGCGACTGAGGGGGATTTTATAACATAATTAGTAAAAATTTATGACTTTTTAACAGTCTGTAGGGGAGAGCTGTGCTCTCCCGTTTTTATGGGCATATGGAGACAGTCCAAAATAAAAAAGCAATTAAAAAACGAGGTGATAATATGCCTTCTGCCGCAGCCAACGAGGACAATTATCTGGAATGTGAGAAAAAATGGATATTTGCGCTTCTTATGTTTGTGGGCGGCTTTTACGGCGCTTACACCTATTCCATAAGGGGCGGGGTCTTCTGCAATGCGCAGACAGCCAACTTTGTGCTTTTCGCCATGTCCTTGGGAGGCGGAAATTGGCGCAGGGCGCTTTATTACATAATACCCATGAGCGCTTATCTTGCGGGCGCCATAGTTTCCGAGATACTGCCTACGCCCGTAAAGAAAAAATATATGGTGCGTTGGGACACGATGCTCATATTCATAGAGATGCTTGCGGTCGTGATACTGGGCTTTCTGCCCGAAACGGTGCCTTTTCAGATATCTCAGGTAACGGTGAACTTCATCTGCTCCATGCAGTACAACACCTTCAGGCAGGCGCAGGGAGTGCCCATGGCTACTACATTCTGCACCAATCACTTAAGGCAGACGGGCATAGCCATAGCCAAGGCAATAACGAAAAAGGGCGAAAGAAAGCATATTCTCCGCGCCCTTGAGCATATAAGAATGATATTTGTGTTTGTGCTCGGAGCCGTCATATCCACTGTGCTTTGCTCCCGTTTTTTAGGCAGAGCCATATGGGGCGCGCTTGTACCGCTTGCTGTCGTGTTTGCCGACCTATTCACAGACGATATCAGGCAGCACGGCGACCTTGACACAAAACCGCGCGGACACTGAAATTTAAGGAGAAGCATATGAAAAATGTAGATATTTATACCGACGGCGCGTGCTCCGGCAATCCCGGCGCGGGAGGCTACGGCGCAGTCCTTCTTTATAACGGCGCAAGAAAGGAGCTAAGCGCGGGCTATAGAACGACCACTAACAACCGTATGGAGATGCTTGCCGTCATAAAGGCTCTGGAGTGCCTCAAGGAGCCGTGCAGCGTCACGCTCTACAGCGATTCAAAGTATGTTGTGGACTCCGTAACAAAGGGCTGGGTATATAGCTGGCAGAAAAAAAACTGGATAAAGTCCGACAAGAAAAAAGCGCTCAATGTAGACCTTTGGGAGAGGCTGCTGCCTCTTTTAGAAAAGCATGAGGTCAGCTTTGTGTGGGTAAAAGGACACGCCGACAATGTGGAAAATGAGCGCTGCGACGAGCTTGCGCGCGCCGCTCTTGCGGGTGAAAATTTGCTCAAAGACAACAATTATAATGCTTGACATTGCCCTTTTTAGGGTATATTATTAATATAAACATCATTAAAGGAGGAAATAAAAATGCTTAATGAAAAGGTTTCGGCGCTTTTAAACGAACAGGTGAACAAGGAGCTTTATTCGGCTTATCTCTATCTTGAGTTTTCAAATTTCTACACCGAGCAGGGACTTGACGGCTTTGCAAACTGGTACAAGATACAGGCGCAGGAGGAGAGAGACCACGCAATGCTCTTTGTGGACTATATGCATCAGAACGGCGCCAAGGTCACATATGAGGCAATAGACAAGCCCGAGGCAAAGCTCAATGAAAATATCGACCCTCTTAAAGCGGGACTTGAGCACGAAATATATGTCACGGGACTTATAAACACCATATATGACGCAGCACACAGCGTAAAGGACTACAGAACTATGCAGTTCCTTGACTGGTTCGTGAAGGAACAGGGCGAGGAAGAGGCAAACGCTTCGGAGCTTGTGAAGAAAATGGAGCTTTACGGCTCGGACGCAAGAGGACTTTACCTCCTCGACAACGAGCTTGCGGGCAGAGTGTACTCCGCTCCCTCACTTACGATTTAAAATTTACAATAAAAAAAGACGAGCATCGCTCGTCTTTTTTTATTATTCATCTATATGATAGAATGCCTCGTCGGGTGAATTGCCGCCCAAAATATCCGAGTTGCTCTCTCCCACTTCCTTATAAAAGCTGTCCATCATTTTTTTCATGTCCGTGCCCGTTTTGAATATCATACCGCAGCCCGGCACAGCCGCCTTGCAGGCGTCTATATTGTCCGTAAGCGCAAATTTATTTGCCGCCTCCGCTGTTTCCTGAGCATCTCTCTTGGCTATCTGCGCAGCCGCGTTATAGTCCTTGAGCATATTCAAAAAGGCGTTGTAATGTCCGCTTATAAAGTCCTTCTTCACTACCAGACAGTCCGTGACCAGCTCGCAGTCCGTTATTTCATACCAATAGTCGTAGAGATCCAGAGCGCTCCTCACATTTCCGCCCGTCACATAGCTGAGATAAGGCTCCTGAGTGAGCGCAAGACCTATGCTGCCGTTTTTAAGCCCGTCTATAAGCTGTTGGTTGGTATCCACCCAGTTGTAGGTCACATTTATATTGTTGTGCTCGGCGATTATGTTGAACACGGTGTCCGCCATATCGTCCTCTGCGCTTACGGTTATTTCCTTGCCGTTTAGGTCGGAAATGTCGTGTATATCAGAGCCGTTTTCCGCTATATAGTAGTTGGAACCGCAGGTCACCGCAGCAGCCTGACACGGTATGGTGTGATAGCTCAGAAGCGCCTTGTCGGGCGGCATTACAGCCATATCCACCTCGTCGTTCATAAATGCCGTCATAAGCTCGTCCGCATTGTCATACACCACGGGCATATATTTTTCATAGGCGGTGTCGTTCTCCGTATTTATAAAAAGAGGCGTTGCGCCCAGAGCTGCCGCGCTGTTCTTTATAAGCCCCATTTTTACCTCTGTTTTCTGATTTTCCGTTGCCTCGCTGCCCGACGGCGGAGTGGTGCCTATTGAAACAATAGTGTCACCGGGGTTCTCCTGTACGGCGTTGCTGCAGGAGGCACAAAATATAGTGATCGCCGCCATAGAAACGGCAAATATTCTCTTATTAAAAAATGCTGACATATTCTCCTCCACGCTTTAAGCCAAACTGTGGCTTATACTATATTTATTGTAAACTTTATGGCACAGTTTGTCAATAGCAAAAAAAGATTTTTGCCCGTGCCGGATATGGGTATGTCAAATCATATTGTCGGGTATTTCAGACCCTGCACAGAGTCCCACTCGTATGCACCCGAAAGTCCTTCGGCAAAGCTTGATTACAGTCCGTTTCCCCTCTTCCCTTCGCCCTTAACGATATCACGGCTTTTTCTTTTCAAGGACAATGCTTCAAACTTACGAATTAAAAAGGTTGCACAAATTTGCCTTTAGTGTTATAATCAAATAATAAATAATCGCGTGAATATTCGGGAGGAAATATAAATGGGTAAATTTTTCGGAACAGACGGAGTAAGAGGCGTTGCAAATGTGGAGCTGACACCGGAGCTTGCCTACAGGCTGGGCAGAGCGGGAGCTTATGTTCTCACTAAGCACACCAACCACACGGCAAGGATAATAGTTGGCATGGACACAAGAATATCGGGAGATATGCTGGAGTCCGCCCTCATATCGGGCATATGCTCGGTGGGCGCTCACGCAGTGAGCTTAGGCATAGTGCCTACGCCTGCGGTGGCTCATCTTGTGAGGGCATACAATGCCGATGCGGGCATAGTTATAAGCGCGTCGCACAATCCCGTTCAGGACAACGGCATAAAGTTCTTCAATTCGCAGGGCTTTAAGCTAAGGGACGACATAGAGCTTGAAATAGAAGGCTATATGACCGACAGATGGGAGGAGCTCCCCCGCCCCACAGGCGACAGAGTGGGCGCAAAGACGGTAGGCTTTGACGCCATAAACGACTATGTGGAGTTCGTAAAGACCACAACGGACATAAAGCTTGACGGCATAAAGGTGGCAATAGACTGTGCAAACGGCGCCACATACAAGGCAGCTCCCATAGCTCTGGAGGAGCTTGGCGCGGAGGTATACGCCATAAACAGAGAGCCTGACGGCACAAACATCAACAAAAGATGCGGCTCTACCCACATAGATGGACTTGCGAAATATGTGGTGCAAAATCACTGCGATTTGGGCATTGCCTTTGACGGCGACGGCGACAGGTGCCTTGCCGTGGACAGCAAGGGAAACCTCGTTGACGGCGATGTTATAATGGCTATATGCGGAAACTACATGAAGGAATGCGGCAAGCTCAAAAATGACACGATTGTCGCAACGGTAATGAGCAACCTCGGACTTCACCTGATGGGCAAGGAAAAGGGCATCACCATAGAAAAAACCGCCGTGGGCGACAGATATGTGCTGGAGCACATACTCGAAAACGGCGACTGCTTCGGCGGCGAACAGTCGGGACACATAATATTTTTCGACTACAACACCACGGGCGATGGCATAGTGACGGCAATACAGCTTATGACAACGCTCAAAAAGACAGGCAAGACGCTTGACGAGGCTAAGGAAATAATGGAGGTGCTCCCGCAGGCGCTCGTAAACGCAAGAGTGGACAATTCGCGCAAGAAGGACTATCTCAAGAACGAGACCATAAAATCGGAGATAGAAAAGCTCGAAAAGAAATTCAAGGACGAGGGCAGAGTGCTCATAAGACCGTCGGGCACGGAGCCTATAGTGCGCGTAATGATAGAGGGCAGAGACCAGAAGGTGATACAGCGCGAGGCTGAAAGACTTGCAAAGCTCATAGAAGGACTTTTGAACTAGGAGGATAAGCATATATGTGTGGTATAGTTGGATACATAGGCGAACAGAATGCCGTACCCGTACTCATAAGCGGTCTTGAAAGCCTTGAATACAGAGGCTACGACTCTGCGGGCGTGGCTGTTTTGCAGGAAGACGGCATAGGTATAAGAAAGACAAAGGGCAAGGTGGACAATTTAAGGACTCTCCTGCTCAACAATCCCGTGTCGGGCAAGGTGGGCATAGGTCATACGCGCTGGGCAACTCACGGCGCGCCGTCCGATATGAACGCCCATCCCCATTTCAGCAACGATGACAAAATAGCCGTTGTTCACAACGGTATAATAGAAAACTATCAGGAGCTCAAAAGTGAGCTTGAAACAAAGGGCTATCAGTTCCAGTCGGAAACCGACACGGAAACAGCCGTAAACCTCATATATGACTACTACAAGGAGGACGGCGACCTTCTCGAGGCCGTAAGAAAGGCTCTTGAAAGAATAGAAGGCTCTTACGCTCTGGGCGTATTGTGTACGGACTGTCCCGACAGGCTCATAGCGGCAAGGAAGGAATCTCCTCTTATAGTGGGCATAGGCAAGGGCGAAAACTTCATAGCCTCGGATATCCCCGCCATACTCGAATACACGCGGGACGCCTATATACTAGACGACAAGGAGCTTGCCGTTGTGGAGGCGGACAATGTGACAATATACGACATAGAGGGCAACAGGGTCGAAAAGGAAGTGTATTCCTACAAGTGGAATGTGGAGGCAGCGCAGAAAAGCGGTTACGACCACTTCATGCTCAAGGAGATATATGAACAGCCCAAGGTCGTAAAGGACAACCTTGCGCAGAGGTTCTCGGAGGACGGAAGGCACATAGAGCTGGACGGCATAAAGCTTGGAAAGGAAGAATTAAAGGACATAAACCAAATATATATAGTTGCCTGCGGTACGGCTTATTATGCGGGACTTGTGGGCAAATACCTGCTTGAAAGGATAGTGCGCATACCCGTAAATTCGGATGTGGCAAGCGAATTCAGATACAAGGATCCGCTCATAGACGAGCATACGCTCGTGATAGTGATATCGCAGTCGGGCGAAACGGCTGACACGCTCTCGGCGCTTAAGCTGGCAAAGGCAAGAGGCGCAAGAGTGCTTGCCATAGTGAACGCCGTGGGCAGCTCCATAGCAAGAGAGGCCGACGACGTGCTCTATACTCTCGCGGGCTTTGAAATAGCGGTAGCATCCACAAAGGCGTTCTCCGCTCAGGTGGTGGCAATGTATCTCATAACTCTGCACATAGCGCAGGAGCTCGGCAAGATAACAGAAGCTGACTTCGGCGAAATAAAGCAGGCTATGGATAAGCTCCCGTCACAGATAAACGACATACTCACAAAGTCTGTGCCCGCAATAAAGAAATTCGTACACAAATATATAGATTCCAAAAATGTGTTCTACATAGGCAGAGGACTTGACTATGTGGTGGGCATGGAGGGCTCGCTCAAATTAAAGGAGATAGCATATCTCCACTCGGAGCCCTACGCTGCGGGCGAATTAAAGCACGGACCCATAGCCCTTATAGAAAAGGCAACTCTCGTTGTGGGCGTTGTGACGCAGGAATCTTTATTTGACAAGACAAAGAGCAACATAAAGGAAGTAAAGGCAAGAGGCGCAAAGGTGCTCGCCATAGCCATGAAGGGCAACACGAGCATAGAGGAGGTAGCGGATGATGTGATATATATTCCCAGGACCCACTGGATGCTCACATCGCTGCTTGCCAACATACCCCAACAGCTCTTTGCATACTACATGGCTCTGGGACTTGGCGAGGATATCGACAAGCCGAGGAATCTGGCAAAGAGCGTGACCGTTGAATAAAAAAGGAGGTGTGATATGATGACCATAGGTATTATAGGCGCTATGGAGGAGGAAATAAACAATATACTTGAGGATATGAATGTTCTTACCACAAAGAACGCTCTGGGACTGGATTTCTACCTCGGAAAGCTCAACGACAGCGCGCACAACATAGTGCTGGTGCGCTCGGGCATAGGCAAGGTGAATGCCGCTCTGTGCGCTCAGGTGCTTATAGACCTGTTTGCCGTGGACGCCGTTATAAATGTGGGCGTGGCGGGTGCAATAGACAGGAGAGTGAAAATAGGCGACATTGTTATTTCCACAGACGCCGTGCATCACGACTTTGATACCACTGCGCTTGGCGACGAGCCGGGAGTTATATCACGCATGGAAAGCAGTGTGTTCAGGGCTGACGATGCTCTTATATCCGCAGCTGAAAGAGCGGTGGAGGCTATAGGCTTTCCCGTGCACAAGGGCAGGATAGCAAGCGGCGACCAGTTTGTGTCCGACCCCGAACAGAAGGACAGGATAGGCAGACTTTTTGCTCCCCTCTGCTGCGAGATGGAGGGCGCCGCAATAGCTCACGCCTGCTATCTGAACATGGTGCCCTTCGTTATAATAAGGGCTATATCCGACAACGCCGAGGAGGGCAGCAATGTGAATTATGAAAGATTCTTCAGAGAGTCCGCTGTCATCGCAGGCAGGATAATAAAGACTATGATAGCGCAGATGTAGATTATTAAAATAAAAAAGCGTACACCGTACGCTTTTGCGTGTCGATAAACACCTTATTGTATGGAATTTTGCGGGCGTGCAATGCACGCCCGTTTTACATTTTAACTTTTTCGACAGTCTGAAGCGTACACCGTACGCTTTTTTTATTTATCAATTACTGCTGGTCTGTCTGGGGATATAGGGTATTATTCTCTCTGCGAGTGAGCGTATTGCCTGTGTCTGGAGTATGACCTTGCCGGGACCCGTAAGCTTAGTAAGGAAAAGCCCTTCACCGCCGAACAGTATGTTCTTGAAGCCCTTAACGGTCTCTACCTCATATGTTACATTGCTGTCAAATGCCACAACATTTCCCGTGTCAACCATTATGGTCTCGCCGGGAGCAAGAGTTTTCTCCACAGCGTCGCCGTCTATTTCAAGAAAGCATAAGCCGGAGCCCGAAAGCTGCTGCATGATAAGACCTTCGCCGCCGAAAATACCTGCCGAGAGCTTCTTTGTGAATACCGTGTCAAGCTCAACGCTTTTTTCTGCCGCAAGGAAGGCGCCCTTCTGAATTATGTAGTCATCACTTGTGACATCAAGCGCCCTTATTGCGCCCGGAACGGTAGAAGCAAAGGCAATGCGCGAATCATCAGCATTAGCCGAATAGGTTGCCATAAAAAATGACTCGCCCGCAAACATTCTTCCCAAGCCCTTTAAAATTCCGCCGTTGGTATTTGTTTCCATGCTTATGCTTGGACTCATCCAAGCCATACCTCCCGACTGTGTGTAGATCTGTTCGCCCGAATTGAGCTTAAGCTCTACGGCGGGAACGGTAGTTCCTATTATTCTGTATTGCATAATGATGCCTCCTTTGAAAAAAATTCTATAATTATATTTTAACATATATAAGGTGTATATTCAAATTCGTTTACGCCATGAAATTTGTCGTTTAGGCTTTTTGCAAAAAACAGCTTGACTTAGAGTCGGCTTTATGCTTTATAATTTATATAGAATATAATTATACGAGGAGGTTTTTTGATGGAAAAATATTTCGGTTCCGAGACGCCTAAGCTCGGCTTCGGACTTATGCGGCTGCCAAAGACGGGCAGGGGCTCTATCGATGTTGAAGCCACCAAAAAAATGGTGGATATGTTCATGGATGCGGGACTTACATACTTTGACACAGCCTATGTATATGACAACGGAGAGTCGGAGCGCGCGGCAAAGGCGGCGCTTGTAGACCGCTATCCCAGAGAGAGCTACACGCTTGCGACAAAGCTTTGCGCATGGATGGGCGCGCATGATGAAAAGAGCGCAAAGCAGCAGTTTTACACAAGCCTTGAGCGCACGGGCGCAGGGTATTTCGACTATTATCTGCTCCATGCGCTTCAGGCGGGAAACTATAAAAAATATGATGAGTACCACATATGGGACTTTGTTAAGGAATTGAAGGAAAAGGGACTTGTGCGCCACTGGGGATTTTCATTCCACGCAACGCCCGAAATACTGGATAAGCTCCTTACCGAGCATCCCGACGCCGAATTTGTACAGCTCCAGCTCAACTATGCCGATTGGGAAAATCCCGATGTGACGGCAAGGGCAAACTACGAGGTGGCAAGAAAGCACGGCAAGTCCATAGTGGTCATGGAGCCCGTAAAGGGCGGAGCGCTTGCAAACCCGCCAAAAAAGGTTCAGGAAATATTCAGGACGGCTGCGCCGAATGCGTCCTTTGCTTCGTGGGCAATACGCTATGCCGCGTCGCTCGAGGGCATCATAACAGTGCTTTCGGGTATGTCAAGCATAGCGCAGATGGAGGACAATCTTTCGTATATGAAGGACTTTAAGCCCCTCGACAGTTCGGAGCAGGACGCCGTGAGAAGGGCGCAGGAGATAATAAACGGCATAAAGACCATACCCTGCACCGCCTGTCACTACTGCACGGCAGGCTGTCCCATGAGTATAGCCATACCCGAAATATTTGCCGCTCGCAATCAGCAGATAGCCTGGGGACAGCTTGAAAAGGGAAGGCAAATGTATACCGAGGCAGTAAAAAGCGGAGGCAAGGCGGGCGATTGTATAGCCTGCGGTCAGTGCGAAAGCGCCTGTCCTCAGCAGATAGATGTTATAACAAGACTTAAGGAATGCGCCGAAAATTTCGGAGTATAAAAAACGGGCGGCAAAAGTCGCCCATTCTGTGTGTCAATAAAACATCTTGTTTTATAAATTTTTTTGGCATTTAAAGCATACCCCTTCAGTCAGGCTAACGCCTGACAGCTCCCCCCGGAGGGGGAGCCAAGAGTTTAGGGCTGACCGCTGCCTCTCGGCGCCCCTGTGGGGGAGCTGGCGCCCGAAGGGCGACTGAGGGGGCTATGTCTACATAAAACTTTGCGGTGCCATTGGAAGGCGTCAAACCGAAAGGCTTGACGGGTGGGCTTTGTTTATTTATCGCTCATTACTTCCTTAAGAGTGGTAGCAAGTCCGGCTATGCCCTGTATATCGGTGGGCACAACTATCTTTGTTGCCTGACCCTCTGCAAGCTTTCCGAGCGCCTCAAAGCTCTTTAATGTGAGCACGCTCTCGTCTGCACCTGCCTCCTTGAGCATCTCAATACCCTGCGCAGTAGCCTCCTGTACCTTTCTTATGGCTTCTGCCTGACCTTCCGCCTCTCTTATCTTTCTTTCCTTCTCGGCTTCGGCTCTCAGTATTGCCGCCTGCTTTTCAGCCTCCGCCTCGAGTATTGCGGACTGCTTTTTACCCTCTGCTACAAGTATGGTGGACTTCTTTTCGCCCTCGGCAATAAGTATAGCCTCGCGCCTTTCTCTCTCCGCCTTCATCTGCTTTTCCATAGACTCCTGTATAGCTGCGGGAGGCATAATGTTTTTAAGCTCCACTCTGTTCACCTTTATGCCCCAGGGGTCGGTAGCCTCGTCAAGCGATGTGCCCATCTTTGTATTGATGGTCTCTCTTGATGTAAGCGTTTCGTCCAGCTCCATGTCGCCTATTATGTTTCTGAGCGTTGTGGAGGTGAGGTTCTCAATGGCGCTTATGGGATTTTCAACGCCGTAGCAGTAGAGCTTGGGATCGGTTATCTGGAAGAAGATTACCGTGTCTATCTGCATTGTGACATTATCCTTGGTTATAACGGGCTGCGGCGGGAAATCTATCACCTGCTCCTTCAGGTTGACATTCCTCGCTATCCTCTCAAAAAACGGTATCTTGAAATAAATTCCCGTGTGCCATGTAGCCTTGTAGGCTCCCAGAAATTCCACAACATAAGCCCTTGCCTGCGGCACTATCTTTATGCACGAGCCCGCAACGGCTATAGCAATGACTATAAGTATAATAATGAACATTATATAGACCTCCTCATATTTTGCTGACAACAAGCTTGTTGCCCTCTATTGAAACAATGCTTACCTTTTCTCCCTTTTCTATAGTATCTCCGTTATCCGTCACGGCTATCCAGCTGACATCGCCGTATTTCAGCCTGCCCGGACTGTTTTCGCCTATGCTCTGAGTGAGCACTGCCATCTTGCCTATCATAGAGCCTGCGTTCGTGCGCTCTATGTGCGAGTGCATGGCTTTTTTTGCCATGGGTCTTAAAAGCACCAGCATAACAAGCGAAACAACAATGAATACAAGCCATTGTATGTATATGCTGTCCGTTGCAAGCGACACAAGCATCGAAACAACCGCGCCTATGCCGAACCACATACACACCATTCCTACCGTCACGCCCTCTATTATAAAGAGCGCTATGGCAAGAACGAGCCATAACAGCGTCATATTCATAAAAAAACCTCCTTTTCTTTTTTGCTTAGCCCTGTATAAATTTTATCATAAAAATACGCGTTATGCAATAATTTCGGTTTGTTCTTTTTGTTTTGTATAAAAAAATTATAACTATTAGCCCCCTCAGTCAGGCTATCGCCTGACAGCTCCCCCGAAGGGGGCGCCGAGAGGTAGGGTGTGCACCAAATTCCTTGGCTCCCCCTATGGGGGAGCTGTCGCCCGAAGGGCGACTGAGGGGGAATACCATATATTACTCCGCGCTTTTTCTGCTCACTATGGCGGAGACCTTTTTCTTTATCCTTTGCAGGGCGTTATCTATGCTCTTTTCCTCCTTATTCATAAGCCTTGCTATCTGCGTGTAGCTCCTGCCTCTGAGATAATAGTTCAATACCTCCTGTTCCATTCTGCTGAGGCTTTTGAGTATTTCCCTTTCGAGCGCCTTCAGATTTTCGCGCCCTATTATGACCTCCTCCGGGTTGCCTCCCGCCTTGCTCAGAAAGTCCAGATAGGTATACTCCTCGTCGCCGTTTGTTATGGGGCTGTCTATGGATATGGAGGTGTTGAGCGGTATGTGCTTCTGCCTTGAAGCCGCCTTTATGGCGCTTATTATCTGACGGTTGATGCAAAGCTCCGCAAAGGACACAAAGCTTGCCTCCCGCTCGGGGCGATAGTCGCGTATGGCTTTGTAAAGTCCCACTATGCCCTCCTGTATGACATCCTCCTCGTCTGCGCCGAATATGAAATAACCTCTCGTTCTCTTTCTTATGAGAGCCTTGCACTTGTGGTTCAAGAGATATTCAAGCGCAAGAGTATCGTTTTCCTTCTGCACAAGGTTTACAAGCTCATCATAGCTCATAGCCTCATAGCGTTCCATTGTTATCACCTCTTCAGTCTGAGCTTTTCCAGAAAGTCCGCCGCCTCGCTGTCAAGATTGTCAATAAGCATATTGTTCTTGACGGGTCTTATCTGCTCTATTTTTTCGTCTATCATTTTCCTGCCCGCGTTCACCTCTCTGTAGAGATCTCTTGCGGACATACGCAGAGCGCCCTGCGAAACTATTATCACCTGCTCCAGTCCGTCGGAGGTGGCAACGGTGACATTGCAGTTTTTTATAAGCTCGTGCGTGGTCTTTTCTATGTATTGGTCGGCAGTTTCGGCCTCCTTAGTATGGACGATGTATATACCGCCCTCCTTCACTACGGAGCCTTCTCCGCCCTCTACTCTGTAGGCGTCGAACACAAGTATAAGATTCATCTTCTTTATGCCCTGATAGTTGCAAAGCTGAGTCACGAGCCTGCTCTTGGCAGCCTCTATGTTGTCCTTCGCAAGCTCCGAAAGCTCCTTCCACGCAAATATTATGTTGTAGCCGTCCACCAACAGATAGTCCTTCATATACATTTATCCTTTGCTTGTTTTATATTATATAATTATAAACTATTTTGCCGTCAATAACAATAGGAATTTTGAGTTAAGCGACCAAAGCTATTGAAAAAAACTCAAATTTCATTTATAATCAATTCAGAAAGCAAATTTTGAGGAGGCAGACATATGGACATACAAACAGGCGACATAGTGACCATGAAAAAACAGCATCCATGCGGCTCCAAGCAGTGGAAAATACTCCGCATAGGCGCGGATATAAGGATGGAGTGCTGCGGCTGCGGACACTCCGTAATGCTCCCGCGGGCAAAGGTGGAAAAGAATATTAAGAATATAGAGAGGCAAAAGTGATATACCAAGCCTCCCTCCATGAGGGAGGTGTCAGACGAAGTCTGACGGAGGGAGTAAAATTTGTTCAAAACGCATTCTCCCTCAGTCGCTTTCAGCGACAGCTCCCTCCCGGAGGGAGCCTTACATATACCGCAAGCTGTCCCCAAATGCTATATTTTATTATTATTAATGCAGCTAAAATCAAGCGGTTAAGCTTTTATTATGCATAAAATATTAACATAACCACGATTGACTATCTTTTTATTGAATTATGCTCCGAAATATGGTAATATTTAGTTGACATGAAAAATATGAAAGGGAGAGGAATTATGAGCTACAAAAAGGAATTTATAAAGTTTATGTGCGAGGCGGGAGTGCTCACCTTCGGAGAGTTTACACTCAAGAGCGGAAGAAAGGCGCCCTACTTCATAAACACGGGCAACTACAAGACGGGCGAGCACATTGCCAAGCTCGGAGGCTTCTATGCTCAATGCATAAAGGAAAACAATGTGGACGCGGATGTATTCTTCGGTCCCGCCTACAAGGGCATACCCCTTGCCGTTTCCGCCGCAATAGCGCTTTATAATGACACGGGCAGGTCCGTAAACTATGCCTTCAACAGAAAGGAAGCAAAGGACCACGGCGAAGGCGGAGTGATAGTGGGACATAAGCTGCAAAACGGCGACAAGGTGGCTATAATAGAGGATGTTATAACGGCAGGCACAGCCATAAGGGAAACTCTGCCCATACTCAAAAATGCCGCCGATGTGAATGTGGAGTGCGTTATAATATCCGTGGACAGAATGGAAAAGGGAAAGGGCGAAAAGTCCGCCGTTCAGGAGGTCTACGACGAATTCGGCATAAAGGTTTATCCCATAGTGACGGTATGCGACATAATAGAGTGCATAGAGGACGGCACGATAGAGGGTAAGGAATACCTTGAGGCTATGAAGGAATACAGGAAAAATTACGGCATTTGAAAAAGAACACTCGTATTATAACTGCAATAAAACTGTAAAGATTTGTCATTTGCATATTGCAGGGTAGTCTGTTATAATAAAATTAACAAAGTATACTAAAAAAAAGAAAGGTGTGACACAATGAAAAGAATAACAGGAATATTGATGGCGCTTACAATGCTCATCTCCGTTATGGTATTCCCCGTGAATGTAAGCGCGGTGGAATATGTAGCGGTATATCTCAACAATCAGACTATCGATTTCCCCACAACGGACGCAAGACCGCAGATAATGAACAACAGGACATATGTTCCCGTCAGAAAGACCTGCGAGGCTCTGGGACTTCAGATAGACTGGAATTCAAGAACGGAAACAATGACTCTCACAAGAGACGGAATAACAATAGCGCATACCATGCGTTCAAAGATAGTTTATGTAAACGGCGAGGCTGTTACATTTGACACCCCGTCCATAAACACCAACAACAGGATACTTATGCCCATAAGAATGATAGCCGAATCCATAGGCGCTACCGTAACATGGGACAACCCCACAAGAAGCGTACATATCACAACAAATCAGGGCACAGCTTCTCAGCCCTCAGCAAATGTGAACGACGCTGTTGTAAACAGTGTTGAGGCATCCAAGATACAGGATATAACGGATGGCGATTCGATATCCATAACGGCTGTCTGCTCAAATGCGGCAACCAGCCTTAAGCTTGTGAACACCGCCGACAACAAGGAGGCTGCAAGCTTAACTCAGTACACCGACAATTCCGACGGCACAAGGACATTCAAGACCGACTATAAGTGCGAGAACACTACGGGCAAGGACATTATGGTGACTCTTAAGGCTGTTCCCGGCATAGGCACATCCTTCAACGAGAACGCTACCGCCGCAAGGAATGTAAGCTTTATGGTATCAAGCGGCAAGAGCTCATCAAGCAGCAATGACAAGGACGACGACTACAAGTCCGACTATATGTTAAGCTGCAAGCTCTCCTCCGACGAGATAAAGACCGATACCTCGGCAAGAGTAAAGGTTAAGACCACATCGGATGTAAAGAGAGTAAAGCTTATATCCGAGGCTGACAAGAAATCGACCGTAACAAGCGATTATGACGAGGACAAGGACGGCAACAGAACCTTCAACTGCTCCATAAAGATGACCGAGGAGGGCGAATGGTACATAAGAGTTCAGCTCTATGTTGACGGCGCATATGAAAGCGAGTATGAGGAGCTTGATGTATCCGTAGACGACAAGTACAAGGAAAGCGGCTCCAACGACCTTGAGATAATAGATATGTGGCTCAACAACGACTACGCCTACAAGGGCTACACCACCACTCTCTTTGTAAAGACAAGCACGGATGTGGATTATCTTGAGCTTTGCACGGAGGATCAGGACCAGGGCGATGGACAGGTGACACATTCAACTGCCGAAAAATACAGCTCATACTATTACTGGGAGTTCAACTTCACCGTTAAGCACACCGGCAATATGAAGTTTAAGCTCTATGCTTACAACGATGATGAAGAGTCCGTATCCGATACATTCTCGCTCGAGGGACGCTCCGTAAGCAAGAACGACCCCGCAGTGCTTGAGATAGAGCAGAAAACAAACTCCATAATAGAAGGCGAAACGGCTAAGTTCAACTTCGTGACTACGGGCTGTGTAAGCAGGATAAGGATATCCAGAGGCACCTCCGGTTCGGTATATGACGAGAAGGTAAGCTCCTCCTCCAATACCGACAAGACGCACAGTGTTGAATTTGAGGTCAACGATATAAATGCCGACTATTATATAACGGTATATGACGACGACGAGGATTTTGACAGAGCTATGTTCAAGATCACGGGCGACGCCGAGGAGGAAATAGAAGTAAGAGATGTGGATGTAGAGGAGGACGAGATAGGATACAACGACGATGTAAATCTTACGGTACGCACATCCAACTCCGCATACAGAGTATGGGTAGAGACCTCAAGAGGTACTCAGGTATCCAAGATATACAAGGAACCCGACGATATAGACGATTCGGACTATATCTGGAATATCAACTTCTCACCCATAGACACAGACACCCGTCAGACCTTCACAGTCATAGCAGAGGACGAGAACAAGGAACGCGACGAGGATAGCTTCAGGATCACAATAAAGAGATAACACAATTTTTACTGCGGGAACGGCAAAAGCCGTTCCCGCTTTTTCAACTTTAATATTGCAATTTAAGGGGAATGATATTATAATAAAGGATAGAAAAGGCAGCTTTGCCAAATTTATTTTTAACTCAGAGGTGGAAATATGGACAACTTAAAGGTAGTTATACTTGCTGCGGGACAGGGCACCAGAATGAAATCGGAGGTGCCGAAGGTGCTGCACAGAGTGCTCGATAAAACAATGGTGGGTTATGTGATAGAGGCTTCAAAGGAGGCGGGCGCAAAGGAAATATGCGTCATAGTCGGTCATCAGTCCGCTATGGTCAGAAACACCATAAAGGATATGTACGACAACATAGTATTTGCCGTGCAGAAGGAGCAGCTCGGCACAGGTCACGCCGTTATGCAGGCAGGCGACTTTATAAAGGACGGCAATATACTCGTGCTCTGTGGCGACACTCCGCTTATAACGGCAGAGACAATAGGCAAGCTCTGTGACGCTCACGAGCAGCAGCAAAACAGCGTTACCGTTGTGTCTATGATTGCTGAGGATCCCACGGGCTACGGCAGGATAATAAGGGAGGACGACAGCTTTTCAAAGATAGTGGAGCAGAAGGACGCAACGCCCGAACAGGCAAAGGTAAAGGAAGTGAACACGGGAGTTTATATATTCAAGGCGGAGGCTTTGCAGGATGCTTTTAAAAAGCTCGGCAACAATAATTCGCAGGGAGAATATTACCTCACGGACACTCTTGAAATAATAAAGAACGACGGCGGAAAAGTCGGCATAATGACTGCCGAGGACGACAAGGAGTTTATGGGAGTAAATTCAAAGCTCCATCTCTCTCAGGCTATATCCGCCATGCGCAAGAGGATAAACACAAGGCTCATGCTTGACGGCGTGACCATAACAGACCCCTCAAACACATATATAGGCAAGGATGTAAAAATAGGCGCAGACACCATAATTTATCCCGGCTGTATGCTGGAGGGCAAGACGACTGTAGGCAAGAGCTGTATAATAGGTCCCAATACAAGGATGACCTCATCGACAGTAGACGACTGTGTTACGGTACAGATGAGCGTGCTCATAGACGCCAAGGTGAAGAGCTTTACAACGGTAGGTCCCTTTGCATATCTCAGACCCAACAGCGAGGTGGGCGAGCACTGCCGTATAGGTGACTTTGTGGAGATAAAGAATTCCACCATAGACGACGGCACAAAGGTGAGCCATCTCACCTATGTGGGAGATTCCGATGTGGGCAAGTGCGTGAACTTCGGCTGCGGCACCGTGACGGTCAACTATGACGGAAAGAATAAGTACAGATGCAAGATAGGCGACGGAGTGTTTATAGGCTGCAACACCAATCTGGTGGCTCCCGTAGAGGTGGGCGACAGAGCATATACCGCCGCAGGCTCCACCATAACAAAGAATGTGCCCGAGGATAGCCTTGCGATAGCTAGGAATAGACAGGAGAATAAACCGGGCTGGAGGAAAAAGGTAAACAAGTAAATGAATTTTACTTTTTTATAAATTTTATAATTTTTTTGTTTTTTAAAAAACAATTGAAATTTATTTATATCACTTATAATGTAGGGGCGACCTGTGGTCGCCCGCTTTTTATTGGATTTTTAGTGTAAATTACAATAAAGTAAACAAATTATTTTTTAAATGATTTTTATTCTTCTTTTTGCGCACAAAAAGAAGCAAAACATATTACTTTTTTGCTTTTAAAAAAGTAATTAAAAATTTTATCTTTCTTTTTTTTCGCAAAAAAAAGAAACAAAAAAAGCGTGGGGTGCTTTCGAGGCACCCCACACCCCTTGACGACCTTTACGCCTCAAAGCTAACTGACTGCTTGAGCTTCGTTGCGTAAAGGTGTGTTTGGGTTTCGCTTACCGCAGCCTGCCCTAAAGGGCAGACAAGCTGCGAAACCTCGCAGACATCCGATATAATGTAGGGGCGTGCATTGCACGCCCGCCCCCTCAGTCAGGCTTACGCCTGCCAGCTCCCCCAACGGGGGAGCCAAGAGGCAAGGGCTAACCACAAATTCTCGGCTCCCCCGTTGGGGGAGCTGTCGCTGAAAGCGACTGAGGGGGACATGACGGATGTCTGCTCGTGCGAGCCGCTTG
>CANQVZ010000030.1 GCA_947627425.1 uncultured Clostridia bacterium | reverse complement strand
AACCAGCCTAACGGCTGTCCGATAAATCTTTCGGTGCAATGGGAGCAAATAGCTCTCACTGTAATGATTCTTTTGTGCGGTATTAATTCCACTAACCTATGGGCACAAAAGCCGTTAGGGGTTATGTCAGCGCTTTTCCTGCGGAAAAGCCGCACTGCGTGCGTCCGCATCTATCTTTGCGTCGCAATGGGCGACTCGAAAGCGCCCTTTGAATCGGAAGAAGTATCCGACGATGCCGTAAGGCATCGCTTTCCCGTAGGGAAAGTTCTGAACATGCTTTTTTTGTTTCTTTTTTTTGCGAAAAAAAAGAAAGATAAAAAATTTTATTTACTTTTCAAAAAGTAAAAAATGAAAACTTTTTGCTTCTTTTTGTGCGCAAAAAGAAGAATAAAATTTTACTTATTTTTTTAAAAAGAAAAATTTAAAATAAATTTATTATATTAAAAAGGAAGCGGAAAACCGCTTCCTTTTATATTATTGCAATATACTATTGAAATGGTTACTTATTTTCAAGCCTTAGCCGAATTGACCTTCTCCGTAAGCGCCTTAAGACCGCTTAACGAAACGATTATACCGAGTATAAACAGAGCAATTGCAAATGCAAGCTGGAGTATATCTCCGCCCATATTCTGAGTTGTGGCGGTGAAAACGCCCATAGACTTGGTGTAGATAGTTATGCCGAGCATTGAAAGAGTAACAATAAGCATAATTATCATAGGTATCCAAAGCATCCAGCCCTGTCTGTTTGTCTTCTTGAAGAATACCGCGCAGGCAATGAGGGCAAGAGCCGAAAGGAGCTGATTTGCCGAGCCGAACAGCGGCCATATATTCTGATAGCCGACCTTGGCAAGAGCAAATGCAACCGCAAGCGTTGCAATTGTTGAGAAATACTTGTTTGTACAAACCTTTGCAACGGGTCCTAAGTTCTCCTCATCCGTTCCCGCGTCAATGAAGAATTCCTCAAAGGCAAGTCTGCCTATTCTGGCAACGGAGTCAAGAGATGTAAGAGCGAATGCCGAAACCGAAAGAGTGATAAGCGTTCTGCTTATATCTGCGGGTACGCCTATCTTAACAAGGAAGCCCGCAACGCCCTCCGCAAAGATCTGGGGCTGCGTCATGTCGGGTATAACTCCGCCGACTGCAACTGCGCCGACTGCTATAAGAGCTATGACTGCAAGCATACTCTCCATAAGCATTGCGCCGAATGAAACGGGGAGCATATTCTTTTCGTTCTTTATCTGCTTTGAAGCCGTACCAGAGGATACGAGCGAATGGAAGCCCGAAACGGCGCCGCAGGCTATCGTTACGAAAAGATACGGGAAAAGCGTCTGTCCGTTAACGGTAAAGCCGTTGAATGCCGCAAGCTCCATTGTGGGATTTGCAACTATAATGCCCAATACTGCCGCAACTATCATGGCTACGAGAAGGTAGCTGTTAAGGTAATCTCTGGGCTGGAGCAGTATCCAAACGGGAGCTATTGAGGCTATCGCAATATAAATAAATACAATGATGTGCCATGTGCCCGTGCTCATGTATACGGGGAATAAAAGTCCCAAAGCTATACAAGCCACAAGTATAACTATTGCTACGGCGGTATTTATCCACTTGTTGAGCTTGCTCCTTCTTAAGAACACGCCAAGACCTACGGCAGCTATAATGAATATAACGCTTGTCATGGCTACCTGACCGCCCGCAAGGTTCTGTGTCACCTCGCCTGCCTCGCTCACATTAAAGCCGTTGAAGGTGTTGCACACAACATCGGCGAAGGCTGCGATAACGAGTATAGAGAACAGCCATGTGAATATCATAAAGAGCTTCTTGCCGATCTTGCCTATATAAAGCTCAATTATGTAGCCTATGGTTCTTCCCTTGTTCTTTACGGATGCATACATAGAAGCAAAGTCCTGAACGGCTCCGAAGAACACGCCGCCTATAAGTATCCACAAAAGCACGGGTACCCAGCCGAAAACAGCCGCCTGTATGGGACCGTTTATGGGACCTGCGCCCGCTATGGATGCAAACTGATGTCCGAACACCACATTTGTGTCGGCGGGAACATAGTCGACGCCATCCTCAAGCTCATAAGCGGGAGTTTTGGCATTTTCGTCAATACCCCAAAGGTTTGCGAGGTATCTGCCGTAAATGAGATAAGCTCCGCCTAATACAACGATTGCAATGATCATCATTACTAAACCACTCACAATGATTTCCTCCTTTATAAAATTGATGATATTTAAGGGCAGACATAATATAGAGAATATTTTTTGTCCGCTCATTTTTATTCACTCTTAATTTTACAACAATTCTATGTAAATTACAACAGAAAATTAAGTTTTTTTTGCGTTTTCTTTCCTAAATCAACGTTAAGTACATTGTTGACAATACATTTTTTTTGGAATATACTTATTATAATGATATTTCACGGCTATGCCGATTTATAAACACCCAAAAGGAGAACCTATATGAAAAGGCTTAAAAATGCAAATGCCATTATATTCACGGGCGGTATGATAATACTCTATATTATTGCGGTGAGCATATTTTCACACCTTTCCGACAAATACAGCAGGGATATTTCGCCTTATGAGCTTACGGGAGAGGGCTACAGCGAATCCACGGGCACAGTAACGGGACTTGCCGACACCATAAGCTTTTATTTTGAGGGTACGGACGAATTTGCCGTAAACTACCTTGATATAACAGTGGACAAGCTGTCCGAAAAGCCTATGAACGCGGGAGTTTTCTCCGCCGATGACGAAGGGCAATATAAAAAAATTGCCGACATATACATTGACGAGGGCTACAACGAGGTAAAAATAAAAAACGGAGCGTCTTACAGGCTCGACATACAAAACGGAAATGCTCTTGAATTTGATTTGGAGGGTATTTCGCTGCGCACCGCGCCGTCTCCGCGCTGTATAATATCAAACAGCATAGTTATATATGCCGTGTTCATGGCTCTTATTCTTTATGTGCTTATAAGGCTCAATGCCTTTGAACGCCTCGGCACTCTCGGCTTGTCGCAGAGGCTTGTGCTCGGCGCAGAGGCGCTTTTTATGGTGTTTTTGTTCATCATAATGCTCTACGGCATCGGGGACATTCGCTTCAAAATATGCTCATATGCGCTCATACCGCTTGCGGCAGCGGCTTTGGCGCTTATGTATTCGGGGCTTAAGGAGGGCAAAATAAATTCCAAGCTTATTACGCCCTGCGTGCTTATAGCAATGCTTGTTCTTCTGTGCGTTGTGGGCTTTAAAATGGTGTCCGAGCCTAACACGGATCTCGGTACGGTATATTACAGCGCCTGGGAGATAGTGGACGACGGCCATGTGAGCACGGTATTTACGGGCAGCGAAAAGCACAGCTATTTTTTCAAGGAGTCCAACAACGCCTACTTTATGCACTACACGGCAAATATACCCATACTTGCTCTGCTGGCTCTTTTCTATAAGGTGCTTTCTGTTTTCGGACTTAATCGCGACAGCCTGCTCTCAAACTATATGAGCATACTGCTCAACATAGCCTTTATAATGGGCTCCGTTATACTCACACTCAAGACGGCAAAAAATGTTTTCGGCAAAAAGGGCAGCCTTGCCGCCCTCGTTATGTGCTTTACATTTGTGCCGTTTTATATAAACGCCTGCCGTTTCTACACGGACACATTGTCAATGCTCTTTGTTGCAGCGGCATTCTATGTATATTCATCATCGGATGAAAAATTCAAGTATGTATGGCTCAAATACGCTCTTGCGGGCGCTGCAATATGCGCAGGCGCACTTATAAAGGGCAGCGTGTATGTAGTCCTCGTTGCGTTTATTATACATCTTCTTCTTAAGGGAATCAAAAATCTGCGCTGCTGCGCCGTGATGCTTGCAGTTATAGCGGTGCTCAGCGGTGTGTGGGGAGTGTATATTGACCACTGCTCATGGATAGATATGTCGCAGGAGGAGAGCATGGAATTCCCGCTTGTACACTGGATAATGATGGGCATGAACAGAAGCGGAGGCGGCGGATATGTTCAGTCGGACTTTGAATATACGGCTCAATTCCCGTCAAAGGAGGAAAAGAAGGCAGCAGACCTTGAAATGCTGAGCAAGAGATTTGCCGAGCTTGGCACGGTGGACGGCGCAGGCGACTATCTTTTCAACAAATCCGCGGGAACATGGCTTGAGGGTCAGTTCATGCAAAGCGTACACATGGACTGGGTGCTTAAAAAGGGAGGACTTTTCGACTTCCTGTCAGCCGACAGAGAGCATTACAGCCTATACAATATCTATATAGTTGTATATATATTCTGTATTTTTATATTTGTCGCTGCGGGCGGTATATTCGCTCTGCGCTCTCCGAAGGCGGACTACGGTATGCTTCTTAGGCTCACACTTCTCGGCGCCGTGATATTCTTTATGCTCTGGGAATCCAAATCCAGATATATACTCAATTTTGCGCCCGTGTTTATGCTTTCGGCAGTCTACGGACTTGAAGGCATAAATAAAGCACTTGATGAAGGGCAAGACAAAGGCAAGGCAAGCTCATGATGCCGTATTCTAAAAATTTTCAATATTTACGCCCCTTTCGTCATTTTGGCAAAAGGGGCTTTATTGCGCTATGTATTCATATATCCCAGGACAAAATCCCTCTGCATGAGCGCCTCGTCAAGCTTATTGGCTATACCGGTCGGCACAAAGCTCCTTGAAAGCGAAAAAAATTCCTCGAGAGTGGACACAAAGCGGTGGGGATATTCCAGCACTATCCTAAGCGCATCGTAATCGCCGTCGGAAAGCGAGGTATAGCGCGTGTACTTTGCAAGCGTTTCCTCCAGTCCCATGTAGCCCATGCCTTCCCTCTCGGCATAAAAACAGTTTTTCCTTATATATCTTCCTATGAAAAAGGCTATATCCTCAATAAAGCTCAGATATTTCATATTGTCCCAGTCAATTATGTATGTCCTGCCCTTTTTATAAATTATGTTGCCCTCCTTGAGCGCGCCGTGGCAGTAGGTGGCGCTGCGCCCATAGTCCATTTCCTCAAGACGATACAAAAGCTCTCGGCAGCTCTCTATAAGCGCGGAAAACGCCGACAGCCTTTCCTTGTCCCAATAGCGCCTGCCCTTGCTCCTTAAAAGGCGGGATATGCTTTCAAGCGACTTCTGCTTGCTTCTGTACATAGTAAGCGCGTTGTTTGTATTTCCCGCGGCATAGAGCATTTCCTCGCTCATTAGCCTTAAGCCCTTATGCACTCTGCCTATGTCCGAAAGCGCTATGCTGACCTGTGTGTTATTCATAAAGTCCAGCTCGTTGGAGCCGAAAAACCTTGTTGCAACATATATTTTGCCGTCCTCCTCGTGATAGGGAAGTCCCTTGGAGGTCGTGCAGTAGGTATCTATATTGTGTATGCCGTAGTCGTTAAGGCATTGCTTCACCCTGTGTATCTCGTTTATGCCGGAGGGTCTTGGCCTTGCGAGCGAAAGGGAATAAGCGCAGTTTGCGCAGTTGAGCACATAATAATAGCGGTATTTGTAGATATTGAGAGGCGCAATATTGAAATTTTTTGCTATCTCCGCTATATTTTCATACAAAAAAATCACCTCCTTGTGAATAAAGTGCCTTTATTTACCTTATTCACCACACTTTATTCTATGTGTGAGAGGTGATGGTTATGAATTTATTTGCGGCTTGT
Organism: uncultured Clostridia bacterium; assembly: GCA_947627425.1. Lineage (GTDB taxonomy): Bacteria > Bacillota > Clostridia > Lachnospirales > CAG-274 > Gallispira. The sequence continues at coordinate 18,471 of CANQVZ010000030.1, read as the reverse complement.
TGAGGCGAAATGTGCGTGTGAGCAAAAAAGAATAATATTTATGGATATAGGCAAAAATATTGACAAAAGCATAATTTTTCGACAGTCTGCGGCGGGGACAACCTCGCCATTTTTTTCAGTACGACTTTTTGCTCACTTTACTCCCCCTCAGTCGCTTCGCGACAGCTCCCCCGCTCAGCACTTTCGGCTTCGCCGAAAGCCGACCTGCGGTCGTCCGCATAATTCTTTGCGGTGCAATAGGGGAGCCAAGAGACATTGGTTAGCCTTGAACCCTTGGCTCCCCCTCTGGGGGAGCTGGCAGGCGTTAGCCTGACTGAGGGGGATATTTCCCAAGCTATCAAAAAATCAGGAGACTGCCAACTAGGCGGGGCTGTCCCCATTATCTTTGTTGTTAGGGATTGAGGTCACGAAAATCAAAAGAGGAGAGAATGGTTTTTGCGCCTTCCTCTCCCGCTTGTTCTATCAATTCTTTTATGTTTACCGAAAATAATTCGGAGTTGATATTAAAATTTTTCATAGCATTTATATATTAAGAAATTTGTTTATTTCTTCTCCCGACAATTTCCTGCATGTTCTCTTGAGTGGTTCGCATTCAAAGCCTTTTTCAGCCTTTTCTACAGTAACATCGAGAGCCTTCGCAAAATCCTTACCGAGCTTTTTATCTTTGATCTCAATATCCTTAAGTATACTTTTTGTTGCCATAATTCCACCCCCTGTCAATATTGAAAATATCATATTACATATTTCTGTATAATTATTATACTTTTAAACTATCAATTTTCCGTTTTATTTTAAGGAATTGCACTACCTTAATGTAGGGGAGACCTTTGGTCTCCCGCTGGCGACCACAGGTCGCCCCTACAGGCAAGGGTATCGGTTCTGTCCGGCTTTTGCCAAAAACTAAAATTCCATCTTTATCATCCTGTAAACAAGCATTATTATATCGAAAGATTTATCATTGTATTTTGATTTATAAAAAATACTTCGACGCTCCTTTTCGGCGATTTTTTATTTTATCCGTCTTTTTATCTCATTCAGCGTGGCTTCTATATCGATATCGCTCACATCGATTATAATGTCGGCATATTTTTCGTAGAGGTGTTCTCTTTCGAGCATGAGGCTCTTTATTTTTTCCTCCTTATTGTCCCCCGCAAGCAGAGGTCTTGTATTGTCAAAGCGCAGATTGTAGGCTATGCGTTCGGGCGTGGACTTAAAATAGAACACGGTGCCGCCGCTTTTGAGATTTTTCATATTCTCGTCGTTTTTTATAACGCCGCCGCCCGTGGCTATTATCTTGCTTTTGGGCTGCGAAAACCGCGCGCAAAGCTCTCTTTCCTGTTCTCTGAAATACGCCTCGCCTTTTTTTGCGAATATATCATTCACGGACATTCCTTCCTTTGTGACTATGAAGTCGTCCATATCTATAAATTCCCTCTTAAGCTCCATTGAAAGCCTCTTGCCTACGCTTGTTTTTCCGCTTCCCATAAAGCCAGTGAGCACAATATTTCTTTCCATTACATATTCTCCTTGTAATATTCCCACAAAAGCGCGCAAATTTCCCTTTGCGTGTCTATGTCGAATTTCTCGCCGAACCATATTTCCTCGGCGGCAAGCGCCTGATACACAAGCATATCAAAGCCCGCAAGCGTGGGTATTCCCTCCTCCTCGGCTTCGCTTAAAAGCCTTGTTTTGGGATATATCACATCAAAGACGAACTCCACGCCCTTATCTTTGAAAAAGCTCCTGTCCTCTATGGGTGTGAGCGCCCTTTTGTCGCCGAAGCCCAGAGTTGTGGCGTTTATTATGATGTCGCATTTCTCAAGGCTATATATATCGTCAAGCTTAATTGTATTTATATCGCAGGAATAGTGCTTTCTTAAATTATCGGCAAGCTCATCCGCCTTTTCAACAGTCCTGTTGGCTATGGTAAGGCTCTTGCAGCCGCTGTCGCAAGCCATGACCGCGCAGGCGTTTCCGGCGCCTCCCGCTCCCGTGAGAAGAACGGCTTTGTCCCTTATGTCATAGCCCGCATTTTTTAGAGCGTAATACGCGCCTATCACATCTGTATTGTAGCCCTCGTAGCCGTTTTCGGTGTATTTGAGAGTATTCACTGCGCCCACCGCAAGCGCCCTTTTGTCAACAGAGCAGAGCATATCCATGACGGCTTTTTTGTGCGGCACGGTGACATTAATGCCCCTTATGCCCAGAGCGTAAGCGCCCTTTATAGCATCTTCAAGCGCATCGGGCTCGACCTTAAGCGCCGTATATATGAAATTTCTGCCCAGCCTTTCAGCCATTGTGTTGTGTATAACGGGGCTGAAGCTGTGGCTTATGGGACAGCCTATCACGGCGTATACCTCCGTGGAGCCGTTTACAGATGTATTGACATTTTTCATTTTTTTGCCTCTCTCCTAAGATAGAATTTTAAAACTATTTTTTCAAACGGTCTTTTGGGCGCGGTCACAAGCTCATCCTTTGGGCTGACCTGCTTTACGAGTATGGAATACGCCCCCGCTCTGTTGGCGCACCACACATCCGTAAATATCTGATCGCCGACGAGGGCGGTCTTTTGCGGTACGGATCCCATTTTTTCAATAAGCTTTTTAAATCCGCCTATGCCGGGCTTTCCCGCTCTGTAAAAATAGGGTATGCCGAGGGGCGCGCAGAAATCGCGGCTCCTCTCCTCCCTGCTGTTTGAGAGCACGCCCGCCTTTATACCGCCGTCCTTAAGCGTATTGAAATATGCCTTTACGCCTTCATCGGGCGTCCTTATCCAATAAGGCACAATAGTATTGTCTATGTCGAAAAGAAGCGTGTCTATGCCGAGCGCACGGAGCTTTTCGGGCGTTATATCGCGCACGGAGGCGAGATACTCGCGGGGATAGAGAAATTCAAGCATATGATTCACCTCATAAAAACAACGCCTACACCAGCTTTACGCGGTGGTGTACCTTCTTGCCCTTCTGCACCATTACCGTGCCTTCATCATCAAACATATCGGGAGTAATATTAAAGCCTATGTCGCCCACCTTTTCGCCGTTCACCTTTATGCCGCCCTGCTGTATGAGCCTTCTGCCCTCGCCTCTGGAGGGTATGAGCTCGCACTTTTCAAGCAGCTCTATAATGCTTATGCCTTCGCCCAAATCGTCCTTGCCTATCTCCGTGGTGGGCACGGAGCCTGCCGCGCCTCCGCCGCCGAAAAGCGACCTTGCTGCGGTCTCAGCCTTCTTTGCCTCGTCCTCGCCATGCACAAGGCTTGTAAGCTCATAGGCAAGTATTTCCTTAGCCCTGTTGAGCTGCGAGCCCTCCCACTTGTCCATCTCGTCTATCTGCTCGAGGGGCAGGAAGGTGAGCATCCTCAGGCACTTAAGCACATCGGCGTCAGCCACATTTCTCCAATACTGATAGAAGTCATAGGGCGATGTCTTGTCAGGATCGAGCCATACTGCGCCCGACTGCGTTTTGCCCATCTTTTTGCCCTCCGAATTAAGCAAAAGAGTTATGGTCATGGCATAAGCGTCCTTGCCGAGCTTGCGCCTTATAAGCTCCGTACCGCCGAGCATATTGCTCCACTGGTCATCGCCGCCGAACTGCATATTGCAGCCGTATTTCCTGTAAAGCTCATAGAAATCGTAGCTCTGCATTATCATATAGTTAAATTCAAGGAATGAAAGTCCCTTCTCCATTCTCTGCTTGTAGCACTCCGCAGTAAGCATCCTGTTTACGCTGAAATGCGCGCCGACATCCCTCAAAAGCTCCACATAGTTGAGATCCAGAAGCCAATCGGCATTGTTGACAAGCATAGCCTTGCCGTCCGAGAAATCTATAAAACGCGACATTTGCTTTTTGAAGCAATCCGCATTGTGCTGTATGGTTTCCTTTGTCATCATTTGTCGCATATCCGTTCTGCCCGAGGGATCGCCGACCATAGCCGTGCCGCCTCCTATAAGGGCTATGGGCTTGTTGCCTGCCATTTGCAATCTTTTCATAAGGCAAAGCGCCATGAAGTGACCTACGTGCAGACTGTCCGCAGTGGGGTCAAAGCCTATATAAAATGTAGCCTTGCCCGCATTTATAAGCTCCTTTATTTCCTTTTCGTCCGTAAGCTGCGCAAGTAATCCTCTTGCCTTTAATTCGTCAAAAATCGTCATGATAAACCTCCCGTTTTTTTATGTCGTGAACAAAAAAAGGATATTCTCACCAAAGGACGAGAATACCCGTGTTACCACCTTAATTCACAGAAAAAAATCTGCCTCTTCGGACTGTAAGGGGTCCGCCCCTTTCCGCTCCGAGGCTGTAGATGACCCTGCGCCTGCTGACTGCCTCGCACCAAACGGCAGACTCTCTGAATGTAACGACGAAGGGCTTGTTAGACCTTTTCACTGCGGAAATACATTAAATTGACTATAACATATTTGCAAAAAAATGTCAAGGAGAAAAAAATATGGACCGCAAAGTATTTTGGCATACAAAGCATACCCCCCTCAGTCAGGCTATCGCCTGACAGCTCCCCCGGAGGGGGAGCCAAGAATTTGGGGCTGACCGCTGCCTCTCGGCGCCCCTGTGGGGGAGCTGGCGCCCGTAGGGCGACTGAGGGGGCTATGTCTACATAAAACTTTGTGAGGCAATGGGAAGGTGTCAAGCCGAAATGATTGACGAAAGGGTCTTGTTTGTATAAAGATAATTTTTCGACAGTCTATATTATTCTATATACAAAACGCCGCATAGAGGGGAACTGTTTTTTTGCCGTCCTCATAGCCGAAATTTTTGGCGGAAAGCTTTATGGCATAGTCCGGCTTATATGTGTCCATATATACCTTAAGGCTTTTTGCCCTTGTATTGTCTGCGGATTTTACCTCAATGGGTATGAGCCTGCCCTCGCGCTGTATTATAAAATCTATTTCCGCTGCGCGTCCCGATTCCCAATAATAGGTCCTGTAGCCGTTTACTGTAAGCTGTACATTCACATAATTTTCCGCAAGTCCGCCCTTGAAATCATTTAATTCCTCACTCATATAGAGAATATCGTCTGCCGTCAGATCCTTTTTTGCTGCAAGCAGTCCCAGATCGGAAACATATATCTTAAATGCGTCAATATCCCTATAGTTTTCAAGGGGCTTTTTAATCTGCTCTACCTTAAACACCTGAGATACTATGCCCGAAAGGCAGAGCCATTCAATGGCGTTTTCAAACTCCGAGGCGCGTCCGCCCTTTTTGATGAGCTTATATTGAAAGCGGGTATTTTTTTTGGAGAGCTGTACGGTGATATTGTCGTATACAAGGCGTGTTTTCTTTATCTCATTGAGATTGTTGTACTTGCTCATATCGTTGAGATAGCTTGTCAATATGGTATCCTGAATATGGCGTATTAAAACATAGTCCCCCGTTTCCGCAAACTGCTTCACGCATTCGGGCATACCGCCCACCGCATTATATTGACGATAAAGCTCCATAGCTCTGCTGTGAAGGGCAGCGGGCATAGGCGTATCGTTTTGGAAGCATTTCCTTATCTCCTTTACAAGAGCATTCTCGCCCAGAGCTATCATAAACTCCTCCATATCCATGGGATAGAGTGTCTTTATATCTACCTTTCCCACGGGAAAAGAAAATTTATCCCTGTTGACGGCAACGCCCGGCAGACTTCCCGCCACAATAATATGGTATTCGGGTCCTTCCTCGCAAAAATATTTCAATGAAGTGAGCGCTCTTTCGCACAGCTGCACCTCGTCAAATACAATAAGAGTTTTCTCTCTGACTATAGTCTGTCCCGCAATATGGGAAAGAATGGGAATAAGATAAGAGGGGCTTATATTTTCCTCAAAGGTCGCGTTAAGCTTCGGGTCTGTTTCAAAATTAAAGTATACCGTATTTTCATAATGGGTACGACCGAACTCCAGTATGGAATAGGTCTTGCCCACCTGTCTTGCCCCCTGCAATATAAGAGGCTTACGGTGCTTGCTTTCCTTCCATTCTTCCAAAAATTCCGTTATTTTCCTGTACATATGAAAGCCTCCCTTCTTAGTCTTATCTGTATCATAACATATATTCGTGTAAAAATCAATATATTTTTCATAAAATATCACATTAAAATACACTAATAATTTCATAAAAATCACATTTTTCTACACGAAGTCATATTTTAAAAACAAATTTTTTTATATCCTCTCTCCCGCATATCCCGCCTATTTTATAAATATAATTTACAAAAGGAGATGATATTATGGAGATATACACCGTAAAGGCGGGCGACACGCTCACATCCATAGCCGCCGCAAGGGGACTGAGCGCAGAGCTTCTGCAAAGGGAAAATATGCTTTCAAATCCCGAAAGCCTTGTTGCGGGGCAGGACCTGATCATACTTCGTCCCGAGGTGACGCACACGGTGACAAGAGGCGAGACTCTCAGCGCAATAGCGCAAAGGTACGGCACAACGGCAAACGCTATATTGAAAAACAACCCCACAGCGGACGCCTACGCCCTCATACCGGGCGAGGAGCTTGTGATAAGCTACGAGGGCGTCAACCCCACAAGGCGCATAATAATGAACGGCTACACCTATCCCAACATAGAGCGCAGCAGGCTGAAGGCTATACTGCCCTATCTTACATTCCTGACCATATTTACATATGGCTTCACCAACAACGGCGACCTCATTGCGCCCGACGACACGGAGCTTATAGAGCTTGCCCTAAGCTACGGCACGGCTCCCGTGATGCTTGTGTCCACGCTCACCGAAAACGGCACATTTTCAAATCAGCTGGCGGATGTACTGCTGGGGAGCGAGGAGCTTAAGCAAAGGCTCATAAACAACATAATACGCACAATGGAGGAAAAGGGCTACAAGGCGCTGGACATAGACTTTGAATTTTTGCCTGCCTCAAGGCGGGAGAGCTACATAGCATTTATGGCGGAGCTGACGGAAAGGCTCAACGCAAGGGGTATGTACACGCTCATAGCGCTTGCGCCCAAGACCTCCTCAGCGCAGACGGGGCTTTTATACGAGGCACACGACTACTACGGACTGGGCAGAGCGTCAAATTTTTCACTGCTCATGACATACGAATGGGGCTATACCTACGGTCCGCCCATGCCCGTAGCGCCCCTGCCCAATGTGGAGGCGGTCATAAGCTACGGCGTGTCGGAGATAGCGCCTCAAAAAATACTCATGGGCATACCGCTCTACGGCTACGACTGGCGGCTGCCCTATGTAAAGGGCACCATGGCAAGGTCCATATCCCCCGTTGAGGCGGTCGAAATAGCCCTGAAATACCGCACCGACATACAGTACGACGACTACAGACAGGCACCGTTTTTCTATTACACTCACGACGGCATTCAGCACGTGGTGTGGTTTGAAAATATGCGGAGCATAAACGCCAAGCTCGACATTGTGGAAAACTACTCTCTTGCGGGCATGGGACTGTGGAATATAATCAGGCAGTTCCCGCAGTTTTATATGCTGGTGAACAGCCGATTTATAATAGAGAGGCTATAGCTATGCGTTCGTACCGTCTTACGGCGCTCTGCCTCTGCACCGTGATAGGCGCAGGCTTTGCAACGGGAAAGGAGCTTATGTCATACTTTGCCGTATACGGCAGAATGGGCTTTATAGGCGTATTCATAGCCTGCGTGCTTTTCACGCTCATAATGCAGAGGGCGCTTTTGCTGCCCTGTCATTCGCTCGAGGAGCTTCTCTCGCAATACGGCTGCGGAAGGGCTCTTCTTGCCGTCACAAGGCTTTTTCTCATAGTGATATATTCCGCAATGCTAAGCGCTGCGGGCGAAGCCATAAGCTCCGTGTTCGGCACAAACGCCTTTTTAGGCTCCGTTCTCACAGCCTTGCTTGCGGGCGTTATAGCCTGCGGGGGCTATGACGCGGTAGCCTCGGCAGGCTCGTTTCTTTTTGCGCCCATGCTCGCCGTGATATTTATAATAAGCATATCCTCGGCAGGCATGACCGCCTTCCCGTGCGCCGACAGCCTCACGGCAGGCTCGCTTTTGTCGCCCCTTGTGTATGTGTCCTACAATATGCTCACATTTATTCCCCTCATAATGAGCATACCCGACAGGCATATGTACAGAAGCTGCGCGCGCGACACGGGCATTGCGCTCTTTATGGCAATGTCCATGCTACTTATGCCGCTGTACGCCAATTTTTCACTCCTAAGAGATGAGCCTATGCCAATAATGGCGCTCACATCGGCGCTTTCGCCCGTGATAGGCTATATGTACAGACTGCTTTTGGGCGCTGCGGTATTCACTACGGCTGTGTCGGCGCTTTATTCGCTCAATAACACAAAAACAAGGCTCCCGCAGCCTGTGAAAATCGTCGGCATAAATATGGCTGCGCTTGCGCTCTCGCTCATAGGCTTTGAGAGGATAGTGGAAAGGGTGTACTTCGCTTTCGGCGTGGCAGGTATAGTGCTTGTGGGAATTGTCCTCGCCGGGACTAGGGAATGATGGCAGGCTTTTGTGGCATAATGTCATCCCCCCTCAGTCAACTCTGCGAGTTGACAGCTCCCCCACAGGGGAGCCGAGAATTTGTGGCTAACCGCTGCCTCTCGGCTCCCCCATTGCACCGCAAAGAATTATGCGGGTTGAATCGGAAGATATTATCCGACAATGCCGACAGGCATTGCTTTTGGCGAAGCCAAAAGTTCTGAAAAGCACGAAGTGCGGCTTTCGGCGTAGCCGAAAGTGCTGACCGGGAGAGCCAAGGGTTCGAGGCTAACCTATACCTCTCGGCTCCCCCTTTGGGGGAGCTGTCACGAAGTGACTGAGGGGGATAAAGCTCCCCCCCCAAGTCATATCTCCCCATCCCTCGGCATATATTTCTACAAAAGGCATGGAGCGTTGAAATGCGAAGAACGAGGATATCAAAACACAAGCTTCTCACCTTCATTTATGTCATGACGATATTCGCGGGCGTGGGAAAGACCTACTACGACGAGTGCATAGCCGTGTCGTCCCTGCCTGTGAACAACAGGTGCATAGTGATAGATGCGGGACACGGCGGCTACGACCCCGGCAAGGTCGCAGCGGACGGCACGGAGGAGAAGGGCATAAACCTTGCCGTGGCAAAGGCTCTGGAGGGCTATCTGGAGCAGGGCGGAGCCGTAGTCTACACCACAAGGACGGAGGACAGTTCGCTTTCAAAAAACAAGCGGGAGGATCTCAAAAGCCGCGCCGACATAGCCAACAGCGGCAAGGCGGATATGTTCATAAGCATACATCAAAACTCCTTTCCGAGCGGAAACGCAAGGGGCGCGCAGGTTTTTTATTACAAGGGCTCCGAGCAGGGCAAAAGGCTGGCGGAGCTCATACAATATAGGCTTAAGGAGGTGGCGGACGACGCCAACGAAAGGACTGCAAAGGCAAACGACAGCTACTATGTGCTCAAGCAGACGGACATACCGGGAGTGATCGTGGAGTGCGGATTTCTGAGCAACAGTGAGGAGAAGGAAAGGCTGTTGGATGAGGAATATCAGCAAAAGCTGGCGTGGGCGATATATATGGGTGTGTCGGATTATTTCAGCGAGGGTAAGATATAAATACGCTTTTTGCGCTATCCGTTCAACACGCAAAAAAACAGAGGGAGAAATCTCCCTCTGTTAATTTTTTTGCTTGATTATTTTACTTCGACCTTGAATAACAATGCCTTATAATCATTGCTGAATGTATATGTGCCTGCTGCGTTGACCTTTACTTCTATAGGCTTAGCATCTTCCGTGTCTCTGCCGGGCATTTCATAGCTGCCTATTTCAGCGCCTGATTCGTCCGTTGCAGTGACAGCGCCTTTCGGCTTTCCGTCGTTTGTAGCCAGGTAAAGAACAATGGTGCCTGCGCCCTTTGTGGTGACTGTAAATTCACTTTCAGCCACAAGCTCTACAGCATATTCAAATGCACCGCCGTTAACACCAGAAAATGCCTTACGACTTGTTGACTTTGCCGTTGATGTTATGCCGCCGAGCCAACCGGGTACAGTGCCGTTTGCCGTATAGCCGGCACCGGGCTCTGCGCCCTCGGGAGCAGGTTCATCATCGTCGGAAGTATCGCTTGATTCCTCGCTGCCATCCTCGCTGGTGCCCTCGGATGAACCCTCGGATGAACTGCCGCCGCCTAAAGCGTCAACATCAATGCCGTAAATTTCGGGGTTAGTGCCTTGACCGATAAGATAAACTGTATCGCCCGCCTTAAGATCAATAGTTACTATCTCAAATCTTGCAGTTGTTGTATCTATATTCTTGACTGTGTGTGCATTGTTGCCGTCAATAGCTGCAAACAAGAGACCTTTCTCCTTGGGAATTATCATTGCAAGAGAAACCTTAGCTGCCGCTGTTGCCTCTATCTTAGCCATTACACGATAATTTCCTGATGATCCGCCGTCAAGTTTCAAAGATGTAGTATCACCTATTGACTTAAGTCTGTTTTCCTGTACAACACCGCCAAATGTTGCATCACCCAGACCGTCTTCCTTATCTTTTGCTGATCTCTGCTCAAAGTTAAGAGTCTGACCTGCAGATATGGTTACGCCGTCCTTTGTAAAGATTACATCGCCTTTAGCCAATGTCTGACCTTCTACATACTCGGGAGTATAGTCAAATCTGAACGTATCGGCTGTTGTAGCCTCGGGAGTTTCCTCTGTTGCAGGCTGCGCTGCCGTAGTGGGCTGTGCTGCCGTAGTGGGCTGAGCTGCAGTCGTGGGCTGTGCTGCTGTTGTGGGCTGCGCTGCCGTTGTAGCCTCGGGAGCCTTCTCCGTTGCGGGCTGTGCCGTTGTTGTGGGCTGTGCTACCGTAGTAGGCTGTGCCATCGTTGTGGGCTGCGCTGCCGTTGTACCCTCTGTAGGCTTTTCGGGCTCTGTGCCGCCGCCAAGATCTACCTTGCCCTCACAAGGCATAGTATATGAAGAATCGAGTATCTTCTGGAGAATGATAGCCACATCCTCAGAATCTACCTTATCATCAAGGTTAACATCGTTTATTCCGGCTTCTGCCGCAACTCTACCCTTGAGTATCTGAGTAAGAAGAGTTGAAACATCATCTATCTTTCTTTCGCCCGTCTTATTGACATCGCCATAAAGAGCCTCGTTGGGATCATCATCCGTTGTTACCTCGGGAGCCTTCTCTGTAGCAGGCTGAGTTGCAGGAGCATTTGTGGATGCCTGTGACTGATCCTGTGTTGCAGGCTGAGTTGCAGGAGCATTTGTGGATGCCTGTGACTGATCCTTTGTAGCGGGCTGAGTCGTAGGAGCATTTGTGGATGTCTGCGACTGATCCTTTGTAGAGGGCTGAGTCGTAGGAGCATTTGTTGTGCCTGTTGAAGAAGCCGTTGTGGGCTGAGACTGATCCTCGGTAGTACTTGAATTATAATAAACCTCTATCCTTGAAATATTTATACCCTTATTTGACGAGCAGATATAGTATGTGCCTGCTGCGGGAAGAACTACACTTGTATTTTCGCCCGTGCCGATAGCGCCTATCACTTCGCCCTTGTCGTTAAGGATATTGATAGTTCTGGGTTCGTCCGACTTTGTTGAAGAGCCGGAAACAAATATCTTGCCTGCTTCCTTTACATCTACGGATATAAGTCTCTTGCGTGTGCTGAAGCTTCCTGCACCGCCAAGCTCTATACCCTTGCCGCTGCTTACCTTGACAGCATCGGAAGTATCGGTTATAAGCTTGAAAGCGCCGTTTGTGCCGTAGCTGCCCGTTGCTTTCTTGGAGCTTGAATAGGTGCCTGTGGGAATATCGGATGTACCGTCAAGCACAAGAGCTGCCGAGCCTGTTACCTCTCCGCCTGTGCCGCTGCCTGAACCGCTGCCGCCGCCTGTTGCCTTGTTGCCCGAAGGATCGGTTTCTGCGGGAAGGTCCTTAACTCTGTTTTCATAGGACTGAGCCTTCTCCTGATAAGCCGTGTTGCCGTCTACGCCAAGCGTACTTTCGGGAGCAGCCGAAGTGTTGGGCTTAACCTTTACATCGCCGCCAAAATTTATAATGGTAGAATTGAGATCCGAAAGCTTATTTACAAGCGCCTGATCTACATCATAGTTCTTATCTACCGTATTGTTGTTTGCAAAGTCATATCTGAAATTGCTTGTATTTATACGTCCTGCTTCTTTAACTACATTTGCGGGAACATCCTTAGCGTCCCAAAGGTCCTTAACGCCAAGATCCATCTTGGTGTCAAAGTTGTTGTAGGATGTGCCGCCCGACCTTGTAACAAGTGAAGAGGGCAGAGTATCCGTCCTGTTCTTTACGGTATAGCCGTCTGCATCATTGCTGTATGTACCGTCTGCTTTGGTACCCTCTATATACTTGTAAGAATCACCCATCATGATGTTGCCGAACATCTTTATGATGCCGCCGTCCTCGCCCGAGAAGGTGCCGCTGCCCTGAGCGTCTGTACCCTGCTTTGAAATAAGAACGGGGTCATTGGTGTTTCTGAAGTAGTTGTTCTCAACAAATATGGATGAACCCTCAGTTGCGCCAACGCCATACTTTGAAACGCCGTCATAGAAGTTGTTGTATACGTGTACGGAGCCTCTTCTTACTCTTGGGCATCTTGAATCCGCATGATCAAACCAGTTCTTTGCAAAGGTTACATGATAATCGGCTGATTCGTTAAGACCGCAAAGGTTTACCTTTCCGGAATCCCAATAGTGATTGTACGAAACAGTAAGATATTCGGGAGTTTCCTTCATATCTATAGAGCCGTCGCCCTTTGCCTGGTCCTTATCGGAGCCCTGACCGCCGTAGAAAAGGTCGTTGTTGTGTATCCACACATTGTGACCGCCCTTTACCGTGAAGGCGTCCTCATCGGAATTACACATATCCTTAAAGCCCATGTTCCTTGCTTCAAAATTTATAGGTTCAACAAGGTTAAAACCAAACTTTATGATAGTATCGGGTCCAACGCCCTCGATAGTGATGGGCGCCAGAGATTTCTTTATATCGATAAGATTACTGCTTGATGCGGATGAAGAAGGCTTGGATACATCTCCTATGAATCTTATTATAAGAGGTCTCTTTTCATTTCCCTTTTCAAGAGCCTTTATAATGTTGCCAAGACCCGTTATAACCTCCTCGGGCTTGCCTGCCTTTTCCTTCTGAACGGAAAGAGAGACAGAATCCTTGTTCTTGTCCGTTATATACAGTATTCTTGCGCCTTCCTTAGGCGTACCGTCATCGTTATATCCGCCCGAAGCAGATTTGAGCGGTGAGTTGGATGAGAAGGCAAAGCCTAAACGCTCATAGTTGTCTACTGTAACAGCAGGCGATTCATAGCTTGCTATTTCAGCGCCGGAAGCGTCCTTTGCCACGATTTTCATATTGTAGGTGCCTGCTGCAAGACCAAGCGCGTCTGCACGGCAGTATGTGTTATACTGACGTATAAGCTCGTCGTCAAGCTGTGTCCATGCGCTTTCAGAAGTCTTCTTTACAAATGCCTCATATTTGGCGGCATTTGCAACGGGCGTCCACTCTGTGTAAGCCGTCTCGTGCCAGCCTGAACTTGCGCCATTGATGCTTTCTGCGGCAGCAGCGCTTGTAACGCCTGCAAAGGTAACGCTTGAGAATACCATTGCCATAGAAAGAACCGCACTTACAATTCTTTTCAAGTTCTTGTGCATTTAAAGTCCTCCTTTAATAATCTTTGCTGATTGATTAATTTGGTTTTTTTATTGCCCGCATACCTTCGGACAATATCAGCTATATAATATAATAAAACTTTTTTTATTCAAATACAAGCAAAAAAAAGCGATTTTCTCGCCTTAAAAAAAATTATAGCACTTTATACAAAAATTTCGGAGGTTTTTTGTATAAAATACTTGTTAAAGTTAAGTTCAAGGTGAATGGATTAGCCCCCGGTATTTTCGGTAAATTTGGTATTGTAAATCCCCCTCAGTCAGGCTAACGCTATCAGAACTTTCCCTTCGGGAAAGCAACATCTGACGATGTTGTCGGATTAATCTTTCCGATTCAAATGACAGCTCCCCCAATGGGGGAGCCTGGGGGAGCCGAGAGGCAAGGGCTGACATCAAACTCTTGGCTCCCCCATTGCACCGCAAAGAATTATGCGGACGCACGCAGTGCGGCTTTCGGCGAAGCCGAAAGTGCTGAACCGGGGGAGCTGGCGCCCGTAGGGCGTCTGAGGGGGGTATTCCTGAGGGGCTATTTCCCCTTTCTTTCATTAACCGCTGCATTTATAGCCTCACATACTTCATCAAAATGCTCATTTATTTCCTTATTTGAAAACCTTATGACCCTTATGCCCTCTTTATTCAGTTCTTCCGTTCTTTGTGTGTCGTATTCCTTACCCTCATCCGTATAGTGCTGAGAGCCGTCAAGCTCTATTGCAAGCTCCGCACCATTACAATAAAAATCAAGTATATAATCCAATATTACTGCCTGACGACGGAACTTGACAGGATATGTACGCAAAAAGCAATACCATAATTTTCTTTCCTGCTTTGTCATATTTTTTCGGAGTGTTTTGGCATTGGATATCAGATTTTTATTGCTTTGTTTCATTGTGGTTTCCTTTCTTGCTGTAGGTTGGGGGAGGTATTTATTCCCCCTCAGTCAACTCTGCGAGTATCAGAACTTTCCCTTCGGGAAAGCAACATCTGACGATGTTGTCGGATTAATCTTTCCGATTCAAATGACAGCTCCCCCGGTTCGGTACTTTTGGTAAATTTGCTGTAGTAAATCCCCCCTCAGTCAGGCTAAAGCCTGACAGCTCCCCCGAAGGGGGAGCCGAGAGGTAACGGTCAACCCCTAACTCTTGGCTCCCCCTTTGGGGGAGCTGGCGCCCGTAGGGCGTCTGAGGGGGGATAAACATCTAAACTACGACCCCCTCCGAAAAAATAACGGGGCAAGCCCGTTATTTCAAAAAAACCTTATTCCTTAAACTCCCCGAAGCTCCTGAATCTACTGTATCTTTCGGAGAGGAGAGTATCGATATCCTTAGCCATAAGCTCCGCAAGCTCCGTTTCAAGCTTGGACTTTATGAGATTGGCGGTGAAGCCGAAGTCGTTCTGCGCGCCTCCGTCCACTTCCTTTATAACCTTTTCCACAACGCCCAGCTCAAAGAGGTCCTCTGCCGTTATCTTCATAACATCCGCAGCCTCCTTAGCCCTCTTTGCGTCCTTCCAGAGTATGCTTGCAAAGCCCTCGGGAGAGAGCACCGCATAGACGGAGTTTTCAAGCATCCACACTCTGTCCGTGACCGCAAGAGCAAGCGCGCCGCCGCTGCCGCCCTCGCCTATAACTATAGATATGGTCGGCACCTTGAGGTCTATCATTTCCATGAGGTTGCGGGCTATTGCCTCGCCCTGTCCTCTTTCCTCCGCGCCCACTCCGGGATAAGCTCCGCTGGTGTTGATGAAGTTAATAATGGGTCTGTGGAACTTCTCCGCCTGCTTCATGAGCCTGAGAGCCTTTCTGTAGCCCTCGGGGTGGGGCTGACCGAAGTTGCGCTTTATGTTCTCCTCCATGGTCTTGCCCTTCTGCACGCCTGTCACCGTGACGGGGATATCGCCCAGCATGGCTATACCGCCGACAATGGCGCTGTCATCTCTGAAGCCTCTGTCGCCGTGAAGCTCCATGAAGTCGTCAAAAATATGGTTTATATAGTCAAGCGCAGTGGGTCTTGAAACCTTTCTCGCTATTTTTACCTTATCATAAGCGGGCATTACGCTTCACCTGCCTTTTCAACATTATGGAGCTTGAGTATATTCGCAAGCACATCGGGGAGATTTTCTCTATCCACTATGGCGTCTATAAAGCCATGTTCAAGCAAAAACTCCGAGGTCTGGAAGTCGTCGGGGAGCTTCTGCTTTATGGTGCCCTCTATAACTCGCCTGCCCGCAAAGCCTATGAGCGTCTTGGGCTCGGAAAGTATTATGTCGCCAAGCATGGCGTAGCTTGCCGTAACTCCGCCCGTTGTGGGGTCTGTGAGCACGGTCACATACAAAAGTCCCGCATCGGAGTGCTTGGCTGCCGCCGCGCTGACCTTTGCCATCTGCATGAGCGAAACTATACCCTCCTGCATCCTTGCGCCTCCGGAGCAGGTGAAAATGATGACGGGGAGCTTATTCTCCGTGGCATACTCAAAGGCTCTTGTGAGCTTTTCGCCCACCACCGAGCCGAGAGAGCCCATCATAAATCCGCTGTCCATGACGCCCAGCACACAGGGGCGTCCGCCTATGGTGCATCTGCCCGTCTTAACGGCGTCCTTAAGTCCCGTCTTTTCCTGAAGGCTCTTTATTTTGACCTCGTAATCGGGGAAGTTGAGGGGATTGACCGACTCCATATTGATGTCGAACTCGTCAAAGCTGCCCTTGTCGGCTATTGCCTTGACTCTGTCCTTTGCGTTCATTCTGAAAAGCTTGGCGCACTTGGGGCATATCTTGAGCGCGCCAAGGTCCTTCTTGTCTATGACTGCGGAGCAGGACGGGCACTTTATAAAGCCGTCCGGTATCTCTTCCTTATTGTCCTTATCCGCGGACTTTTCAGCCTTTTTGGGCTTTTCCTTCTTTTCCTTTTTTTCGGGCGTGGGTATGGCGTCCTTTATTGCCGTCACCTTGCCCTTGAGGTTATCGACCGTTATTTTGTCGATACCCGATTTGATGTTGTTCAATAATTTCATTACCGCACCTCATAACCTTCTCTTTTAGCCTATCATGAATGTAAGCTCGCCCTCTGCGACCTTCTTGCCGTCCACATAGGCAATGCCCTTGCCTATGCCCGCATTGCGCTTTATCTTTATCATTTCCACCTCGAGGCGGAGAGTGTCGCCGGGCGTTACCTTGCCTCTGAACTTAGCCTTGTCTATGCCGCCGAAAAACGCTATCTTGCCCTTGAATTCCTCTCTTGAGAGCATAGCTACGGCTCCCGTCTGCGCAAGAGCCTCTATTATGAGCACGCCCGGCATAACGGGCTCGCCCGGAAAATGTCCCTGAAAGAAGGGTTCGTTCATGGTCACATTTTTTATGGCTGTGCAGCTCTTTCCCTCCTCCATTTCTACTACCTTGTCTATCAGAAGAAACGGGTATCTATGGGGGATTATGCTCATTATTTCCTTAATATCCATCATTTTGTTATTCCTCCCACTTCTTCAGGCAGAGCACGCCGTTGTGACCGCCGAAGCCGAGCGTATTTGAAAGAGCGTACTTTATATCTCTCTCAACAGCCTTGTTCGGCGTTATGTTGAGGTCGCACTCCTCGTCGGGGACCTTATAGTTTATAGTGGGAGGCACAAAGCCCTCCTTGAGCGCAAGCACCGTGGCTATTGCCTCGACTGCGCCCGTAGCTCCGAGAAGATGTCCCGTCATGGACTTTGTGGAGCTTATGTTTATATCCTTTGCGTATTCGCCGAAAGCCTTTTTGACGGCAGCCGTCTCCGACATATCGTTAAGATGAGTGGAGGTGCCGTGGGCGTTGATGTAGTCTATCTGCGATTTATCTATGCCCGCTTCCTCGATAGCCGCAAGCATAGCCCTTGCCGCGCCGTCGCCGTCCTCAAGGGGAGCGGTGATGTGGTTGGCATCGCAGGTGGAGCCGTAGCCCACTATTTCCGCAAGTATCTCTGCACCTCTTGCCTTTGCGCTCTCAAGGCTCTCCATAAAGAGTATGCCTGCGCCCTCGCCCATAACAAAGCCCGCTCTCTCCTTATCGAAGGGAATGGACGCCCTGTTGGGATCGTCGCTTGTGGTGAGCGCCTTAAGAGCCGAAAATCCGCCTACGCCGAGCTTACATATGGGAGCCTCGGTGCCGCCCGCAATAATATAATCGCTGTAGCCGTGCTTTATGCTCCTGAATGCCTCGCCTATTGAGTGCGTAGCGGTGGCGCACGCCGTAACTATATCAAGGCAGGTGCCTCTTGCGCCGAAGCGTATGGCAACATTGCCCGCAGCCATGTTTGAAATTGCCATGGGGATAAAGAGGGGCGCTATCCTCGACATACCCTTAAGCGCCATTTTGGTGGACTGCTCCTCTATGGTCATTATGCCGCCTATGCCCGAGCCTATTATAACGCCCAAGCGGTGCTTGTCTATGGCGTCAAGGTCTATGCCCGACATCTTGACAGCCTCGTCCGCTGCGCCCATGGCGTAAATGCTGAAAAGGTCGTTTCGCTTTACTTCCTTTCTGTCCACAACGGTCTCGGGATCGAAGCCCTTTACCTCGCCCGCGCACTTTACCTTGCTCTCGGAAGTGTCAAAGCGCGTGATAAGACCTATGCCGTTTTTTCCGCTTTTAAGACCGTCGAGAAACTCCTCGGTGTTGTTGCCTATGGGCGTTATAGCGCCTATACCTGTTATAACTACTCTGCGTTCCATTTAATATCCTCCTTAAGAAAAACTGCTCTGTTTGTAACAGCAAATATTCGGTGAATACCCCCCCCTCAGTCAACTCTACGAGTTGACAGCTCCCCCGTAGGGGCGCCGAGAGTCAGAGGCATCCTCCAATATCT
>CANQVZ010000029.1 GCA_947627425.1 uncultured Clostridia bacterium | reverse complement strand
ATGAATAAACAATAAAATTTTGTGGGAGAATACTTATGACGGTAACGATTCTGGGGCAGCTTTTGTTTTTGCTGTGCGGCAGCGGCGGCAAAGGCGGCGGCAAGGCTTTTGCTCACGGGTATTTTGTGCGATGAGGTCACGCTTGTCACTCCGTCGGGCAAGGACCTCACAATAGCGGTAAATAAAATTTCATGCTCCGAGGATGAGGCTGTATTTATGGTCGTAAAGGACAGCGGGGACGATCCCGATGTTACCGACAAGGCGGAGATATATGTGAGCGTCCGCAGGGCTGAAAGCATTGATATAGATAAAAACGCATTCGATTTTAACGGCTTTTCGCAGCTGTTTCTGGACGGCGGAGATGGTGTAGGCAGAGTGCGCGCCGCGGGACTTGAACAGGAAATAGGCAGAAGCGCCATAAATAAGGTGCCACGCGCCATGATATTCGGCGCAGTGGATGATGTGTGCAGGCTTGCCGACTATAGGGGCAGACTGCTCATCACAGTGAGCGTTCCTAACGGCAGGGAGCTTTCAAAGCAAACCTTCAATCCTCGGCTCGGCATAGAGGGCGGTATATCCATACTCGGTACGAGCGGTATATTGGAGCCCATGAGCGAAAGGGCGCTTATAGATACCATAGAGCTCAGTATAAAGCAACTTAGCGCTCTGGGCAAGGAAAGCTTGGTTCTCACTCCGGGAAACTACGGCCAGAGCTATGCCCATAAATATCTTGGCATAGACAGTACCGTAAAATGCAGCAATTTCATAGGCGAGGCTCTGGACCTTGCACTTGTCTATAACATAAAAAATTTACTTCTCATAGGCAATGCGGGCAAGCTTATAAAGCTTGCGGCAGGCATAATGAACACACATTCTCTCTATGCCGACGGCAGACGGGAAATAATGACGGCGCACAGCGTACTCTGCGGAGCGGACAAAAAAACTGCCGAGAAAATTATGCGCTGTCTCACTGTGGACGATATGCTTGAAATACTTGATAAGGAGGGCATAATGCACGAGGTAATGAAGAGTGTATGCGCCGCAATACATGAGAATATAAAAAGGCGCACAAAGGAACGTATAAGCTTCGTCGTAATGCTTTTTTCGGAAAAATACGGCTTTCTCTGCCAAACGGAAGGCACGGATAGTATAATAGAAAAAATAAAGGGTGAAATATAGCTTATGGTACACTTTACAGGCGCGGGTCCCGGAGCAAAGGACCTTATAACGCTCAGGGCTTTAAGGCTCATTGAAAATGCGGATGTCATAATATATGCAGGCTCTCTTGTCAATGCGGAGATACTGGACTATGCCAAGAAGGACTGCCGTATATATAACAGCGCCCATATGACGCTCGAACAGATAGTTTCCGTCATAGAAAAGGCTGAGAGCGAAGGTCTTGATACGGTGAGGCTCCACACGGGGGACACCTCCTTGTACGGAGCCATAGGCGAGCAGATGGCGGAGCTTGACAAAAGGAATATAAAGTACGACATATGCCCCGGAGTCAGCTCCTTCTGCGGTGCGGCTGCCTCTTTGGGCGTGGAATATACTCTGCCCGGAGTTTCGCAGAGCGTCATAATCTGTCGCGAGGAGGGCAGAACGCCCTTGCCGGAGGGCGAGAGTATAAAAAGTTTTGCCTCGCATAAAAGCACAATGGTTATTTTTTTGTCCTCCGCGCTCTCGGAGAATGTCAGAAAAAGTCTTATTGAGGGAGGTTATCCTCCCGATACTCCCGTTGCCGTTGTGTATAAGGCGACATGGGACGATGAAAAAATACTGCGCACAACTCTCGACACTTTGCCCGAAACTATGGCAAAGGCAGGCATAGAAAAAACAGCGCTTATAATTGTGGGCAGAGTGCTTGACGCCGACTTTGAGCGTTCAAGGCTCTATTCTCCCGATTTCACCACATTATTCAGAAAAGGCAGCAAATGATGAAAATACTTATTATAGCGTGCAGCGTAAAGGCATATAGGCTCATGCAGAGCCTCAGCGAAAAACTAAAAGAAACATATATTGATGCGGAAATAACTCAAAGGGTGAAATGCTCCGCTTTGAAGGACATTTCGTCCGATAAAAGCATTTATGATATCACGGCGGAATTTTTTGACAGCTCGGACGCACTTGTTTTCATATGCGCCGCGGGCATAGCCGTCAGGAGCATTGCGCCCCTCATTGCGCACAAATCAAAGGACCCCGCGGTGATAGTCATAGACGAGGGCGGACGCCACTGTATATCTCTGCTTTCGGGGCACTACGGCGGAGCAAATGAGCTTGCTTTGAAAATAAGCTCGCTTATAGGCGCAGAGCCTGTCATAACCACGGCTACCGATATAGAGGGCAGGTTTTCCCCCGACAGCTTTGCTTTAAAAAACGGACTTGTCGTGACCGATTGGCAAAAGTCTAAGGAAGCTTCGGCGCGAATACTTAGGGGCGAAAAGCTTGGCATATATTCCGAGCTTCCCATAGAGGGCGAATTGCCCGAGGAATTGTTTTTATGCGATATTAAAAATGCAGATATAGTCATATCAAATAAAACCGCATCAAACGGCGCGCTTTTGCTCGCGCCTAAAAATATTGCGTTGGGTATAGGCTGTAAAAAAGATACGCCGTACAATGTTATAGATGAGGGGTTTAAAACATTTCTCCGCAATACGGGCATAGCCGAACAGAGTATATTTTCCGTTTCAAGCATAGATATTAAAAAATATGAAAAAGGCTTGCTTGTTTTTTTTAATGAAAAAAATTTGCCCGTTGAATTTTATTCCGCTGTCGAACTTAAGGCTTTGGACGGTATTTTTTCGCATTCCGATTTTGTGGAGGAGGTCACGGGCGTTGATAATGTGTGCGAAAGATGCGCCGTTTTGTGTTCGGGCGGGGAGCTCATATGTCCCAAAAAGGTCTATAACGGCGTGACATTTGCCGCGGCGGAGAGGAAAGGAGCTGTCAGCTTTGAATAAGCTTTATGTGGTCGGCATAGGACCGGGCGATAAAAATATGATGACCGAGGCGGCTCTTGACACCTTGAAAGAGTGCGAGGTCATTGTGGGCTACAAAACATATATAGATATCATAAAGCCGATTTTTGCCGATAAGGAATATATCTCAACGGGCATGGGGAGCGAGGCTGAAAGATGTACCATTGCTCTTGAAAGGGCAAGCATGGGAGATAAGACCGCCGTTATATCAAGCGGAGACCCCGAGGTATACGGCATGGCAGGTCTATGCATAGAGTTGGGGAAAAACTTCCCGGATGTGGATATAGAAATAATAGCGGGCGTTACGGCTGCGCTTTCGGGCGGTGCTGTCGCAGGCGCCCCCTTGGGACACGATTTTGCGGTCATAAGCCTTAGTGATCTTCTCACGCCGTGGGAAAAAATAGAGCTTAGACTGGAGCTTTCTGCAAAGGCGGATATGGCTATATGCCTTTATAATCCTTCAAGCAAAAAAAGAGGGGACTACCTTAAAAAAGCCTGCGATATCATACTTGCATACAGAAAAAATGATACGGTCTGCGCTTTGGTGAGAAATATAGGAAGACCCGGCGAAAGCTGTCGGATACTCACTCTCGGTCAGCTCAGAGCTGCGCATACGGATATGTTCACAACGGTTTTTATAGG
This sequence comes from uncultured Clostridia bacterium, assembly GCA_947627425.1. GTDB lineage: Bacteria > Bacillota > Clostridia > Lachnospirales > CAG-274 > Gallispira. Next base: position 21,464 of record CANQVZ010000029.1, on the reverse strand, counting down.
CAATTCGCAGACGGTCAGAATTGGTAAATATATGGTCACGCCGAGAGGTTACACTCTCAGGGAGGTATAAATGTCGGTCATAGCAGTGTTCGGAGGAACTACGGAGGGAAGGCTCATCGCGGAGACCTTTCGCAATACACAGCTTAATATACATATGTGCGTCGCCACGGAATACGGAGCCTCACTCCTGCCGAAGGACGGCAATATACATATTCACACGGGCAGAATGAGCTTGTCGGATATGGAAAAATTTATGCACGATGTTACGCCCTCGCTCTGCATAGACGCCACCCATCCCTATGCCTCGGAGGTCACGGAAAATATATTTTCTGCCTGCAAAAATACGGGTATTGAATATATAAGGCTTTCAAGGTCGCCCTCGTCGGAGGACGGCGCACTGTGCTTTGAAAGCATAGAAAAGGCGGCAGAATTTCTGGACGGCACAAAGGGCAATATTCTCATTACCACGGGCAGCAAGGATATGGAAAAATACACGGCTATAAAGGATTTTAAGCGCCGCTGCTTTCTGCGTATACTGCCCATAGCCGAAAACATTGCAAAGTGCGGCGCTCTCGGCTTTGAGAGCAGGAATATTATAGCACTTCATCCGCCCTTTGACGAGGAAATGAACATAAGCCTTATAAGGCATACATCCGCAAAATGGCTCGTTACCAAAAATTCGGGCAAGGAGGGCGGCTTTGACGAAAAATACAACGCCTGTCTTTTTGCGGGCGCAAGGCTTGTTGTCATATCCCGAAATGAATTTAAAAACAACGGCTCCAAAGGTCTTAATGAAACGATAGAATATATAAAAAATAAATTCAATATAAATATCAAGCGGGAGCTTTATATCATAGGTATGGGCACGGGCGCGGAAAATATGCTCACCGCCGAGGCAAAGGACTGTATATCAAGATCCGATGCCGTTATAGGCGCAGAACGCATTGTGAATATATATAACACTCACAATAAGCCCGTATTTATAAGCTACGATAAAAATGAAATATACGATTTTATACATAAAAACACACAGTATAGGCGTATAGCCTTTCTCTGCTCGGGCGATATAGGCTTCTTTTCGGCTGCCAAGAATATGAGAGGGCTTTCGGACGAATTTGAAATATATAATATTTCGGGCATAGCCTCACCCGTATATTTTATGAATAAACTCAATAAGCCGTGGGAAAACACCGTTTTTGTAAGCCTACACGGCAGGAAAACGGATATTGTGCCTCTTGTGCTTCACAATGAAAGCGTGTGTGTGCTTTCGGGCAGCAAAAACACCGCCTCGGATATTTGCGGTGAGCTTGTGCGTTTCGGACTTGAAAACACAGCCGTAACCATAGGCGAAAGACTTTCATATGATGATGAAAAAATTACGCAGGGCAAACCTTCCGAATTTATCGGGTATGTCTGCGATACGCTTTCTCTCATTCTCATAGAAAACGGCAAACCGTTTGCAAAAACCGCATTTACATTGAAGGACAGCTCCTTCATAAGAGGCAAGGTGCCTATGACTAAGGAGGAGGTGCGCTCTGTTTCGATCGCAAAGCTTTGTGTGGACAAAAATTCTGTAGTCTACGATATAGGCGCGGGCACGGGCTCCGTTTCGGTCGAGCTTGCTCTCAAGTGCTTTGAAGGCAAGGTATATGCCGTTGAGAAAAGCAAAAAAGCAATCGAGCTGATAGAAAAAAATAAGCTCAAATTCCACGCCGAAAATCTGGTCATAACCGAGGGCGAGGCTCCCGAAGCGCTTGATTCTTTGCCGACACCCACCCATGCCTTTATAGGCGGCAGCGGCGGCAGGCTTAAGGCTATTATAGAGGCTGTGCGGAGCAAAAATATACATACTCGCTTTGTCATAAATGCCATAACGCTGGATACTCTTGCCGAGGTCAAAAATATAATATCCTCATATGATGAGTATAAGGACGCGGATATAATTCAGCTTGGCGTATCAAGAGCTGAAAAAGCGGGTAACTATCACATCATGAAGGGCGAAAATCCCGTCTATATCATTTCCTTCGGCGGAAAGGAGAACACGCATGAATAATAAAATGCCCAGACTTGTTTTTGGCGCGCCCTCAAGCGGGAGCGGCAAGACGATGCTTGTATGCGCCTTTATAGATATATTCAAAAAACGCGGACTCAGGGTGACGGCGCTTAAGTGCGGTCCCGACTATATCGACCCAATGTTCCATAGGCTCATTTCGGGCGTGCCTTCGGGCAATCTGGACACCTTTTTCACGGATGCCGACACCGTAAGGTACCTTCTTGAAAAAAGAGCGTCAAAAGCAGATCTGACTATTATAGAGGGCGTTATGGGTTATTATGACGGTCTCGGAGGACAGAGCGAGAGGGCGAGCACATATGATCTGGCTTGCGTTACGGCTTCCCCCGTCATACTCATAGCCGACGGCAAGGGCGCGAGCGTTTCTCTTGCCGCCGTCATAAGGGGCATTGTAGATTACAGAGAGGACAGCAATATAAGAGGCGTCATACTCAACAGAGTTTCGCCATCTTATTACGACAGAATAAAAGCCGTCATAGAAGCGGAAACGGGAGTAAGCGTTCTGGGTTATGTTCCCGACATAAAGGAGCTTTATGTCCCCTCAAGGCATCTGGGGCTTGTTTCGCCCGACGAGCTGTCGGCTTTTGGCGATAATGTCCGCAAGGTGTCGGATATTATGGAAAAAACAGTGGATATAGATGCGCTTTATGCCATAGCAAAGAGCGCGCAATATTGCTCGGGCAAGAAGCCTTTTATACCCGCGCTCAATGAAAATGTACGCATAGCCGTATCGCGTGACGAGGCATTTTCGTTCTGCTATACGGAAAATATGGAGCTTATAGAGGAAATGGGCGGAGAAATAGTATATTTTTCACCGCTTAAAGATAAGGCTCTGCCTTCGGATATTGACGGCATAATACTTGGCGGGGGCTATCCCGAGCTTTATGCGGATAAGCTTTCCCTAAATACTTCGTTCATACGCTCCTTGAGATATGCTTTTGATGACGGCATACCCTGTCATGCCGAGTGCGGAGGCTTTATGTATCTGCATGAAAGCATAGAGGGCGCGGACGGTATAAAATATCCCATGGCGGGCATACTTTCCGGCAATGTATTCCGTACGGAAAAGCTCCGACGCTTCGGCTATGCGGAGCTTATGGCAAAGCGCGGCGGCATGATGGGCGCCGTGGGCGAGAGCATAAAGGCACACGAATTTCACTATTGGGACTGTGACGAAAACGGAGCCGACTTCACGGCAAAAAAACCGCTTTCATCAAGGGAATATGACTGTATGCTCCACACCGAAAACCTGCTTGCGGGCTTTCCTCATATATACTATTACAGCAATATAAATATGCTCTTTGGCTTTATGCGCGCCTGCCTTCATTACAAGACAAAAAGACTCTCCGGCAGACACTGGGACGGCTTGGCAAAGCCCATTGACAGCCTCGGTGTATTTGAAAAAAGCATAACTAAGATATGCGCCGTACAGGGTGAGCATAAAAAATGTGATATAAATAAAAAGGCGCTCGTTGTCATGTGCGCCGACCACGGCATAGTAGAGGAGGGCGTCACTCAGACGGGCTTTGAGGTAACGGCGAATGTGAGCGAGAGCATTGCCGAAAAAAAAGCTTGCGTTTCTTGTGCCGCACAGAGGGCAGGAGTGGACATTTATGTCATAGATATGGGCATAAACGGCAAAATTTATGACAATAAATGTCTCAAAAAGGATAAAATAACGGACAGGAAAATAGCTTTTGGCACAAAAAACATCACAAAAGAGAGCGCAATGAGCACCGAACAGTGCCGAAAAGCCATACAAACAGGTATTGATATCGTGCGCGAGCTCAAAGATAAGGGCTATAAAATTATAGCCACGGGCGAGATGGGAATAGGCAATACATCAGCCGTCAGCGTTCTGGGCGCTCTGCTTCTCGATAAGTCCGCCGCCGAGGTGACGGGCAGGGGAGCGGGACTTTCGGATGAAGGACTGGAGAGAAAAATAAATGCCGTTTCCAAGGCTATAAAAAGAATAAAAGGAAAAAATATTAATTCCGTAACGGATATACTTGCCGAGGGCGGAGGCTTTGAGATAGCGGGGCTTGTGGGCATGTTCTTAGGCGGAGCGGTTTATGATGTTCCCGTAGTTGCAGACGGCGTTATTTCGGGCATATCGGCTCTTATAGCCTACAGACTGGACAGCAGGGTCAAAAACATAGCCATAGCCTCGCACATATCCGCCGAGCCCTTGGGAAAGCTCATACTTTCCGAGCTTGGGCTCAAAGCGCCCATACATGGCGATATGCGCTCCGGAGAGGGCATAGGCGCAGTGATGCTTATGCCTATACTCGATATGCTTTCGGATATATATAACAATATGCGAAGCTTTGAGGCTTCGGGTATCGAGCCATACAAAAGATATTGACAAGGAGAATATATATGCTTTATGTTGTGACGGGCGGAGCCTGTTCGGGCAAGTCGGAATACGCCGAAAGACTAGCGTTCTCAAAAAAAAGTGAGCTTGGCGGAAAGCTTTATTATATAGCCACTATGTGCGCCGAGGATGACGAGAGCCTTGAACGCATAGCCTCCCACAGGCAAAGACGCGATGGCAAGGGCTTTGAAACAATAGAGTGCCCCTATAAAATTTCGGCTTTAAGACCTCAAAAAAACTCCGTACTTCTTATAGAATGTATGTCAAATCTTCTTGCAAATGAAATGTTCATAACGGGCAATATAGCCTCCGACAAAAGCGAGGCTCTTGAACATATAATAAAGCCTATAATTGAGCTTTCGCGGTATAGCTGTGTCATAGCCGTTACAAACGAGGTGTTTTCCGACGGCATGAGCTATGATAAAGAGAGCATGAAATATATTGAGATACTGGGCTTTATAAACGGAGAGCTTTCGGCTTTTTCGGACGGCGTCTTTGAGACGGTTTGCTCCGTGCCAATAGCCATAAAGGGGGAATTGCAGTGTTGAGATCGCTCATGATTGCCTTTTCGCTTTATTCGTCAATACCTATGCCGAGAGCGGAATGGAGCGAAAAAAATATGCGTTATACATTGTGCTTTTTTCCTCTTGTAGGCGTTGTAATAGGTCTTTTGTCCGTGCTCTGCTCTCGTGCGCTTGTGTATCTGGGCTTCGGCTCTATCTTTCGTGCGGGCATTCTTACTGCTTTGCCCCTTGTCATAAGCGGAGGCATACATTTTGACGGCTTTATTGACACCTCCGACGCGCTTTTTTCGCGCAGGGAGAGGGAGGAAAAGCTCAGGATACTCAAGGATCCGCATATAGGCGCCTTTGCGCTCATGCACGGCATATTGTATATACTTCTCACCTTCTGCCTTTTTACGGAGCTTGAAGAAGGGGACATATGGCTTGTCGCCTTTGGCTATGTCATTTCCAGAATATTGAGCGCCATAGGCGTTATAACCTTTCCGGAGGCAAAAAAGGACGGCATGGCGGCATTCACAGCCAAAAGCGCGGATAAAAAGGTTATTGCAATACTCATAGCCGAGCTTTTTGTCGCTGCGGTCGTGCTTTCGGGCACGGTAAGGGGCATTATGTGCCTTTTTGCTTCCGTTTTGGTCTTTATGTACTGCCGTCATATTTCTATAAGGCATTTCGGAGGGATAACGGGGGATATCGCAGGTTATTTTACGGAGCTTTGCGAGCTTATGATACTTGCAGTCACCGTTATATCGGGGAGGATGATGTTATGATACTTATTACGGGCGGTGCCTTTCAGGGCAAGATGAAATATGCCCTTGAAAGCTTCGGAGATAAATATACAATTGAAAATAAATATCACGAAAAGGTAAAAGCACAGCTTATGGACGGTCAGGATCCGCTCATGGAGGCGGAGAAGCTTGTCGCGGACGATGTCATAGTCATAACGGATGAAATAGGCTGCGGACTTGTGCCCGTGGACAGCTTTGAAAGGAAATACCGCGATGTAAACGGCAGGGTGAATTGCTTTCTTGCCGAAAATGCGGAGCAGGTCATAAGGGTGATATGCGGCATAGGAAAGAGGATAAAATGAAAATTTATTTTATAAGACACGGCGCAACTAAGGGAAATACCGAGGGGCGTTATGTTGGCTCTACCGATGAAGGACTTTTGCTCGAGTCAAAGACCGAACTTTTTTCACATATGATTGCTCCGACCGTAAAGGCGGTGTATATAAGCCCTATGAAAAGATGCAGAGAAACTGCGGCTGCGCTCTATCCCGATATAAAGCCCGTTGTTATTTCGGAATTTAGAGAGTGTAATTTTGGCGACTTTGAATATAAGAACTATGATGAGTTGAAAGATAATAAGGAATATATAAGGTTCATTGAAAGCGGAGGTCTGTCTGGTTTTCCAAATGGTGAGAAAAGATATGACTTCCAAAAAAGATGCGTCGAAGGCTTTGCAAAAATACCCGTAAGCGGTGAGGATATAGCCATCATTGCCCATGGAGGCACAATAATGGCGATTTTTGATGAGTATTCTTTTCCACACAGGGATTATTTCATTTGGCAGTGCAAAAACGGCGAAGGATTTTCGGCAGAGCTTGAATATAAAGAGGGCAGAATACGCCTTGTCGATATAGAGGAACTCACGCTATGACAGAGAGGATAATTGTTGTTATTTGTGCGCTTGCGCTTGACGCCGTTATGGGCGATCCGCATATTTCGTGGCACCCCGTAAGGCTGATAGGCAGTCTCATAACATTTGTTGAAAATATGCTCATACGCTTTTTTAAGCTCTCGGAGGAAAGAGAAACCGACAGTGACAAAAAGCTTTTTGCGGGCGCGCTGCTTACACTTACGGTAGTTTTACTGTCCGTTATCATACCTGTTTTTCTGCTGTGTATGGCTTATATAATACATCCGTATTTCAAAACAGCGCTTGAGATAATAATGTGCTATTTCCTGCTTGCCATGCGTTCCCTTAAAACGGAGAGCATGAAGGTGTATCATGCTCTTAGAGATGGGGACACGGAAAAAGCCAAAAAGGAACTCTCAATGATAGTGGGCAGAGATACACAACCCTTGACTGCCGAGGGCATAGCGCGGGCGGCTGTGGAGACTGTGGCGGAGAACACCTCCGACGGAGTTATAGCTCCGCTTTTTTATATTTTCATTTTCGGCGCTGTGGGAGGTTTTTTTTATAAGGCTGTGAATACGCTTGACTCCATGACGGGCTATAAAAATGACAAATATATATATTTCGGCAGATTTTCGGCTTATGCCGATGATGTGCTGAATTTTATACCTTCGAGGCTCTCGGCTGTTTTTATGCTCATCTCCGCGTTTATGCTGAGGCTTGACTATAAAAATGCTCTGCGTATATTCATGCGCGACAGGCGCAAGCATTCAAGCCCAAATTCCGCCATGACGGAATCTGTATGTGCGGGCGCTCTGGATATTGCTCTGGGCGGAGATAATTATTACTTCGGAAAGCTTTGCCATAAGCCCGTAATAGGCGACAACATAAGAGGTATTGAGCCGGAGGATATAAAAAGAGCCAACAATATGCTTTATGCTTCCGTTTTATGCGCGCTGTTGTTCGGCGCAGCTGTTACGGCGATACTGTGGAGTGTGATATAAATGAATTGTTTTCACGGCGGGGATATATACCGCAATGATGTTAAATATGATTTTTCGGTCAATACCAATCCTCTTGGTATGCCTAAAAAAAGCGCGGAAGTCGCGCGTGGGGCAATAGAGCTTTCGTCGCGTTATCCCGACCCCTTCTGCGATGTGCTCTGCTCTGCCATAGCCGAGAACGACGGCGTAAAAGAGGAAAGCATTATAGCGGGAAACGGAACCACACAATTAATACACCTAATATGCCTTTGCTTAGGCGTGAAAAAAGCGCTTGCGCCTGCGCCCTGTTTTTATGAATACGAAAGAGCGGTGAGCATTGCGGGCGGAAAAATGCATTATCATATGCTTAGTGAAAAAAACGACTTCAAGCCCGACGAGGCATTTATAGACCGTGTTGACGGCGGAACGGATATTGTTTTCATTTGCAGCCCCAACAATCCCACGGGCAGGCTCTATGATAGGGACTATATTGAAAGACTTGCAAAAAAATGTCTTGAAAACAACGCGTACCTTTGTATAGACGAGTGCTTTCTGCCGTTTTGCGAGGCTGATGACAGCCTGACTTTCAAAAGGGATATATATTCCTATACCAACATAATAGTTCTTAGAGCCTTTACTAAGATATATTCTATGGCGGGACTGAGGCTTGGCTATATGCTTAGCTCGGATGGCGCTCTTTTGGGAAAAATAAGGAATACAATGCCCTTGTGGAGCGTTTCTCTGCCTGCCCAGCTTGCGGGCACAGAGGCGCTTAAGGACAAAAAATATATGTCGGAAACTCTAAAGCTAATACGCCATGAAAGGAAATATCTTTCAATTGAGCTTAAAAAGCTTGCTTATAAGGTCTATGAAAGCTCCGCAAATTTTATATTGTTCAAAGCCGATGAAGGCTTGTATGACTATATGCTCAAAAAAGGCATACTCATAAGAGATTGCTCGGACTTCACGGGACTTGGCAAGGGCTATTTCAGGATAGCGGTCAAAAAACACAGTGAAAACGAGATATTTATAGATAATTTCAGAAAATACAAGGAGGAATAGCCGTGGCGATGTCTATAATGATACAGGGCACAATGTCAAATGTGGGCAAAAGCATAATAACATCGGGACTGTGTAGGATATTTGCGCAGGACGGCTACAGCGCAGCTCCGTTCAAATCGCAGAATATGGCGCTAAATTCATTTATAACGCAGGACGGCGCGGAGATAGGCAGGGCACAGGCGGTACAGGCGGAGGCTTGCGGTATTCTGCCCTCCGCAAGTATGAATCCCATACTTTTGAAGCCCGTCACGGATATGGGTTCGCAGGTGATAATAATGGGTAAGGCTTTGCGCAATATGAAGGCATCCGAATATTATGAAAAAAAGAAGGAATTTATACCCATAATAAAAAGCGCATATGAGGAGCTTTCAAAAAAACACGATATAATTGTCATAGAGGGAGCGGGCAGTCCTGTTGAAATAAATCTCAATGAAAACGACATTGTAAATATGGGTATGGCAGGTATGGCAGACGCTCCCGTTCTGCTCGTGGGCGATATAGACAGGGGCGGAGTATTTGCTCAACTCAAGGGCACGGTAGACCTTCTGCGCCCCGATGAAAGAGAAAGAGTAAAGGGACTTATAATAAACAAATTCAGAGGCGATGAAAATATATTAAAGCCCGGACTTGAAATGCTGGAGGACATATGCGGCAAGAAGGTAATAGGCGTGGTGCCGTACGCGGATATAGATATAGACGAGGAGGATTCGCTTTATAGAGGCTTCGGAGAAAAGGAAAAAAATTTGGCAATAGATATTGCGGTCATAAGGCTGCCCAAGATATCCAACTTCACGGATTTCCACGCGCTTGAAGCCGAAAGAAATGTTTCCGTGCGCTATGTAAAAAACACGGCAGAGCTTGGAGAACCCGACCTTATAATACTGCCCGGCACAAAAAACACGATTGCAGACCTTAAATGGCTTAGAGAAAGCAGAATTGAAGCGGAAATAATAAAGCGGGCGAATGACGGCAAATTGGTGATGGGCATATGCGGAGGCTTTCAGATGCTCGGCATGAGTGTGTCCGATCCCTTGAATATAGAGGGCGGAGGCGAAATAAGGGGCATGGGACTTTTGCCCGTGAGTACGGAGCTTGAAAAGGATAAAACAACAGCTCCCGTGACGACCTCTGCACATGAGATAAAAGGCGTGTTTGAGCCTCTTTCGGGTAAAAAAATAACGGGCTATGAGATACACGCGGGCAGGACACAATATTGTGCGCAGGACGGAGAAATACAGCCCTTTGCGCCTAAAAACGGCGGCCTTGTGTGTAAAAATATATTGGGTACATATATACACGGCTTGTTTGATGAGGACGGCATAAGGTCATCTCTTTTAGACATTCTTTATGGTGTAAAGGGCGTTAAACGCGGAGAACCTTCCGTTATGAGTTATAAGGAGTACAGAAACAAGCAGTATGACAAGCTTGCGGATATATTGAGAGCCTCTCTCGATATTGAAAGAATATATGACATAGTTTTTAAAAGGATATAGACTGAAGGGGATAAAATATGGGAAGAATAATTCTTGAAAATATGCTGCCAAAGGATATAGAAAGACGGAGCTTTGAAATAATAAGCTCGGAGCTTGGCGATAAGAGGCTTGACCCTCGGAATGAGGCGGTCATAAAAAGGGTGATACACACTACGGCAGACTTTGACTATGTAGATAATCTATGCTTTTCGGAGAATGCCGTTGAAGCCATGCGCTCCGCTATAAAAAATGGCGCGTCCGTGGTGACGGACACGCAGATGGCAAGGGCGGGTATAAACAAAGGCTCTCTTGCGCGTTTCGGCGGCGAGGCGTACTGCTTTATGAGTGATGAGGATGTTGCTAAAAAAGCTAAAGAAAACGGCACCACAAGAGCTGTGGCTTCAATGGATAAGGCGGCGGAGCTTGACGGGGACATAATTTTCGCCATAGGCAACGCTCCCACGGCGCTTGTGAGGCTTTACGAGCTTATAAAGGAGGGCAGGGTAAGCCCTAAGGGCATCATTGCCGTACCCGTGGGCTTTGTGAATGTTGTGGAGGCGAAGGAGCTTATATTTGAGCTTGACTGCCCATATATAGTGGCGAGGGGAAGAAAGGGCGGCAGCAATGTTGCTGCAGCTATATGTAATGCTATATTGTATTCGCTTAAACAATAAAAGCTATTGATTTTATAATGTTTGTGTTGTAAAATTAAGGTAAGCAATAATTATAAGGAGGCAGGGCAAAATGAAACCAAAGGTATATTTTACGGATATAATAACTCCCGAAAAGGTGCTGGAGCTCTATAAGCTCTATGAGGGAAAGCTTGATGGAAATATTGCCGTAAAGCTCCATTCGGGCGAGGTCGGTAATCAGAACTTTTTAAGACCCGACTTTTTTAAGCCCGTTATAGATTATACGGGAGGAACTGTTGCAGAGTGCAACACAGCATATGACGGCGAGAGGAATACCACCGAAAAGCATATTAAAACGCTTGAGGCTCACGGCTGGTCAAAATATTTCAAGGTTGATCTTCTGGATGCGGAGGGTCCCGATCTGGAGCTTGAAATACCCAACGGACAGATGATAAAGAAAAACTATGTGGGTAAGGATATAAAGAACTATGATTCGCTTCTTGTGCTTTCGCACTTCAAGGGACATCCTATGGGAGGCTACGGCGGAGCGCTCAAACAGCTTTCGATAGGCATTGCCTCGTCATTCGGCAAGGCTTATATTCACGGCGCGGGAGATCCCGACGCTTTCTGGACATCCGATCACGATTCCTTCCTTGCCTCTATGGCTGATGCTGCGTCATCCGTTATAAAGCTTTTCGGGGACAAGATAGTTTATATTAATGTAATGAAAAATATGTCCGTGGACTGCGATTGCTGCGCGGTTGCAGAGGACCCATGCATGGCTGATATAGGTATACTTGCATCAGACGATCCCGTTGCCATAGATCAGGCTTGCCTTGACCTTGTGTATAATTCAAAGGATAAGGGCAGGGATCACCTTGTTGAAAGGATAGAATCTCAAAACGGCTTATATACGGTTGAAATGGCGGCTAAGCTCGGCATAGGTTCAAGAGAATATGAGCTTGTGAAGGTGTGACATCAAAAAAGGACTGCGTTTGCAGTCCTTTTTTAGTGTCGAAAAATCAAATTATTTTTTCGTTTCCCCCTCAGTCAACTCTACGAGTTGACAGCTCCCCCTAAGGGGGAGCCAAGAGGTGAGGGAAAACCGAAACCCTTGCCTCCCCTTTCAGGGGAGGGGGACCATTTCAAATAAAGCTTGCTTTGTGCCGAAATGGTGGTAGGGTGCAAGACTTGCTTGCAAGTCTTGCCGGTTTATTTTAACATTTTTTCCTACTCCCCGAACATCACTTCAAGTATTTCCCTCGGGCTCATATCTCTTATGCCCTCGTCATCGCTCAATGCAGACCACACAAATCTGTTGTAATGAGTGAGATAAGATGCGTTTCGGGAATTGTCGGGAAATTTATTGTACCAATCGGGATAATATTTCTTCATATACTCCGAAGCCAGCTTTATTGCTTCGGAATTTTTGTTCCCGTCGGGCGTATATGTGCCGCTAAGCTGCACTCCGGGAGGGCTTGAATGGAGAAGAAGCATACTTCCGTCGGAGCACTTGCCCAGAGAAATGAACACGTGCTTGCAGTCGTCACAGTTGCTTGCCATTATGTCGCCCGCCTTTACCTCGGAAACATCCTCCCTTTCCACAATGCTGCCGTAGCCCATAGCCTGGAGCATATCGTCCATTTTGTATGAATTGGTAACATAGCCCTTGCCGTCGTTTAAAACATTGTATATCGCCCAGCCAACATAGCCGGAGCAGTCCAGACCGTCATGTATGACGCTTACATCCTTTGTGTAGTCATAGTCATTGTAGTTGTATGAGGCTGTCTTATCCTTTGCGAAGTCGAGCCAGCTCTGCGAAAGCCCTAAGGTCATTGCCTCTGTTCCCGCGCCGTCGTCAGCCTCATTCCAGCCTCCGCCGTATACATACATTACCTTGCCCACAGGCTCAAAGGCGGTGGCGATAAAGTTTTTTATTGTCCTCACGCCTCTTTCGCCGGAGGGTAGAATATATGTATCCGACACTTTTTTGACCTCCCTCAATTCGCTGTGCAATGCCTTGCATATGAGTATTGCGCTGTCCTCTCTTGTGAGGCTGCGTTCGGGCTCAAAATTGCCGTTCGCATCTCCCTGAACTATACCCAAAGCAAACAGAGCGCTTATATCTTCAGCATATTCGGTCTGCGAAATAATATTCCAATCGTTTATAATGCCGTTATATTCCGTGCCTTCAATATTTTCGTCCTTGAACTTTAAAAGCGAACGGTAGAGCATACGCGCTGCTTCAGCCCTCGTTATGGGCTCGTTCCATTCTTCGCCTTTAAAGCTATCCGAAAGCTCCATATACGCCGCCGCTGCAAGCATATTGTCTGCGGCGCCGTTCCACACCTTGTCAAAGCCGTTTTCATAAACTATGTCGTTGTATTTTTCTTCGCCGATCACATCGGCAATATAGTCCGTCAGGTCGCCCTTGTAAAACGAGTTGAAGCACATACTCATAAATTCGGCTCTTGTTACCGTGCCCTGTGGCTTGAAGGTGTTGTCGGTATAGCCGTGTATACCGCCCTCGGCAACAAGCGTTTCGACATATTTTCTTGAATATTGCCTTATCATGCTGTCATCATCGAAATTTGTCTGCGCATATACGCTTGAAGTAAAAAATGTTATTGCCAAAAATAACGCAAATATCTTTTTCATATATTTTTCCTTTCTCAAAGCAGTTTTTTGAGATACTGCCCCGTGTATGATTTTTTGTTTTTGCATATTTCCTCGGGAGTTCCGCAGGCAACGACGGTTCCTCCGCCGTCTCCGCCCTCGGGTCCCAAATCTATTATATAGTCGGCTGTCTTTATTACATCCAGATTGTGCTCTATCACAACAACGGTGTTTCCGCCCTCTGTGAGCTGTTGGAGTATGTTTATAAGCCTCCTTACATCATAGCTGTGCAGTCCCGTAGTCGGCTCGTCGAGCACATATATCGTCTTTCCCGTGCTCCGTCTGCTTAGCTCCGTGGCAAGCTTCACTCTCTGCGCCTCGCCTCCGCTCAGCGTGGTGGAGCTTTGCCCAAGCTTGACATATCCCAGACCTACAGCCTTGAGCGTGTCCAGCTTGCTCTTTATCCTCGGCAGATTTTCAAAGAAAACACAAGCCTCGTCTATGGTCATATCCAGTACGTCCGATATCGTCTTTCCTTTGTATTTCACCTCGAGCGTTTCCCTGTTGTATCTCTTTCCTCCACACACCTCGCAGGGAACATACACATCGGGCAGGAAGTGCATCTCTATTTTTATTATGCCGTCGCCCTTGCAGGCTTCGCAGCGTCCGCCCTTTACATTGAAGCTGAAGCGTCCCTTGCTGAAGCCTCTCACCTTTGATTCGGGCAGCTGTGTGTAAAGATCTCTTATGAGGTCGAAAAGTCCCGTGTATGTCGCGGGGTTAGACCTCGGCGTTTTGCCTATGGGACTTTGGTCTATGTTTATTATCTTGTCCAGATTTTCAAGTCCGGTCACATCGTCGCATTTTCCGGGCTTTATTTTTGCTCTGTTGAGATCTCTTGCAAGCGTCTTGTATATTATTTCGTTCACAAGCGAGCTTTTGCCGCTGCCCGACACTCCCGTCACGCATACAAAGCAGCCGAGAGGTATATCCACATCTATATTTTTGAGGTTATTTTCTCTCGCGCCCAGCACATGGAGAAATTCACCGTTTCCCTTTCTCCTTGTCTTGGGTACTTCTATTTTTTCGCGTCCGCTCAGAAATGCGCCCGTAACGGAATTTTTGCAGTTAAGTATGTCCTTGTATTCGCCCGCAAAGACGACCTCTCCGCCTCTTTCGCCCGCATACGGACCAATGTCCACTATATAGTCGGACGCTCTCATGGTGTCCTCGTCGTGCTCTACCACAATGAGAGTGTTTCCGAGATCTCTGAGATGCTTTAAGGTGGCAAGGAGCTTGTCGTTGTCTCTTTGGTGAAGACCTATGCTCGGCTCGTCAAGTATATACAGCACGCCCACAAGTCCGGAGCCTATCTGTGTTGCAAGCCTTATTCTCTGCGCCTCGCCTCCGCTTAATGTTCCCGCCGTTCTTGCAAGAGTGAGATATTCAAGCCCCACATCTATAAGAAAGCCTATTCTTGCATTTATTTCCTTGAATATCTGCTGACCTATAGCCACCTGCGTGGGCGTCCATTCTATATTGTTAAAGAAATTTCTAAGCTCTTTTATTGAAAGCTCCGTGACCTCAGCTATATTTTTACCGCCCACGGTTACGGCAAGCACCTCGGGCTTGAGGCGTCTGCCCTGACAGGTGGGACATTTGACGCTTGTCATGTATGACTCGTATTCCTCTCTTGCAAGCTCCGAGCTGCTTTCTCTGTAGCGCCTCTCAAGGCTTGTTATAACGCCCTCGAAGGCAAAGCTGTAATATTTTGTCTTGCCTGCCACCTTGTAGGGAACGGATATCTCTGCGCCGTGAGTGCCGTACATAAGAGCATCGCGCACAGCCTCGGGAAGATCCTTATAGGGCGTGTCAAGGTCAAAGTTGTACATACCCATAAGTCCCTGCAAAAGCGCATATGCGGACGAATCGGGGCTTGCAATGTTGCCCCAGCCCATGGCGTTTATGGCGCCCTGACGCAGTGAAAGCTTCTTGTTGGGGACAATTATGTCCTCGTCTATTATCATCTTGACACCCAGTCCCATGCAGTCGGGGCAGGCGCCGCGGGGATTGTTGAATGAGAACATGGGAGGCTCTATCTCCTCTATGCTTATGCCGCAGTCGGGGCAGGCGAAGTTCTGACTGAAAACTATTTCTTCTCCGCCTATCACATCCACAAGTATTATACCTCCCGTGAGAGCAGATGCGGTCTCTATGGATTCGCTCAATCTCTGCTCTATGTCTTCCTTGACAACGAGTCTGTCCACAACTATCTCTATGTTGTGCTTTTTGTTCTTTTCAAGCTTTATCTCCTCGCCCAGCTCGTATATTATGCCGTCTACTCGCGCTCTTACATATCCGCTCCTGCGCGCATCGTCCAGAAGCTTGGTGTGTTCACCCTTTCGTCCGCGCACAACGGGAGCAAGGAGCTGTATTCTGGTGCCCTCGTCAAGCTCCAGTATTTTGTCCGTTATCTGGTCTACCGTCTGCCTGTGTATTTCCTTTCCGCACTTGGGGCAGTGGGGCGTGCCTACTCTTGCAAACAAAAGCCTTAAATAGTCGTATATCTCCGTGACTGTGCCGACCGTGGAACGCGGATTGTTGCTTGTGGTCTTTTGGTCAATTGAAATAGCGGGAGAAAGTCCCTCTATGCTGTCGCATTCGGGCTTGTCCATCTGTCCGAGGAACATCCTTGCGTATGAGCTCAGGCTCTCCACATATCTGCGCTGACCCTCGGCATAAATGGTGTCGAAGGCAAGGCTGGACTTTCCGCTGCCGCTCAAGCCCGTAAATATAACAAGCTTGTCACGCGGTATGGTCAGGTCAAAATTTTTAAGGTTGTTGGCTCTTGCGCCTTTGATTATAATTTCGTTAAGTGCCATTTTTATCTCCTTGATCACATGAGCGAGAGCTTCTTCATTTCAAGCATTCTGTCTCTCAGCTCAGCCGCCTTTTCAAAGTCGAGGTCGGCGGCAGCCTTTTTCATATTCTTTTCTATCTTCTTTATTGCGAGTAAAAGCTCTTCTCTGGACATGGATTCGGGATCCTTGTCCAAAATATCGATTTTCTTCTTTGCAACGCCTTCCGTAGCCGCAATTATTTCGTGTACCTTTTTCTTTATGGTCTTGGGCGTTATACCGTGCTCTCTGTTGTATTCCTCCTGTATGTAACGCCTTCTGTTGGTCTCGCTTATGGCGTTTCGCATGGAGTCGGTAATGGTATCGGCATACATTATGACATGACCCTCGGCATTTCTTGCGGCTCTGCCTATGGTCTGTATGAGCGAAGTTTCGCTTCTCAAAAAGCCCTCCTTGTCGGCGTCTATTATGGCTATGAGGCTCACTTCGGGTATGTCCAAGCCCTCGCGCAATAGGTTTATTCCCACAAGCACATCAAAAACATCAAGCCTGAGATCCCTTATTATCTCCAGTCTTTCAAGCGTGTCTATGTCGGAGTGCAGATAATTCACTCTTATGCCCGATTCCTTGAGATACTTTGTGAGATCCTCCGCCATTCTCTTTGTGAGGGTGGTCACAAGCACCTTGCCGCCCTTTGCCGTTGTCTTGTGTATCTCGCTTATGAGGTCGTCTATCTGACCGTCTACGGGTCTTACCTCCACTTCGGGATCGAGAAGTCCGGTGGGTCTTATTATCTGCTCCACGGTCTGCTCCGAGTGGGAATATTCGTATTTTCCGGGGGTGGCGGATACGAATATCATTTGATTTATCTTGCCTTCAAATTCCTCAAATTTAAGCGGTCTGTTGTCCAGAGCCGAGGGCAGTCTGAAGCCGAAATCCACAAGTGTGGTCTTTCTAGACCTGTCGCCGTTGTACATACCGCCCACCTGTGGAACGGTAACATGGCTCTCGTCTATTATCATGAGGAAATCCTTGGGGAAATAGTCTATCAGGGTGTGGGGCATACTTCCCGGCGCTCTGCCGTCCAGATGCCTTGAATAGTTCTCTATGCCCGAGCAAAAGCCCATTTCCTGCATCATTTCCATGTCGTAGTTTGTCCTCTGCAATATCCTCTGTGCCTCCAGGAGCTTGTCCTGCGATTTTAACTGCGCATATCTTTCGTCAAGCTCTGCGCTTATGTCCCTGAGTGCTCTTTTGAGGTTGTCGCCGGATGTTACATAGTGAGAGGCGGGGAAAATGGAAACATGGCTCCGTCTTCCCTTTATTTCTCCCGTAAGTACATCTATTTCGGTTATTCTGTCTATCTCGTCGCCGAAAAATTCTATCCTTATGGCAGTGTCGTCATTTCCTGCGGGTATTACCTCCACAACATCGCCCTTTGCTCTGAATGTGCCTCTCTGAAAATCCATCTCGTTGCGGGTGTATTGTATATCCACAAGCCTTTTGAGTACCTCCTCACGGCTTTTTTGCATACCCGGTCTTATGGAGAGCGTCATTGTGTTGTAGTCTATGGGCGCGCCGAGTCCATATATACAGCTCACGCTTGCCACAACTATAACATCCTTCCGCTCGAAAAGGGCGGAGGTGGCGGAGTGGCGCAGCTTATCTATTTCGTCGTTCACGGAGCTGTCCTTTTCTATATATGTGTCCGTGGACGGCACATAAGCCTCGGGCTGATAATAGTCGTAGTAGCTCACAAAATACTCCACGGCATTGTTGGGGAAAAATTCCTTGAACTCGTTGTAGAGCTGCGCCGCAAGTGTCTTATTGTGCGCTATCACAAGAGTGGGTTTATTTATTTTTTCTATTATATTAGCCATTGTGAAGGTCTTTCCGCTGCCCGTAACGCCGAGGAGCGTCTGAAATTTCTTTCCGCTTTTAAGTCCTTCGGTAAGCTTTTCTATTGCCTGCGGCTGGTCGCCCGTAGGCTTGAATTTTGAAACCACTTTAAAGTCGCTCATATTATCAACTCCTATTAGAAGAGTATACCACAACGCGGTATATAAATCAACAGATATTAGAATTTTTTTTCGATAAAAATGCAAATTAGAACAAATTTTTTAAAAAATGCCAAGGCAACAAAAAACGGCTGAAAACAGCCGTTTAAAATGCTTAACTATATAGACAGCGCGATACCTTCCATAAGGAGTTGTTCCGCTCCCGTCTTGTCCACATCCTTGGAGAGTATAATCTCGCTTAAAATTATCTGCCTTGCGGTACCCATGAGTTTTTTTTCTATGTTGGAAAGGCTCTTGTTTCTTTCTCTTACAAAAAGAGTTTTGAACACCTGCATCACCTTGAGCAGATCGCCCGTTTTGAGCTTTTCCATATTGTCCTGATAGCGCTGATTCCAGTTGTCGGACATTTCTATAATATCGGCGTCCTCGACAATGTGCATAACATCCTCGGCAGAAACGATATCTCTCAGACCGCACTTCTCGGCTTTTTCGACAGAAACCATGATTTTAAGATTGCTTACGGGTATTTTAAGGACATAATAGGTTATAGTTTTTCCGTCAATATCTCTGTCTTCGATATTTTCGATAACACCTGCCCCGTACATAGGGTAGACTACTCTGTCACCGATGCTGTACATATTGTCAAGCCTCCTTTCGATCTTAAAAAATATTACCTCGATAATATATTAACACAATTTTTTTTTGTTTGAAAGAATATTTATTCACAACTTATTTTTTTCATTTTTTTGCAAATTATACAAACATAAAAAATTTTTTGTTTATTTTAAACAAAAAAGGGAAAGTTTTCACTTTCCCTTTGCCAAAACTGCCAATAAAACAGCGCCAAATTGTACACTACAAGTATATTTAATTGAGTGCCTTAAAAGTTAATTTTGTGTAAATTTTGCAAGCTTTTCAAGAACATTCATAGCCGCCTTGTCGTCTATGGATTTTTCAGCCATCTTTATGCCGTCAGCCATTGTGTCGGCAAGTCCTGCAATGTATATTGCCGCGCCTGCGTTCATAAGAACGACATCTCTCTTGGGACCCTTTTCGCCGTTTAAAATGTTCTTTGTTATAACGGCGTTTTCCTCGCCTGTGCCGCCCTTGAGATCCTCAGCCTTTGCGCGGGCAATGCCGAAGTCTTCGGGCTTTATGTCGTATGTGGTCACTGCGCCGTCCTTTATTTCCGACACGTGCGTTGTGCCTGCAACGGTGATCTCATCGGTGCATCCTCCGCCGCAAACTACCATGCCTCTTTCAACGCCCATTGCGCACATAGCCTTTGCAAGAGGCTCTGTGAGGCTGTCGCTGTATACGCCTATGAGCGCGCCCTTTGCGTTGCTGGGGTTTGAAACGGGACCTAATATATTGAATACCGTCCTTATGCCTATTGATTTCCTTGCCTGACCCACATTCTTTATGGCTTGATTGAATATAGGAGCAAACATAAAGCCCATGCCCGTTTCCTCTATACATTTTTCGACCTTGTCGGCGTCAAGCATAATGTTTATACCGAGGGCTTCGAGGCAGTCTGCCGCGCCGCTCCTGCTGGATATGGCTCTGTTGCCGTGCTTTGCTATAGGCACTCCCGCGCCTGCTGCCACGAGCGCAGAGGTTGTGGAAATGTTGAATGTATTTGTGCCGTCGCCGCCCGTACCCACAAGATCTATGTAGTTAATGTCGGTCTTGGGCTTCACATGCTTTGCGGCGGACTGCATAACGGTAGCAAAGCCGACTATCTCGTCTATGGTTTCGCCCTTTATCCTGAGCGCCGTGAGGAAGCTTCCAAGCTGCGCCTGCTCCGCATCTCCGCTCAGCATTATGTTCATTACTTCCTTTGCCTCGTCAAGTGTGAGGTTTTCGCCTGCAACTACCTTGCTTATGGCTTCTTTCATGGTCATTGTGCATCTCTCCTTTAATTGATTGCTTTAATCTGTTAAATTGTATTTTACCACTATTTTGCCGATAGTTCAATATTTTTTTAAATTTTTTTATTTTTATTCTAAAATTAAGCGTTTTGGAATAAAAATAAATAAGTAAACAACTGAAAACAGGAAGGAGCACAACAATGGAAAACAATACGCAGAATAACTACATAATACTGAGCGGCCGCATAGCGTCGGATTTTGAATACAGCCATCAGGTCTACGGCGAGGCGTTCTACAGCTTTAGCTTGCTTTCAAAGCGACTAAGCGAGACATATGACACACTGCCCGTCACCGTGTCCGAAAGACTGCTTATAGATATAGAGGCGCAGAGAGGGCAGTTTGTGACCGTCACGGGACAGCTGCGCTCATACAACAGCTATTCGGAGGGCAAGACGCATCTTATACTTACCGTCTTTGCAAAGGACATAGCGGTAAATGAGGAAAAGAGCAGGGACATAAATTCCATACAATTAAACGGCTATATCTGCAAGCCGCCCGTATATAGGACCACGCCGTTCGGCAGAGAGATAGCCGATGTGCTTGTGGCAGTCAACAGAGCATATAACAAGTCGGACTATATACCCATCATATGCTGGGGCAGGAATGCGCGCTTTGCGTCCAATCTGGAGGTGGGCAGTAATATTATGCTCACGGGCAGGATGCAGTCGCGCACCTATCAGAAAAAGCTTTCGGAAACGGAGCTTGTGGAAAAAACGGCTTATGAGGTGTCCGTTTCCAAAATAGAGCATATCAATAGGGAAGAAGCCGTGTTTGAAAACTGCGATGAGAATGAATGGGAGGTGTGAGAGGGGGCAAAAAGAACATTTGGGGACAGTCCCGGCTGCGCAGGACAGTCCCCGTTTGTGGTTAGGTGGGAACCGTTACGAAAATGAAAAGGCTCCCTCCGGGAGGGAGCTGTCGCCCGTAGGGCGACTGAGGGAGAATGCGTAACTAACAATATTATACTCCTTCCACCGCCTTCGTATCAGCGCTTTGCCTTCGGCAAAGTCAGCCCTAAAGGACTGACCGACTTCTTTCGGCGCAAAGGTCCCCCTCCCTCATTGCAGCGAAAAGACTTATTCGCCAAGGCGCAGCCTTGCTTTTGCGAAGCAAAAGTGCTGAGTAGAGGGAGGCTTACCGAACACCCACAAAACAACTGAAGGGTCAAAAAATATATTATCGACACGCAAAGAACGGAGCTTTTAGCTCCGCAGACTGTCGATAAAAATGGTATTTTCAATTTAAGGAAATACCATTTTTTATGTTTCCAAGATGATTTTAATGCAAA